>JBEKDY010000202.1:0-19885 GCA_050014115.1 Candidatus Sulfotelmatobacter sp. | reverse complement strand
CGGCGTTACAACCTCACGCTGAGCTCCTCTGTGCGCAATGTTTTCAACAAGGTGAACGTTGGCAACCCTGCCGGAGCCTGGGTGCTGGGATCTCCGTTTTTCGATAAATACAACAGTCTTCAGGGCGGCCCATTCTCCACCGGCGTGGCGAATCGGCGCATCGATTTGCAGGCCACTTTCAGTTTCTGAGCTCGCCTGCGGAGTGGAATTTCGGCACTCGTGTATGACATTCGCGTTTGGTTCTATGCCTATGAAAACAGGATGCTAACTCGACAAAGATCGCGAAGATGAGGGTGGTTGCAGCGAAATTATGCAATCACTTTCACACAAATGCGCCTCCCGGCTTGCTGTTTTGCTCCTAACCCATAGCACGCTAAGGTAGTTAGCGATGGCGCTGACTTGGCCCTCGGTTTGCGCCCGATTCTTACCGTAGCTCCTCTGTTTGAGCTAGAAATTCGAATCGGCATTTCGCGAATCAGGGTATCGAACCGATGCGTTGTCTCTGGCCTGTTTTAACTCTCGCGGTATCTGCGCTGGCTTTTGCAAAGGTTAGCGCCCCTGTGCCTACTGTTCGTCCGGCGACGCTGCCGGAGCGTGAGCTGGTGGCCTGGAGGCCGCTGACCAAGACATCCCAGTTCAGCGATGTGCCGCACGTCAGCGATTCCCCCTCCAGTTGCGGCGATGTTCAACCGCCCCAGGCTCTTACCACGCCTGCGCCGCTGATGAGCCGCACTTCCCCCAGGCTCTTACCACGCCTGCGCCGCTGATGAGCCGCACTTCTACCACCACGAAGGTGAAAGTCAGCTTTATCATTGGCACCGATGGGCGCGTGCACAGTCCACTCATCCTGGAAAGCGCTGGAGCCACGGGCGACCGCAACGTGCTGCGCACGGTTCGCACCTGGAAGTATCGCCCGGCCACCTGCAACGGAGTTCCTACCGAAGCGGAAGGTAAGATTGAGTTTTCCAGCCGTTGATTCAGGTCGTTGATTCTTCAGGTCGTTGATTCTTCAGACGTTGATTCTTCAGACATTAATTCTTCAGACATTGATTTCCGGTGGTGGATCGATTTGAATTTCTTCGCGTACTTTGCGGCCTTTTCTTCGCGCACTTAGCGGTTAAAGTCTTTTGATTCGCACAAGAACAAGACCCTTTAACCGCAGAGTTCGCAAAGGAAAGGCCGCAGAGTACGCGAAGAAATTCAAAATTGAGCGACTACTGGATTTTCCAGTCGCTGGAACTGCGGCTGGGCTAGAATGAGCCTATCTAGGCGGTTCAGGTCTTGGACAAAGATAAGAAAATAAAACCAGCAGGGTTGTCTCGGGGCTCTGACGAAGCGTTTCGGGCTGCGGAGCAGGGCGCTGCGGGCGATTCCGCGGAAGGCGAGCTGGCCGCGAATTCTGATGTAGATGAGTTCTACAAGCAGCTGCAGCCGGAGATGCGGCGTCCGCGGCCGGGGCCGGATGCGATGGCGGCGGCGCTGGAAGCGGTGCAACGGCTGGCGGCGGAGGCGGACGCGGAAGATGCGGCGCGGGGACTCAGTGCTGGCGCGTCGCCCGGGTCTTCATCGCCCGGATCTGAATCGCCGGGATCGTGCCGCGTATGCGGATACCGCAACCGCGAGGGCAATAAATTCTGCGCCATGTGCGGTCTGCCGGCGGATGGGTTCGACGGAGGACTGGACGAGCGGCTTCCGCACGAACTTACGCAGGGCGGGAATATGTCGGCTCCTCCGTTTTCACCCCCGCCGCATCGGGAACGGGAAGCACAGTTGAGACCCGGGGCTGGCTCTCCTGAGACCCATCATTACCATCACCACTACCATCACCACTATTTTCCCGCGGGACAGGAGTCTGGCGGCGCGGGACGGCCGGCGGCACAGGATTTTCGGGAGCCGGAGAAGCGGCAGATGTCCGTGTTGCGCGGGGAATCGATGAGCCGTGCCGAGGCGGCGGTGCGGCGCATCACGCAGGAGTGGGTGCTGGCCTGCAATACCAAGCACCTGGATGACCTGCTCGATCTGTATGTCTCCGACGCCATGGTGATGCGCTCGAATTATCCTGCGGTGCGTGGGGCGGCGGCGGTGCGCGAGTTTTTCTTTGGCGCTCTCGATGCCGGGCTGGGGGAAGTGGAAGTGGAACCGATCCGGGTGGAAGTGGCGGGCGACATGGCTTACGAAGCTGGGCGCTGCAAGGCTCTGGTGCCGGGCGCGGCCGGGAAGCGGCGTGAGGAGCGGGGGAAATATCTTTGGGTGCTGGCGCGGCAGAGTAATGGCGAGTGGAAGATTGCTTCCGACTGCTGGTCGAGTGATCTGACGTTTGGGGGCGCGGAGTCGAATGTGCCGCCGAGTGCGGGAGTGAAGTCGAGCGTGCCGCGGAAGTGAGATGCGGGCTCTGGTAGAGCAGGGGTCGGGGATCAGGGCCCAGGGGTCAGTTAAGCCCTTGATCCATACAGCGCGCGCTAGGCGGTTACTCCCAGGGCTGCGAGGCTTTTCTGCAATTGATCGAGGGATTGCATTTCGATGGTTTGCATGCCTAGCCTGGTGGCGGACTCCAGGTTGGGGGCGCGATCGTCGATGAAGCAGCATTGGTCTGGGGGCATCTGGGTGATTTCGAGGGCCATGCGGTAGATGTCGATTTCGGGTTTGCGGAGGCCGACGAAGCAGGAGCTGACGAAGACGCGGAAGATATTCCGCAGGCCGTTTTTTTCGATGCGGTAGAGGTTGAGTTCGCGCGATTCGTTGTTGATGGTGCCCATGAAGTATTTGCCCGATGCCGCCAGGTTGCGGGCCAGGTTGAGAACTTCCGGGAACGGCTTCGACAAAGAAAACATGTACGCCTTGAAATCTTCTTTCGAGAAGGTGCGCGCGCGGTAGAAGACGGTGCGGTCGAGATATTCGTCGAGCGTGACTTTTCCGCGCTCGAAGGATGAGACTTCCATCTCGTGGCGGTCGTGGAATTCGGCTTGCGAATTGGGGGCATGAGGTTTCCTCTTTTTTCCGGACCGGTAGGATTCTACTGGATTGCCTGGCGTTAGGGTTTTTCCGGGGCCGTCCGGGGGCTAAAGCCCTGGTTGATTTGGGGGCTCTGCGCGGCGCTGAAGCGCCGCTCTTCCACGGTACTGTGCGCCGCTCTTCCACGGTACTGAAGCGCCGCTCTTCTACGGTACTGTGCGCATTCGTGGGTCTTTCTGCAACCTCCAGCGCTGGCTTTGCGCCTTGGCCCCTGCACAGCGAAAAACTCCGGCTCCGCTTGTCGCGGAGCCGGGGTGGGTCGAGGCTTCGGGTTGATTATTGTGGGGTGAAGTTCTGGTGGTAGCTGAGGTTCACGATGTCCTGGAACATGGGGGTGCCAGGAGGCAGGTTGTTGGGGTTCAGGAACAGCGTGTCGAAATAGAAGCTACGAACCGGGGCGCTATAGACCATGGTGCAGCATTTGAATGTGCCCGTGTTGTATTCGGAGTAGTACATGCTCACCAGCGAACCGTTGTAGTTGAGATTCACACCGCTCCAATCTTCCACAAGGCGCAGGAAGTTGTGCAGTCCTCCATCGGTTCCAAAGTCCTGGGCCACGCCACTGAAGGTGGGTTCCGGGAAAGGAATGTTCTTACCTCCCGAGACGGCCATGCGGTAATAGGAGGTGCTGGCGTTGCGGTTGGTCATGCTGTTGAAGTTAGTCAGGCTGCCCAGATCTGTCCATCCGGTGGTGGAACCGGTCACGGGCCACGCACTAAGGCTGGAGAGCAGCGTGACCGAGTCGGCGACGATGGATGCGGCCGAATGCTGTGCGTTGTTGCTGCCGCCGGTCCAGAATGTATCGGCAGAACCGCTATTGTAGTCACCCTGAACGTAAACCGGATTCTCCGAGGACACGGTGAACCCGCCGCAATCGGTGGTGGCGGTGAATGAGCAGGCTGCCGCGGGGGGCAGGATGGGCAGGTAGCTCACGCCGGCCGGGGTCATGCCGCCAGCTACAAGTTTGAGTACGTGACGAGCTCCAGTGACCGCGTTGCTCAATCCAGTGGTGTTGCAGCCGGCAATGGAGAGGTAGGGGTTCGGCGGAGCTGTGTTGGTATTCACGCCGAAGCCATAGCCAATGTTTTTTCCGCCCCAGTTGTCGAGGAAACCGTTCTGATCGGCGTCTTCTGGCGAGTAGCTGTAGTAGGTGGCGCCTTGAAGGACTCCGTCGGGAGTGGTGGAGGTTAACGACTGGCTCGAGTTGACGACGTCTTCCAGACCGGATTCGCCGGTGATGGTGCCTCCGGCGATCTGGCCGCCGTTGGTGGGGTTGGGATCGGGAAGCATGCCGCGATGGTCGGAGTAGTACAGGATGTAGCCGTTCTGGTTGATATAGTTCACGGAGGTGCCGACGTCGCCGGCGTAGGGCGCCTTGCCAGCGAGCCAGTATCCGAGGTTGGCGACGTTCAGCTCCACGGCGTTCATGAGTCCGTTGACGGCGCAACCGTTGGCGTTGTCGCGCATATAGCCTTCGCGCGGGTCGTAGAAATTAATGGGGTAGGCACCGTTGACGGTTACCGGAGAAGTCGCGCCCGGAGCCATTTGTTGCAGGATCAGGATCGCATCCGGCACATAAGGGTCGGCGCCGGGTTTGGTGGCGGTGGGGCCGGTACCGGCCGGGCCGGTGGGAGCCTGGTTATATTGCCGGGAGAAGCCGTAGCTCAGCCAGTCCGTGGTGACGCCGACCCACACCGGGGTCGCGGCATTGTTCAGGTACTCCACCCGGATCCATGCGCCTTGTCCGTTGACCGGAAGGGCTGACGTGGTGACTTCGCCGAGAATGGGGTAGCTGGTCCAGCCGGCAGTTCCGGTGGGCGCAATCCAGTTGTTGGTGCCTACCCTCGCCATGGCGTAAGGCATGGGTCCGGCGACGGCTCCGCCAGCGGTGTTATACAACCGGGCTGCTCCATTCAAAGCCACGGATCCGTTTGGGGTGAGATAGACATCCTGGCCGTCGCCGATGGGGCCACGCTCGGGGTGAAGGTCGGCCTGGGTGTCGGCGAGGAGGATTCGAATCGAGGCCTTGTTGTACAAGCGCGAACTTCCGATGGCGCTGGTGGCGGATTCTCCGGGCTGAGGTTTACGGATGATCTGAATGGGATCCGTGCAGGGCGGAGGATTGCTGGTGCAACTGTTCACGCCCGTGAGGGAATTGGCGAGGTATCCGTTGAAGGTACCGGTGGAGATGCTGGGGAAATTTGCATTGGCCGCGCCGCCGATGGTGGGATAACCGCCGCTCCAACTGGCGTCTCCGGGGATGGTGTTGACTCCGGGCAGGCTCAGGCAATTGGCGCCGGTGGGCGGGAAAACTGGCGGCGTGGCCAGAGGGCAGCCGCCACTGGCTTTGGGAACATAAATGGTGCCGCCGTAATTGGAGGTGGTGAGGTAGCCGTTTTCCAGGCGATCGGTGATGATCTGCGAGTAGGCTGCGACTTTGTCGGTGAAGACGAGATCGGCGCCGTCGGCGAGGAACAGGTTTCCGTTGGTGTGGACGCGGCCGGCGAAACCGAAATTGGGTCCGGCGAAGTAGCTGCAGTCATAGCCGCAGAACACGCCAAACTGAAACACGGGAATCAGAGCAATTTCCACCTGCCGGGTCATGTTGACGTAAGCACCCTCGGGACGCAGGGCGCTGACGTTGAGCGTCATGGGAACGATTTCAGCGTAGAGGCCCGCGTCGGCGCCGGAACTGACTGTATTCCAGCTGGAGGCTGGGGCGCCGGTGACGGGATTGGTCTGGTAGGTGATGCTCTCGCTGTAAGTGACGGAGCCCACCATCGACGAACTGGGGGGATTGGTGGCCAGAGCCTGGATCTGGGTGTTGGTGGGTACCATGTAAGCGGTGTAGAGCGAGGAGAGGTCGGCGGTGAGCTTTTCCATGCCCGACTCAGCGCCGTAGTAGGCCTGATCGTTTTCCAGGCCGTTGCCACTCATGCGCGTTTCGCTACTCACCATGAACAGAAGCCCGACGGCCACGCCGGATAGCAGCACCATGACTAAAAGGGCTGCGATAAGGGTGAAACCTCGCGAGCTATGTTTACTGTGTGCCATATGTTCTCTCACCTCAAAAGACGATTACTGATATCGATTGCGGAACGCCATGTCCCGCGCGCTGACCGAAGTGGCCAGGTACATACTCTGGTTCTGTTTTCCGCCGGCGACCAGGCTTTGGCCCATGACGACGATGTTCACTTTTTGAATGAGGTTGGGGGATTCGCCGGCGCCGAGGGGATTCGCCTCGTTGGAATCGAGGGCGTTGGTTGAGGAATTGTAGACATCATAGGAAAACTGCAGGTTGATGATGTTGTCGGCGACGGGGATCGGGGTCAAACCATTGACCTGCCGCATGAGCCGTGGCAGCTGGCCGTTGGTGGGCACCGTAAGGTAGTAGGTGACCGCGAAGAGCCGATAAATGCTGGTGTTAGCGCCCCCGGCGATGGCTTTGATGTTGTTGGAGGTCGCTCCGCTTTGGTTGATGTTGAGGGGATCGAGATTACTGAAGGTGAGGGTGGTCGCGCTCACACTCGTCACTTCGCCCACGGCTGAGCCCAGACTGTTGTTGAGATAGATCAAGTCGCCAACCTGAATGCCGCCGGGCGAGTTGATGGCAACCGGCGCAGGGGTGTAGAGAGGGTTGGCCGCGACCGTGACCAGGGTGCCGGTGGCGTTGATGGCGGAGACGTTGTATTCGAACAGCGGAAAATTGTAGTCGCAGTAGACGACCGTGATGCTGTCGTTGACCGCAGGTGCGGGAGCTGAAGGAACGGTGGCACCGCCCTGTACACCGTGTAGATAGCCGGGAACAATTCCGTAAAGGTAGTTGGAGTTGGGATAGGTGTCGCCGGTCACATAGCAGGTGCCGGTTTGATCGCAACCGTACTTGGAGGTGCCGCCTCCGCCGCCGAGCGGAAGCTGGATGCCGCCGGTGATGCCGGCGCCCGCCAAGCTGATGTCTTTGTTCATCATGTCGATGGCAGCCCGCATGTTCTGCTGGGTTTCGGCGCGTTGCGAGACCACGAACGTGGCGTTCATGCCGGTTTTAAACAAGCTGGTGGCAGCTCCCAGAACGATCAGACCGATCGACATGGCGATCATGAGTTCCAGCAGCGAGAACCCGGGTTGCGTATTTTGTTTTCGCATGTTCATGGTTTTCAGGTTCGTTCTTTTCACGTTCGTTCGTTTCGTGCTCGATCTTTTGACGTGCAATCTTTTCGCGCGGAATCTATGAGAACGCCGAGATCAAGGCCTGGACGGTGAAGGTCTTGGAGTTCGTGCCTCCGTTCTTGACGTAGGTGACGGTTACGACAATCTGTTTCAGGTTGGGGTCTACGGTGACGCCGTCCGCTTCAAAAACCTTGTTGATCTGGATCTGGCGGGTGAAACTCTGCAAGCCCAGGGCGGTGTCGTCGGCGGTGCCGAGGATACCGTCGGGGCCGGGAAGAACCAGGCACTCGGGGCCCGCCGGGCAGGGGCCGCTGGCGGCATAGTTGGTATCATCCGCGGTGTTGACCAAGCCGTCGGGGCCAGGGTTTAACATCTGCGTGGGACCGACGGTGAAAATTCCACCGCTGCCGATGTTGGCAATCTGGGTGAAGCTGATCTGCTGGGTATTGCGCGCGGTGTAAACGCTCTCCATGGCCTGCAGAGCTTTCTGGCGGGCGATGAGATCGTATTGCGCGTATTGAGTCGCGCTAACAGCGGCGCCAAACCCGCCGATGACGGCGACAATGCCGATGGTGAGGATGACGGCGGAAATCATGACCTCGATCAGGGAGAATCCGCGCTGCGAAGAACGAGTCGAGGAAGCATGAGCCGAAGAAGACGCAAACATTGTTTTTTTCATTGCTGCACCCATGTGTTGACTCCGGCGACGTTGTTCAGGCGATAGCCGCGGACTCTGCCGGTGGGTCCGAATACGGTGATGGCCCGCGAGCTGTAAAGATCGCTGGCGCGGGTCATGTAAAGGACGCCGCTATTCCAGTTGCCGAGCGTGTCCTGCGAAGAACCGTCGGGCATGAACATGATGTAGTTCTGGCTGCCCAGACCCATGCCTTGATCGAAATCGAGCGCCGTAGCGCCCGCGCCGAAGCCGTCTGGCACGGTGGTTGCGCTGGTGGGAAACCCACCCAGAACTCCAAACTGAATATCCGGCGGAAGCTGGTAAGTCGCGACGGTGACAGGAGCCGGCGCCACCGGTACTCCCGTTCCCCAGAACTGCACGGTCAGGGTAGAGGGAGTAGCGGGCGGGGTGGTAGTTCCCGGAGCGAATGTGATGATGTAACGATTGCTCTGGGTGATCGCCTGATTGCGGTAAGTGCGGATCACTCCCAGCGCAGTTTCATACGCGGTGTTGACGTGATTCTGCTGGAGGATGGGTTGCATCGTGAGGAATGTGACACCCCCCATGATCAAAATGATGCTTACAGTGATCATCAATTCCAGCAGCGAGAACCCACGGTTTGGTTTCTGTCTCATAATTCTTCATTTCTCACTTCTTCAATTCGGCCGGGGGAAACGCCTTGCTTCCGGCATCCCATTCCCAGGGACCTCGAAGAAGCAGAACTTTCCGCAATGCATGCCCTCGCCGAGACCGCACCGGTCCTGGCGTGTAGCGCAGTATTCATCCTAGGAAGGGCTGGAGGGGACGTCAAAGCACGACGGTGCAACGACGGAGGATTGGCCTTTTGTAATCCATAAGGTTACTCAGGTCATTCGCGATGAGGACACACCACTTAACTCGCGAGTGAGGCAGCGAACGTGACCGCGGTAACTTGTCCGGGGAACCGGGGTGACTCTACGATGTCGGCTAGCTATGAATCTATCGGCGCTGTTGGTGTGCGTAGACGAGACGGCGAGCCAGGTATTACGCCAGGTGCTGGGAGAACTCAGCATACGGGTGGAAACCTGCTCCGACATGGTGCGGGCTGGGATTCGTCTGGCGCAGGAGCGCTTCGACGTGATGGTGTTCGACTGCGGGTCGCAGCGCGACGTCACCACGCTGCTGAAGGAAACCCGGCTCTCGCGGCTGAACGATGCGACGCTGGCGGTGGCGGTGGTGCCGGGGCAAGACAACATCCGGGAAATGTTCTCGCTGGGTGTGAATTTTGTGCTCTACAAGCCGGTTTCCTACGAGCGTGCGCTCAGCAGCTTGCGGGCGGCGCGGGCGGTAATGCGCAAAGAAAAGCGACGGAAGCCGCGAGCCACGGTGCACGCCCATGCCACGATTGATTACGCCGACGTGGCGCAGGAAAAAGCGACGCTGGTGGATTTAGCCGAAGACGGAATGTCGGTACGATTCGGCAAGAAATTTCCTCCCACAACTAAGGTTTATTTTCAGTTTCAACTTCCGGACCAATCGGCAGTCGTTCGACTGTCTGGCCAGGTCGTCTGGCAGGATTGGAATGGACGAAGCGGAATCCAGTTTGTGGATGTTCCCAAAGCTTCGCGGCGCTTGATCACCGACTTTTTGAGGCCGGTTCTGCCGGCTGCGCAGGTGCAGGAATCGGTGGCGGGCGTCACGGTGGAGATGGAAGAACCGCCGCAGGCGGTGGGAGTGGGTGCAGAACGTGTAAAGCGCGTTGTGGAATCCGGCGCAGACCGCCGCTCAGAACCCCGACACGATGGCGGCGCCGAACCGGCGGGCGCTGGAACTGAAACCGCGCGTTTGCGCGCCGAAGCCGGAAACCGGCGGGACAAAATGCGGTATGCGTGCCGACTGGGAGCGCAGGTCTTCCGCACCGGAATCGCGGTGCCGATTCATTGTTGCCTGACCGACCTGAGTACCGGCGGCTGTTACCTGGAAGTGTCGCTGCCGTTTGCGAAGGGCACATCGGTGGAGATCATCGTGCACACTCATGAAATCAAGCTCAGCCTGCGCGGTGCGGTGCAGGCGTCGCATCCCGGGTTTGGGATGGGAATTGCGTTTGATTTGAAAACCAAAGATGAACGCGACACAGTACAGAAGCTGACCGACTTCGTGGTCGCGAGCGCGGAAAGCGCGGAAGAGCCGGAGAACTCGGAAAACAGTTAGCCGGCCGTTTTCTTTTCTTCTTTCTTTTCTTCTCTTTTTCCTTCCGTTGCTTCTTGGGCGACAGCCTTCCGGAAATAATCCAGAGACATTCGCAAGCCGGTTTCCAGGTCGATCCTGGGATCCCAGTCCAGGAGTCGGCGCGCCTTGGTGATGTCTGGGCGGCGTTGCTTGGGATCGTCTGGTGGGAGCGGTTCGTGGCGGATTTTGCTTTTCGATCCGGTGACCTTCAGCACCTGCTGCGCACATTCCAGGATGGTGAATTCGTTGGGATTACCGATATTCACGGGCGTGTGCTCTTGGGATTTCGCGAGGCGCATAAAGCCGTCGATCTCATCGCTGACGTAGCAGAAACTGCGCGTCTGGCCGCCGTCGCCATAGACGGTGAGGTCCTCGCCGCGTAAGGCTTGCTTCATGAAGTTGGGGACGACGCGGCCATCGTTCAACTGCATTCTGGGGCCGTAGGTGTTGAAGATGCGGGCGATGCGCGTGTCGACCTGATGATAGCGGTGGTAGGCCATGGTCACGGCTTCGGTGAAGCGCTTGGCTTCGTCGTAGACGGAGCGCGGCCCGATGGGATTCACGTGGCCCCAGTAAGTCTCGGTCTGGGGATGCTCGAGCGGGTCGCCGTAGCACTCGGAGGTGGAGGAGACCAGATAACTCGCGCCATATTTGCGGGCGAGATCGAGAGCATGAAAAGTGCCGAGCGAGCCGACCTTGAGAGTGGCAATGCCGTGGATGGTGTAGTCGACGGGGCTGGCGGGGCTGGCGAAGTGAAAAACGAAGTCGACTCTGCCGACGTCGAAGGGTTCGCAAATGTCGCGCTCGATGAGTTCGAAACGAGGCTCGCGGCGGAGATGTTCAAGGTTGGAGCGGCGGCCGGTGAGCAGGTTATCGACCGCGACCACGTGCCAGCCGTCGCCGAGAAGGGCGTCGCACAGATGAGATCCCAGAAAACCGGCGCCGCCGGTGACCGCCGCGCGTTTTGAACTCATGCTCTCTTTGCGCCGTTTCTTATAGCGTCCTCGCCGCGGGTTGCCGAAGATACGCCGTCGGGGTGGCAAGCTGCGCGACCCACGCTGTAGTAGGTGAAACCGTGAGCCGCCATCACTTCAGGATCATACAGGTTGCGGCCATCAATCACGATGGGATACTTCAGGATCTGGTTGAGGCGGGAAAGGTCGAGGTGGGCGAACTCCTCCCACTCGGTGAGGATGAGAAGCGCGTCGGCGCCGTTGGCGGCTTCGTAGGCGGAGCTGGCGAATTTGAGGTTGGAGGCGATGCTCGAGACGTTCGAATGGGTATTTGAATGGACGGTTGGCGAGTCGATGTTTGACTTGAAGGCGTCCTGAGCGTGCGCCATGGCGGCAGGATCGTAGGCGGTGATGCGGCAACCTTCCTGCAGCAGGGCTTGCACCAGGAACATGGCGGGGGATTCGCGGATGTCGTCGGTGCCGCCTTTGAAGGCCAGACCGAGCACGCCGAGGTTTTTGCCGCGCAGCGTCCATAGGGCACTGCGCACTTTGCGCAGGAAGCGGGTGCGCTGTTCTTCGTTGATGTGCATGACTTCATCGAGCAGGCGGAAGTCGTAGCCGCATTCCCGGGCCACGGCACGAAAGGCGAGGACGTCTTTGGGAAAGCAGGATCCGCCGTAGCCGATGCCGGGGTTCAGGCGTGCTTGATGAGCTCGGCGCTCTTGCTGCTGGTTACGAGGATGGGAGGGGGAACGGAGGTTCGATCCGGCTGAGGAATTGCGTTGGCGCGCTGGTAGTAGCTGCCGTCGGTCATGGGCGCGTAGACCTGGCGCAGAACCTCGGCGGAACGCTCGTTGTCGCAGCCGATCACGATGCGGTCGGGGAAAAGAAAATCGGCGACGGCGGTGCCTTCGCGGAGAAATTCGGGGTTGGAGGCGACGTCGAAGCATGCGGGATCGGTTCCGTTGCGGAGTATTACTTTCCGTACCCACTCGCTGGTGTAGACCGGGACTGTACTTTTCTCGACGACCACTTTGTAGCCGCCGAGAGCGCCGGAAATTTCGCGGGCCACGGACTCGACGAAGGAAAGATCGGCCTCTCCGGTTTCGGTTTGCGGAGTGCCGACGGTGACGAAAATTACGTCGCTGTCGCGGACGGCTTCCTGAAGGTTGCCGGAGAATTCCAGACGGCTGCCGCGATGGCGGCTGAGCAGTTCCGGGAGGAATTTTTCGTGGATCGGAACCTGGCCATTTTGCAGGGCGTCGAGCTTGGCCTGGTCGTTATCGACGACGACGACTTGATGACCGAGGTCGGCGAAACAGGCGCCCGCGACCAAGCCTACGTATCCCGAACCAACGACTGCAATGCGCATATTCCGACTCCTGACGGCTCGTAGGATTCGCACGCTGGCATCTCGCGTTTCGCGTTCAATCGCGCGGTTCCTACGCGGTTCAGATTATCATTGCATGAGGGAAAAGAATTGCCGCACGTCACTGTATTTCGGGCCGCGACCGTTTTGGGACGGCAGGTCCGTGGGTCAGCGGGGGGTAGATTCCCTGTGGGGAGCGGGCACACCCTTCGGCTTCGCTCAGGGCAGGCTTGCCCGCTGGTTTGGCGAGCTGCAAGCAAGCGGACAAGAGTGCCCGCTCCACACAATCCCAACCTGAGCATCTCACAAACTGAGCCACTACCCAGGCGGCACCAAGGAAGTCCGGCTGGGCGCGAACGTTGTATTGACAACCCCCGGTTTTAGGGCGAAACTCCGCTACAGGCGCTGTTTTCCGCCTGAGCTCTCATTCTAATGGCTCCTCATCCCATGTCCGATCCCGGCTGGCCGCCTGCAGCGCCGGACGGCTCGCTGGCGGCACCTGAGAGTGCGGGTTCGCCGCGGAGCGCTGCCGGTTTCGAGTCCGATCTTGCCGAGCTTGCCGCGAAGTTTGCGGCTCACGGTGGCGAGAGTTTTCCTGCGGATTTATCGGCGGAACTCGCCCTCGAAATTGTGCTCAATGAAATTGTGGAGCAGGCTTGCCTGGCCACGGGCGCGACGGGGGCGGCGGTGGTGCTGGAACGGGATGGAGAAATGGTCTGCCGGGCCAGCAGTGGGCCTACGGCTCCGGAGTTGGGCGCGCGGCAGGACGTTGCTTCGGGACTTTCCGGGGAGTGTATTCGGACGGGGCAGACGCAGCGCTGCGACGATGCGCAGACCGATCCCCGGGCGGATGCAACCGCTTCGCAGCGTCTGGGAGTGCGCTCGGCGCTGGTGTTGCCGCTGATCGATTCCGGCCGAATCGATGCCAACCGAATCGATGGCAACCGAGTGGTCGGCCTTTTTGAAGTTTTTTCCCCGCGGGCCTGGGCATTCGGAGATCGCGATGAGCGCACGCTGGAAGCTCTGTCGGTGCGGGTGATGAGGAATCTGGAGCGTGCTGCCGAGCCGCTGGCGAGTTTGGTGGGGGGGGTGGTTGGGAGCGCCGTCCAGAGTCCGGCGGGGGCTGGGATCGAGAGTGGAATCGAGGCTCCGGTATGGAGTTCGGTCGAGGGTGTGCCAGCGGCGGATTTGCTCCCTGATAATCCGAAATTAAGTTGGGAAACCACGTCCATCCCGGTCCCGATCGCAGATGAACCGGAACCTGCTGAAATTGTGAGCCCGGGTTTTGTGAACCCTGCTTTAGTGAGCCCGGGTCCGGGGCGCCGGTTCGATGTTGTGGGGTGGGCATTAGGGGCGGTGGTTCTGGCTTGCACCGTGTTCATGGTGTTGCTGGTTGTGGAACGCATGGGACCCCAACATGCAGGTTCGACGAGGACCATGGTCCGTCGACCCTCCGTGCGGCCAACGACGTTGGCACCTGGCCCGACGAATTCTGAGGCAACGGCAGCGGGCGAGAAAAACACATCCCGACCTGGCGCACAAATTCCCGCGGCAGCGGTTGTGTCCGCCGCGCCGGCCGCAGCGTCCGCGCCGGCTGCAGCGGACAGCCATGTGCGTCCCGCTGCCCCCGCAGGCAGCTTGCTGGTTTTCGAGAACGGGAAGGAAGTATTTCGCATGCCGCCTTCGCAAGGCCAGGCTGAGCCGCCCGCAACTGCGCGGGGCGCGGTTGAGCAAGCGGCTTCCGTGACGCCGGAAAGAGTTGTCGCTCTGTCGCCGGCGGCTGCGGAGAATAGTCTGATTCACCGCGTCGAGCCTGACTATCCGGAGGAAGCGCGGAATCGCCAACTGCAGGGCGCGGTGGTGCTGGACATTCACATCGGGCAGGATGGAACTGTGCAGGAAACGAAAGTGGTCAGCGGGGAACCGTTGCTGGCGGACGCGGCCATGGCGGCGGTGAGGCAGTGGCGCTTTCATCCACGTTTGGTCGACGGCGCTCCGGCCGAGATGCAGGCCAGAATCACGCTGAACTTCAGACTGTCGAACTAAAGAGCTGGGTGCCAGAGAGGCATTTCAGATTGCAGATTTTAGATTTAAGATTTTCAATCTGCATTCTGAAATCTGACTTCTGAGATAGCCCGGCTAGAGTCGATAGCTGAACATGCTCGATAGCCAGAGTCCGAAAACGGGAAGAATCTCCCTCCCGAATGGCGGATCACCATGCGTTCTCCCTCCGCTGCACAAGCCGCCGGGAGTATCATGGGCACGCGTCGCATGCAGTTGTTGGAGTCATATCACCGGAAACACAATCGTTAGAATCGGGGTCTCTGGGATCAGGAAAGATGTTTCTGGATTTCTATGGCTTGCGGGAACAGCCGTTCGGGGTTACGCCCGATCCTCGCTTTCTCTACCTGAGCCCGGCGCATCGCGAAGCCCTGGCCTCGTTGTATTACGGAGTGGAGGCAGAGCGCGGATTCCTTGCGCTGATTGCCAAGCCGGGCCTGGGTAAAACGACGCTCTTGTTTCATCTGCTGGAAAAATTTCGGCGGAATGCCCGCACGGTGTTCCTGTTCCAAACCCAGTGCAATTCACGCGAGTTCATGCGTTTTTTGCTGGCTGAACTTGGAGTGGAAGGGCCGGACCTGGATTTTGTGCACCTGCACGAACAATTCAACAAGATGCTGTTGGCGGAATCGCGCGCCGGACGGCGCTTCATCGTGGTGATTGACGAAGCGCAAAACCTGGACGCTTCCGTGCTGGAAACAGTCCGACTGCTTTCTGATTTTGAAACTCCGCAGGCCAAGCTGTTGCAGATCATCCTGTCGGGCCAGCCCGAACTGGCGGAGAAGCTGGCCAGCCCGCGTCTGGCGCAGCTTCGGCAAAGAGTTTCGTTGTTCAACCGGCTGGCGCCACTCTCGGTGGAGGAAAGCGGACGTTACATTCAGCACCGCTTGCGCGTGGCGGGGTATTGCGGAGAGCCGTTGTTTGCTGCGCCGGCACTGAAGGCGATCGCGCAATTCTCGGACGGGATTCCGCGCAACATCAATAACTGCTGCTTCAACGCGCTGTCGCTGGGTTTCGCGATGGGTCAGAAAGTTGTGGAACTGAGCATGGTAGAGGAAGTCATCCATGATCTCGACATCTCGCAGGATGTTTCGGAAAATGGAGCGGCCGCGGGGGAGCGGGAGGTTCCCTCGTCCGAGTTGAAAGTGAATACGGATTTGGAGGAGGAGATGGTTACGGCCGCATCGAAGGTTGCCGGAGACGGGCGCGTAGCGCCGGTTTCGCCAACGAACGGTAACCGACCTGACGCGCTGACCCCAGCCGAAGCGATCGCCTACATGCAGCAGCTGTCTCTGCAGTTAAAAGACTGGAAGCGCGGTTCGAGGCTGGCTTCAGAGGGCGCCGGCTCAAGAATCAAAAACGGAACGTTGGACTGAATTTATGAGCCGGAATTTCGCGCTTTTGCAAATCGTTGGGAAAGAGGAGGAGTATTTTCAACCGGCGGGCGGACCGGAACTTGTCGACGCCCCACTGCTTCCGCTAGAGCCGAAAACATTTCCTCCAGATTCCAACCATCAACAGTTGCCAGATCAACCGCATCGTTATCAAGAGGCGCTGCAGTTTGAGATGGAGCCGTGGCAACTCGAGGAACTGACGAAGCTGGTGCACGGCGTATTTCTTGAGCCCAGAGCGGAATCCGACCGGGCCGTATCCAATCGAGCCGAAGCTAATCGAGCCGAAGCTAAGCGAACCGTGGTGCTGGCCAGCAGCGAGTCCGGCAACGGGTGCAGTTGGATCTGTGCCCGCGCCGGAGAATTGCTGGCCAGCCAGGTTGCCGGGCGGGTTTGCCTGGTGGACGCCAACTTTGGCCGCCCCACCCTGCACGAACACTTCGGAGTTCCCAATCTTCACGGACTGTCTGACGCGCTGAGGCAAGAGGGTTCGATCGGTGGCTACGTGAGCCAGGTGTCGCGGCGGAATCTGGCGTTGGTGAGTTCGGG
The DNA here is from genome assembly GCA_050014115.1 of Candidatus Sulfotelmatobacter sp. Taxonomy (GTDB): domain Bacteria; phylum Acidobacteriota; class Terriglobia; order Terriglobales; family Acidobacteriaceae; genus Sulfotelmatobacter. The sequence goes on along the minus strand of JBEKDY010000202.1, from coordinate 3,499 downwards.
CTCCGATATTTCTGCGGATCGTCCGGATCGAAATCTGGCCGCTTCCGAACGCCTGCGCCAGAGGCTTCAGGAATTGCGTGCGGATTTCGACTATGTTCTGGTCGATGGCGCGTCTTTGGACGTTGGCGACGAATCGATCGATCTGGCAAAGATGACAGACGGCATCGTGCTGGTTCTGAAAACTCATTCCACTCGGAGGGAGCGGACGCGCAGCCGCATGCAGGATTTGAAGTCTGCCGGCGTGCGGATTCTGGGAGCGGTGCTCAATCAGCCTGCGAGCTAAGTGGATTGCTTCTGAGTTGTCGACTTCCATGCCGGCGGAAAGAGTGAGCCGCGAAGTTAAGATGGGAACAATGTCCGCGACAGTGGGGTTTGTCGGCGTGGTTACCGTTCCTTCTTCGACCTTTGTGGCGTGATAAACTTGCGCCAATCGCCAAGCTTGATGAGGTTTTGGCGCAAGCTGGGCCTGTTCCCTCGGCCGGTCCGGTTCAAGAGGAATTCATGAAACCAGCCATCGAAGTAGATGCACGCGTCTCCAGCGATCCGTATCAGAAGGTTGTCCGCTGCCTGCGCTGCGAACAGCAACTTGAACGCTACCAGTTGATGAAGGTGCATCTGATTCCGGGAAGTGGCAGTCACGGCCTCGCCATTTTGACCTGCGCGAAGTGCGGGCATGTGGAATTCGTCGCGGAATCGAGTCCGCTGCTCAATGCTTTGGAATTGGTCTCGGTCGATACGGGCGACGGCGACTAGGCTAGGTTCTCTGCGTTCGCAAAGGAAAAAATAAACAAGTGAACGTTCTGGTGATTGGCGGTGCCGGCTATATTGGCAGTCACGCGGCCCGCGCCCTGCGGCGGGCGGGGCATCAGGTGATCATCTTCGACAATCTTTCTGCCGGATATGAATCGCTGGCCCGCGGCTTCGAGTTGGTAAAGGGCGACGTGCTCGATCGCTCCGCGCTCGCGCACGTGCTGCCTCGCGTGGACGCGATTATGCATTTTGCGGCGTTCGCTTACGTTGGTGAATCGGTCACGAACCCACAGAAATATTTTCATAATAACGTGGAGGGAGGGCTGTCACTGTTGAATGCGGCGCTCGAGGCGGGTAGGAAGAAGATTATTTTTTCTTCGACTTGCGCGGTTTATGGCGAGCCGGCGAAAGTTCCCATCGCAGAGGACACTCCGCGGCAACCGGTGAATCCTTACGGCGTTTCCAAACTTTTCTTCGAACTGGCGCTGGAGGCCTATGACCGGGCGTACGGTTTTCGTTATGCCAGCCTGCGTTATTTCAATGCGGCCGGCGCCGATGCGAGCGGGGAAATCGGCGAACTGCACGAACCGGAAACGCATTTGATTCCGGTGGCGCTGCGCGCGGCGGCGGGCCGGGGTCCGGAGTTGCAGGTGTTTGGGTCGGATTATCCAACGCCTGACGGAACTTGTATTCGCGACTACATTCACGTCACCGATCTGGCGGACGCGCACGTGAAGGCTCTCGATCATCTGGCTGCGGGTAAGCCCTCTTTTGCGGCGAATGTGGGGACGGGTCGCGGGGATTCTGTGCAGGAAGTTCTGGCCATGATCGAGGAAGTGACGGGAAATAAAGTTCCGCGGCGGGTGGTGGCGCGGCGCCCGGGAGATCCGCCGGCGCTGGTCGCCGATCCGCGCAAAGCGCAGGAACTGCTGCAGTGGAAGGCTTCGCATTCGCTGCGCGATATTATTGCGACGGCGTGGAATTGGATGCAGAGCCAGGCGAAAACTGAAAAAGTGCGGTAGTGGCAGCAGCAGTTGAGGGCGAGATATCGAATGGCGAAAAAAGAAAAGTCTTCCAGCAATGATTTGTCGGGGAAACGTGTTGCGTTTCTGGGAGCCGGGAAAATGGGCGGCATTCTGCTGCAGGCTCTGCTCAAGCACGGGATGTTGTCGCCGAACCTGACCTGCGCGACGGTTGCGCACGAAGAGCGCGCCAAGACGCTGGCTTCCAAGTGGAACGTTACGGTCGGCACCAGCAACGCTGATGCAGCAAAAGCGGCCGACATCATCGTGATCGCGGTGAAGCCGCAGGTGGTGCAAGACGTGGTGAAGGAGATCAGCCGTTACATCACGCCGAAGCAGTTAATTATTTCGGTGGCGGCTTCGGTTCCGACTTCGCTGATTGAAAAAGGTCTTGCGGATAAAGTTCCGGTGGTGCGCGCCATGCCGAACACTCCCTGCTCGCAAGGCGCCGGGATGACCGCCGTCTGCAAAGGTGCGCATGCTTCCGCCGAGCATGTTGCCTTGACTTGCCGTCTCTTCGACGTGGTGGGACGCACTGTTGTTGTGGACGAAAAACACATGGACGCCGTGACCGGCCTCTCGGCCAGCGGTCCGGCTTATATTTACATCATTCTGGAATCGCTGGCCGAAGCCGGCGTGAAGGTGGGTCTACCGCGCGATGTTGCGACGTTGCTGGCGGCGCAGACTACGCTGGGAGCGGCCAAGGTTGTGCTCGAAACCGGCGATCATCCAGCGCTGCTGAAGGACGCGGTGACGACTCCGGCGGGCTGCACTATCGACGCTATCCTCGAACTGGAAGAAGGCAAGCTGCGAGTGACACTCATCAAGGCGGTGGTGAAGGCCGCGCAGCGGGCGAAGGAACTGGCCTACAGCTAGCCGAGTCCGAGATCGCGCGCCGCGGTGTCGACGATCGATTTGCCGATCAACAAAGATGCAGTCGCGGCGGGTGACGGAACGTTGAGCACATGCAATATTCTGCGCGACGGAAAGAATTGAAAGTCGTCGACCAGCGTGCCATCCGGCTTTAACGCCTGCGCCCGCACCCCGGAGCCTCCCGGAATCAAATCTTCGGCTCGTACCTCGGGAACCAGTTGCTGCAAGGCTTTCATGAAGGCCGTTTTCGAGAACGAACGGTAAAATTCGTGAAGCCCGCTGCGCCAGTTCTTCGCAGCCATGCGCCAGAAGCCAGGAAACGCGAGTGACGAGGCCATGTCACGCAGGCTGATGTCGGAGTGGCGATAGCCTTCGCGTTGCAGGGCGAGCACGGCGTTGGGGCCGGCGTCCACGGTGCCGCCGACGCGCCGTGTGAAGTGCACGCCGAGAAAAGGAAAACGCGGATCAGGCACGGGATAAATCAGCGAGCGCACCAGAGACGCGCGCTCGGGAATGAGATCGTAATATTCGCCGCGAAAGGGAACGATCATTACGCCCGGCTCGTCGCCCACCATGCGGCAAACGCGGTCACTGAACAGTCCCGCGCAACTGATGAGAAATCCGGCTGTGTAGGTGCCGCGCGAGGTCTCCACAACAATCTCATTCGAGCTGCGCTTGAGGCCCGTGACCGCCATCGAGGTGAGAATAGTCCCGCCTTGCGCGGAAATTAAATCCGCGTATTTTTCGCAGACCTTGGCGTAATCCGTGATGCCGGTAGAAGGAACCACCAACGCTCGCAGGCCGCTGGCATGCGGCTCGATTTCCCGCAACTCCTCCGGCCCGATGAGGTGAAG
>JBEKDY010000201.1:0-8590 GCA_050014115.1 Candidatus Sulfotelmatobacter sp. | reverse complement strand
GAAAACGCATCCAGAACGTAGTGCAGCGAGTAAGCCGCCCAAGCCATCTGCCACGCGCGGAAATATGCCTGCCGGCTTTGTTCGTACAGGTAGGTAAAGACAAGGAACAGCAATACCGAGACAAAACCCGGGATCACAACTGCGGGAATGACAAGATTATCCATGTGGCCGACGAATACTCCTGAGGGAAGACTTCCGAGGTTAGGGTTCCAAGGAAAAACTCTCCCAGACATCTTCGGGGGGAAACGGCAACTCTATGTTTTCATACGCTGCGTCCCGATACAACAGGATTTAAGTACACTCTAAGAAGTTTGCGAACTCCTGTGACCTGTTGGATTTAGGCGGCGTTTCCCAAGGCTCACGGCTTGACGATAGTTTTCCACCGCCCGTAACATCGCAAGAGATCCCTGATGACTGATTCTTCAAGCAACCCTTTGCCAGGCGGGGCATCGGCGGGCGACACCTCTGCCACGTTGAAGCCGCGCGTGCGCTTCGCGCCCTCGCCTACCGGTTTTCTGCACGTGGGCAGTGCAAGGACGTTTATTTTCAACTGGTTATACGCCCGCCACAACACCGGAACCATGATCCTGCGCCTCGACGACACCGACGTGGAGCGCAACACGGACGCCTCGGTCCACTCAATTTTCGAAGGCCTCAAGTGGCTCGGTCTCGGCTGGGACGAGCAATACAAGCAGTCGGAACGCGGCGCGTTTCACCGCCAGACGGCCGAAGCGATCTTCGAGAAAGGCCTGGCCTACCGTGATTTCACTCCCGCTCACACCGGGGACAGCGAACGCTCCGGCGCGCAGGGGACGTGGCTGTTCAATCCTGGCATGCGCGAGCTTTCGCGCGCCGAAAGCGACCACCGCGCCGCCGCGGGAGAGCCGTTCGCGCTGCGTTTCCGCGTTCCTCGCGAAAACGGCCAGCCGGTACGGTTTACCGACGCGGTCTATGGCGAGCAGGTAAAATCCGCTGCCGACATCGAAGACTTCGCCTTGCTGCGTTCCGACGGCATGCCCACCTATCACCTGGCCTCGTGCGCCGACGACGCCGACCTGCGCATCACGCACATCATCCGCGGCCAGGACCATCTGACGAATACGTTCAAACACGTCCTGATTTTCGAAGCCGCCGGCGCGACGCCGCCGCGGTTCGCGCATCTTCCGCTGCTGGTGGCCCCAGACGGCACCAAGCTTTCCAAGCGCCGCCACGGCCCAGTCGTGAGCGTCACCACCTATCGCGACGCAGGATTTCTTCCCGAAGCCTTCATCAACTTTTTGTGTCTCTTGGGTTGGTCGCCGAAAAACGACCGCGAGAATATGACGCTCCAGGAACTGATGGACGCCTTTTCGCTCGAAGGCATCAACCGCTCGAACGCGGTGGTCAACTTCAAGGAGCCGGCCGCAACTCCAGAGGAAACCTTCGATCCGAAAGCAGTGTGGCTGAACGCTGAACACATCCGCGGCCTGCCCGTCGAAGACCTGAGCGCCCGCCTGCTGCCGATCGTGCACGCCGCCGGATTCAACATCACTTCAGAAAAAATGCTGCGCATCACGCCGCTGATCCGCGAGCGCATCAAACTGCTCCGCGAAGTGCTCAGCGCCGCCGACTTCTTCTTCGTCGACCAGCTCCCGCCCTACGATCCCGCCGAACTCATCCCGCAAAAAGGAGACGCGGCGATGGCGTTGAAAGCTCTAAAGCGCGCGCAGGAAGTATTGCCGGCCGTCGAATTCAAGCATGACCCGCTGGATCAGGCTCTACGCGCCGCCGCCCAGGAGCTAGGCGTGAAAGCCGGACAGATGTTCCAACCCATCCGCGTAGCCGTCTGCGGCCGCAAGAACGCCCCACCGCTGTTCGAAACCCTGGAAGTGCTGGGCAAAGAAACCACTCTCAAGCGAATCGAACAAGCGATCCAAAAAGCTGGATAACAAGCCGGAAGACCAAAGGGTCTCCTTCGTGCGCCCTAGTGTCCTTAGTGGTGAATGAGGTTTGTCGGCGTCGAATATGTCGCCGCAGAGTTTGTTGCATCCCGGCGCCCAGTTTCTAATCTATTAGCGCGTAAGAATGTCTTCACCGGCATAGTAAATCCTTCGGCAATCGCCATCCGACCCACAAATTTCTAAATCAGATATCGAAAGAGGACTCCCATGAAAACCGTCCAAATCAGCAAGCCCGGTGGAAATTTCGAACTCGTCGAGCGTCCCATTCCCGAGCCCGGCCGCGGTCAGGTGCGCATTAAAGTTGAGGCCTGCGCCATCTGCCACGGCGATGCGCTGGTGAAAGATGGACTCTGGCCCGGGCTTCAATATCCGCGCGTGCCGGGGCACGAGATTGCTGGCCGCATCGACGCCCTCGGTGCCGACGTAACGCTGTGGAAGCCCGGTCAGCGGGTCGGCCTGGGATGGCACGGCGGGCACTGTTTCCAGTGTGACCCCTGTCGCCGCGGTGATTTCGTTAACTGCCAGAACGCGAAGATCACGGCCATTTCCTTCGACGGCGGCTATCAGGAATACATGGTCGCTCCCGCCGAAGCCGTCGCCGCCATGCCCGACGACCTGCCCGCAGCCGAAGCCGCTCCACTGCTCTGCGCCGGAATCACTGTGTTCAACGCGCTGCGCAACTCCCGCGCCCGCGGCGGCGATCTGGTCGCGGTGCAGGGCATCGGCGGCCTGGGCCATCTCGGAATTCAATATGCCCGCCAGATGGGTTTTCGCACCGTCGCCATCGGCCGCGGCGCCGACAAGAAACCGCTGGCCGCCAAGCTCGGCGCTCACGAATATATCGACACCAGCGCCGGCGCGCCCGCCGCAGCGCTCCGGAAACTTGGCGGAGCGAACGTGATCCTGGCGACCGCTCCCGATTCAAAATCGATCTCAACGCTCGTGGATGGTCTTGCCGTGAATGGCACACTCCTGGTCGTGGGTGCGGCTTTCGACTCGCTCACGGTCACGCCGATCCAACTCATCGGAGGCCGCAAAGCTCTCCAGGGCTGGGCTTCCGGCACCGGCAAAGATTCCGAGGACACGCTCCGCTTCAGTTCTCTCACCGGGGTCCGCCCCATGATCGAAAAGTATCCGCTGGAAAAAGCCGCGGACGCTTACGACCAGATGATCAGCGGCCGAGCGAGATTCAGAGTCGTGCTGACGATGGCATAGTCGCGTTGTCGCCCCCCGACTCGATTTTTATCATCACGCGGTCAGCGGCCCTGTCATGCCGAGCGAAGCGGCGATGATCGCAACGCGATCGTCACCGCGGAGTCGAAGCATCCCTATGGCCACCACGGGGGCCTGATTCCGCCGCGTTTTCCGAGACTCTTTACGCCCCTTACCCCGCGCGTCCCGTGGCGTCCGCAGGGATGCTTCGACTGCAAGCGACCTCCGCTTCGCGAAGTTCGTTCTCCGCTCAGCATGACAATGGCCCGTGGTTAAGCACCGTTGGTGACGGGCTGAGCATTTCATGGTATTGACATGAAGTACTTTGTAATATAAAGTGAGTTCATGATCGCACCCGACGAACCCTTCCTTCGCACGGTCAAGAAACGCTGGATCCCCGCGGAAATGACGACCGCTCCAGCTCTCGATCGCAACGAGCCCGCAAACAAAATCGAGCCGCATTACGCGCTGCTGATCAACCCGTTCTATGCCAAAGACGCGAATGCCAGCTTCGGCAAGCACGTGCTCACGCCCACACTGGCCCTGACCAGCTTCGCCGCGACCACGCCAGCGCACTGGCGCGTCGACTATTGGGATGAAAACCTGCTCGATGGCCGCCCGCCGTTTTGTCCCATCCCGCAGGTAGTCGGCATCACGGTGCATCTCACGTTTGCGCGGCGGGCTTATGAGCTGGCCGACTGGTATCGCGCCCGCGGATCGAAAGTAGTCTTCGGCGGCCTGCATGTGTTGTCCTGTCCCGATGAATGCGCGCCCCACGCGGATGCGCTGGCCCTCGGCGACGGCGTCCAGCTCTGGCCAAAAATCCTTCGCGACGTGGAATCGAACAATCTGCAGCCCCGATATGCGGCCACGTATGAAAACGACTACCGCGACGATCCATCCCCCCGCCGCTCGATACTTCCACGCCACAGTTTTCTCACCACCACCAGCCTGATCGCCACCCGCGGATGCCACAACCGCTGTGGCTTCTGTTATCTGGCGACCGACGGCCTGCGCATGCCGTATCGCATGCGCCGCCCGCAGCAAGTGGTTGACGAGTTTCAGAAAGATAATCAGCCCTACGCCGTCTTCATCGACAACAATCTCGGCTCGCGCCGCGACTACCTGCACGCACTGTGCGCGGCGCTGCGCCCAATCAACAAAATCTGGAGCGCCGCCGTCACCATCGACGTCACCGACGATCCCAGCCTGATTCGCGCCATGGCGCTCGCGGGATGCACCGGCGTCTTCGTCGGATTTGAATCTCTCTCCGACGACAACCTTGCCGACGCCCACAAGAAAACGCCGAAGACTGCCGACTACGCGCGGCGCGTGCGCATGCTGCACGACTACGGCATTCAGGTGAACGGATCGTTCGTTCTCGGCTTCGACCACGACCGCAAAGATGTTTTCGCCCGCACCGCCGACTGGATCGAAGAGAATCGCCTCGAGTGCGCCACGTTTCACATTCTCACGCCCTATCCCGCGACCCCGCTGTTTCAGCAGATGGAAGCGCAAGGCCGCATCCTGCATCGCGACTGGACTCTCTACGACACCGGCCACTCCGTGTTTCAGCCGAAGCACATGACGCCGGAAGATCTCGAACACGGCTACGCCTGGATCTACCAGCGGCTGTTCTCGCACGCCTCGATCTGGCGCCGGCATCCCAGAGTCGACACATGGAGAGACCTCCCGTCCATCCCTCTCTACCTCGCCATGTCGTATCTTTACAAACGTTCGAACCGCTTCTGGCACCTGCTCATCAAGCACGACCTGGTGAACCCAGTGTGGAAGCCACTGGTCGAGATGACGCGCTGGCGGCACGTGATCTATCGAAGGCGACTCGCAGAGCAAGAAACGCTCGTGTCCACTCCCGGTCAGATCGTGTCGGCAGGCGTCTGACTCGAGATTGAAGTGGCGCCCCGGACCGCCCGGCATCGCCGGCACCTGGCTCGGACCTTGTATCGCGACAGTCGTGCACACGTGCCCTCCACGCCTGCGCTTGCGATAAGATCAGAGTATGAAAACGCCCCCTGTCGAGGCCGAGGCTGGCGTACCCGCCGCGCCCGAGTCTCGCCCCTCCAACTTCATACGCGATATTATTCTCGACGATCTGAAGACCAATAAGTATGCGGGCCGCGTGCAGACCCGCTTCCCTCCTGAACCGAACGGCTACTTGCACATTGGCCATGCCAAGGCCATCTGCCTCGATTTCGAGCTGGCCGACGAGTTCAGCGGACACACGAACCTGCGCTTTGACGACACCAATCCCGAAAAAGAAGAAACAGAATACGTGGAGTCGATCAAGGCCGACGTGCAGTGGCTCGGCTTCCACTGGGACGGACTTTTCTACGCATCAGATTATTTCGATCAGCTCTGCGAATGGGCGGTCAAGCTGATCAAAGACGGCAAAGCTTACGTCGACGATCTTTCAGCAGAAGAAATTCGCAAGCATCGCGGCACGCTCACCGAGCCGGGAAAGAACAGCCCGCATCGCAATCGCTCGGTGGAAGAAAACCTGAACCTGTTCGAACGCATGCGTGCCGGCGAATTCCCCGACGGCTCGCGCGTACTGCGCGCCAAGATCGACATGGCCTCGCCGAATTTAAATATGCGCGATCCGGTGATGTACCGAATTCTGCATGCGCATCATCACCGCACCGGCAGCAAGTGGTGCATTTATCCCATGTACGACTACGCGCACGGGCAGTCGGATTCGCTCGAAAAAGTTACGCACTCCATGTGCACGCTGGAGTTCGAGGACCATCGCCCGCTCTACAACTGGTTCATTCAGCAACTGGGAATTTTCCCGTCGCAGCAGATCGAATTCGACCGCCTCAACCTGACTTACACGTTGCTGAGCAAACGCAAGCTGCTGCAACTGGTGCAGGAAGGCCGCGTGCGCGGCTGGGACGATCCGCGCATGCCCACGCTGAGCGGCATCCGCCGCCGCGGCTATACGCCCGAGGCGATCCGGAATTTCTGTGCGTCGATTGGCGTATCGAAAACCACTGGCTCGATCGAGCTGGCCATGCTCGAACACTTTGTGCGCGAAGACCTGAACAAGCGCGCTCCGCGGGTGATGGCGGTGCTGCGTCCGCTGAAAGTTGTGATCGATAACTACCCGGAGAATCAGGTCGACGAGATGGATGCGGTGAATAATCCCGAGGACGAGAGCGCAGGCTCGCGCAAGATCCCGTTCTCGCGCTTGCTCTACATCGAGCAGGACGACTTCCGCGAAGTGCCACCGCCGAAATATTTTCGCCTGTCGCCCGGACGCGAAGTTCGCCTGCGCTACGGCTATTTCGTGACTTGCACCAACGTGGTGAAAAACGAAAAAGGCGAAGTGATCGAAGTGCACTGCACCTACGACCCCGCGAGCAAGGGCGGCAACTCTCCCGACGGAAGAAAAGTGAAGTCGACCATCCACTGGGTGTCGGCCGCGCACGCAGTCGACGCCGAGGTGCGCATTTACGAAAACTTGTTCACCAAGGAAAATCCCAGCGACGTGGAACTGGGGAAAGATGTTCTCGACAATCTCAATCCAAATTCGCTGGAGATCATCGCCGACGCCAAGGTGGAACCGTCTCTGGCCAACGCCGCGGCCGGAGCGCGTTATCAGTTCGAGCGCCTGGGATATTTCTGCGTCGATCCCGACTCGAAGCCGGGGAAGCCGGTGTTCAACCGGACCGTCGCGCTGAAGGATGCGTGGGCGAGAGCGGAGAAAAAGCAGGGCGGCAAAGGCTGAAAGCATCGATCATTCGTCAGGGAATGCCGCTCGAATGCGAAACCCCGAGCGTAAATTCCGCTCGGGGTAACACATCAGCCTGTCCAGCTCATTGACGATTATCGAGGGCACGAATCAGAAGTCAACGTTACTTGAGAAGTCCGCCTGTCGGAGATTCCCCGCCGTAGACCTGCCCCGCAAACCAGTATGTTCACATGCACTCCTAGTACACTTTGAAGCGCTTTATTGACCACGGGCTCAGATCGAGTGCAAGCTTACGCGCAGACATCCCATGCACCCACTCATCCTCCTCGCATTTTTCGAGTTCTCCCGCACCGCGGCTTCGATGGAAGCCGCCGCCATTCTGCTTTTTCTGATCGCGCTGTGGGCTGCGCAGACCGATATCGCGCGGGCCCGCGGCCTCGACAAAATGGTCGCGTTGAACAATTTATGTTTCGCGCTCCCGTTAGCGGTCTTCGGCGCGGAGCATCTCTCGGCCGCGCAATTCATCCAGCAAGGCGTGCCTTCGTATGTGCCGTGGCATTTGTTCTGGGCGTACTTTGTGGGCTTCGCGTTGCTGGCCGCGTCCCTGAGCATTGCCACAAAAATTCAGGTGCGCTGGTCCGGCCTGCTGTTCGGGATCATGATGTTTCTTTTTGTGGCGATGATGGATATCCCGGGAACTCTCGCCGACCCCAAAAACAGGTTTTCCTGGGCTCTGATGCTCCGCGAACTGGCGTTCGGCGGCGGAGGCTGGCTGCTTGCGAGCTCTGCGATGCGCGGGCAAGGCCAAAGCATATTCATCACCGTGGGCCGCGTGTTGACCGCGATCGCCTCGATATTTTATGGCGTGGAGACTTTTCTTCACCCGTTGGGAATGCCGGGCATCCCGCTCGAAAAATTGATGTCCGAGTGGATTCCGGCGCGCCCGCTCATCGGCTACCTCACGGCTGCAATTCTCGTGGTTGCCGGGGCCAGCATTCTGCTGGCTAAGAAAACCCGCATGGCGGCCACTTATCTCGGTGCGTGGATTGTGCTGCTCGTCGTGCTCGTCTACGGGCCGATCCTGATCGCGTCGTTGCGGGACCCGAGCACCGCAGTCAAAGTCGAGGGGCTCAACTACTTCTTCGACACGCTGCTGTGGGCCGGAACGATTCTCGCTCTGGCCAGCGCGACGCCACGAACCGATTAAGTGCAGGCAGATGCTTTATCCCCCATACGTTCGCAGTCGAAGCATCCCTACGCGCGGCACGGACCACAACGATGAGAAGGCACAGACCCACGCGTCCGTAATGGCTAAAGGGATGCTTCGACTCCGCGCTGACGATCGCTTCGCGATCCTCGCCGCTCCGCTCAGCATGACAAGGGAGTCGGTTCCGAAGGCTGAGAGCTGACAGCTGATAGCTGAAACCTAACTATGCACGTGCGGGCTCTGCGCGGGATTGGCGTGGTGCGTCGCCGGTTCCTTTACCACTTTCACATCGAACTCCACGCGCACCGTTTTCGGCGGATAGCAGGCGGAATTGTCGCAAGCCTGGTAGCGGAGCACACCGTGCATAATGTATTTGCCCGGCGTCACCGCGAGCAGCGGATGCACCGCCACCACAATCCTGAAGTCTCCGGTATAAACATTCAGCTTTTCGTCGGGAGAAAAGGGAAAAGCTAAATCGTCCCCCGCGGGATATTCAATCTTGCCCAGAATGATGTCAGT
>JBEKDY010000200.1:0-9724 GCA_050014115.1 Candidatus Sulfotelmatobacter sp. | reverse complement strand
AGCCGCCCGCTTGGATCGCTGAGAAGTGCACAAAAACATCTTCGCCAGTCTGACGGCTGATAAAGCCGTAGCCCTTGGCGTCATTGAACCACTTGACTGTTCCTTGTTCTGCCATGTTGATAAATGTTTCCTTTTCAATCAATTTACGCTGGAGAGATTCGGAGGTACTGCTGGCAGGTGACTAGCTGTTAAGGCAAGAGCTGCTCACGACCGATTCGGTCTAACGCACAGAATCATCTTACGCCCTGCATTCGCGCATAGCAAGCGAATTGTGGCGGGGCCACGCCTTTACGCCACCACGAAACGGGGCTGCCCCACCTTTCGCGGTTTTCGAAAGGTGGGAACCACGGACCGCGCCCGAGCAACTTCCTACGAAGATGGATATGTTCGGGCCTCGATTGACCAGCCCCGGAGGGGCGTCGCGACAATAGCGCCAGCGCGTTCAGCGCTGGGCAAAGTGAAAAGAAGGGAACCAAGTCCCGGACGGACGGCCGAAATCCCACCCCGCGCTATTTTTCTTCTTTCATCTTCTTGCAGACCAGCGTGGTATGCCCAGTCTTCGAATCGATCCGAGTCGTCACCGCCAGGCAACTGCAAGTCACCGTGTTGGCATTCTCCTGCTTAACGACGACGCAATGTTCGATGGTCTCGGCCGTGTCCGGAGGCGCCAGGCTTCGTATGGGAGCCGGAGTCGGACCCGCCGTAACCGGTTTCTTCGGCCCGCACCCGGCCAGCACCAAACAAGCGCCGAGCAGACAAGCCACGAAACAAGTCGCCAGGCAAGCCTTCCTCATGCCATCTGTTTTCGCTCTCCCACGCCCGCTTGTCGATGGCAATCTTGGTTACTGTTGCAGGATTGGAGACGTCAATGCGTCGCGGCTTGTGTGGAGCGGGCACCCTTGCCCGCCGCTTTTGACCTTGGCCTGCCTGTGAGATGAACGAGGGCGAGCAGCGTCAGTGGTGTCCGCCAACATCAAAGCCACCATGCCCTGCGTCGAATCCACCATGCCCTGCGTCGAATCCACCATGCCCACCAATGTCGCATCCCCCGTGGTGCGTATCTAGGCAGCCGGAATCGCCATGATGCGACGAGTGGGATGGGGCCTCGGGAGAACCAGCGTCGCCCATGGGCTCGAGAGACGTCACCTCGAAAGATCCATCCGTGCCGACACGCTCCCGAGTCCGTCCGCGGTCACGTCGAATGGATACGAGGAGACCGACCAGAACGGCCAACACAAAGATCACGTAGAGTCCTTCCATCGCAGGCTCCTCTTCGACCAGTATAACCTCCAGCCCGACCTTACCAGACTGTCCTGAGCGGCGGCCTTCTGCGAATATTTTCGTCGCGGGTGATGAGGGTAAGGCCTTCGGCGCGAGCGGCGGCGCCCATCAGGCGATCCGGGGATCGCGGGAGTAGTTATCTAACGCGAGGACGCCTATGGGAGCGAATAATCAAACGTCCAGGTGTGTTTACCCTGCGCGTCGATATGGATCATCAGCGAGCCCGAGAGTCCGGTCAGTTCTCCTGTGCCGGAATTGGGTACAACCGTCACGCTCAGCTCTCCCGCAGAGGGGGAGTCGCCTTTCATCATGGTGGCGCGGTGCGAGAAGGTGAAGCTGCCCTGCCGGCCGTTAAGCTTGCCCGTCATGCGCTCAACAGCAACGTAGGCCATGGAGCCGGTGCTCGCGGTCGAGCCGGTGATCATTTCTCCATGGCTGACGCCTTCGAAGTCACCGTGCCAGGTCTTGTCGGACGTGAACCGGGTAATGTCGTTCGCCTTCTCGAATTCGGTGAGCTCGCCGGGAGTCATCTTGATGTCGAAAGAGCCCGTGGCATGGACCACGTGCATCTCTTTCTGAGCTGCGACACTCTGGGCTGCGACACTGAAGGCGAGACTCATCGCCGCCGCTACCACTGCCACCGCGAACCGCACTCCCATATCGCCTCCGAAATGTAACTTAGAGAATTCTTGATCCGAGCTTGAGCTCACCAAACAGTTTTCAACAGCGGACTTCTGCGGATTCTCTCGTCGTGGGTGATCAGCGTCAGGCCTTCGGCGCGGGCGGTACCGCCGATGATGCGATCGGCAGGGTCGTGCGAATAGTCGCGGGGGAACTGGGCTGCCAGGGTGGCGATCTCGGGGGTGATCGGCAGCACGGTGACTCCTTCGATCAGCAAGTTGAGCGAAGACTCAAGCGTGCCATAACGGCGAACACGTCCGCGTGCCAGCAGGGAAGCAAGCTCCCAAACGCTGATGGCAGAAATTGCGATCCCGCCTTGGCGCCGGGCGCGGCGGATAGCGGAGGCAGCTGGCCGGGAAAGAGACTTCGAATCGTCTACCGCCCAAAACAAGACATGGGTGTCCAGCAGAATCAAAACGCGGACTCCCAATCCTCCGGCGGATTAGCATCAAGGTCCCCGACCACTTCAAACACACCCTTCAGTCTTCCGATGAAATCGTCTTTCGGTTCATCGATGGGTACCAGTTTCGCCACCGGCTTGCCACGTTTCGTAATCACTAGTGGACGTTTGGTGGAACGCACGTCGTCCATCAGCGTGAGGCACTGGGCTTTGAAGGCTGCTGCGGAAATCTCGTTCATAGACATATTCTAGCAGACATGGTCAAGTCGAAATGACCACACTGAGGATCAGGCATGCTTCTCACGCTTGTACCCGTCGAACTTCTCCAGAAAGCGGTCGATGTCTTTCCTCTGCAGATAATACGGCGTGGACAAGCGCAGCTTGTTCGGATCTCCGCCGCGGATGCGGATCTTGTGCATCTTCCACATCCAGTTCTCCAGATCCATGCGCGGGACCGGCGGTACGTTCACGCTGACAATGGCGCAACGCAACGCGGGGTCGGGCGAAGTCCACGACTCCGCGCCGCGTTTTTTCATTTCACCGAGAATGTAATCCGCAAGCTGGCGATGCCGGCGTTCGATGCGGTCGAGCCCTATGTCGTTTGCCATCTTCAGCGCGGCGCGCAGACCGTACAGCGCCGGCAGGTTCGAACTGCCGATGCGCTGAAAACGCTCGGCGCGAATCTTGACGTCGTCCCAGCCTTCGGTGGCAATCGTGCACCACACGCGGTCGATCACTTCGTCGCGCACATAAAGAAAACCTGTGCCTTTAGGCGCTTGCAGCCATTTGTGTGGGCTCGAGGAATACATGTCGCAACCCAGCTCGTGCACGTTAAGTTGCATCATCCCAATGACATGCGCGCCATCCACCGCGGAAAGAATGCCTTTGCTCCGGGCCAGCGCGCACAATTCCTTCGCCGGCAGCACCACGCCCGAAAATGTTGTGATATGGCTGAAAAAGATCACGCGGGTGCGCGGAGTGATGGCGTCGTTGAACAAATTCAGAACTTGCGCCGCATCTTTCACCGGCCGTGGAAGCGTAACCTTTTTGATTACAACACCATAGCGCTTCGCCTTGAGGTCCCAGGGGTGCTCGCCGCCGGGATGCTCCTGATCGGTCATCAGCACTTCGTCCCCCGGCTTCATGTCAATCCCGTTTGCAATGTAGCTGTTAGCTTCGGTAGCGTTCCGCAGCATGGCGATTTCGTCCCGGTTGCAGCCCACGAAAGCGGCGAGCGGATCGCGAAATTCGTTCCACGCGGCGTATCCCCAGATGGGATAGTCCTCCGGGTCCTGCTGGTCCATTTTTTCGGTGGTGGTGTAACCGTCAAACACCGCGCGCAGCACGGGCGCTGGGCTGGAACCGACGGTGCCGTTGTTGAGGTAAATCTCGTCCTCGGGAATCAGGAATTGGCGTCGAATTTCAGCCCAATAGGCGTTTTCGTCGCGCTCGAGCAGGGAATGGTCGGGCAACGCTGCCGGAGCTTTCTCCAGCTGAGCCAACAGGCCGCCAGGAAGCGCCAACGAGGCAGCGACTCCGGTGGTGGTGCTGACGAAGCGGCGACGGTTGAGCACAGAAACCTCCGGTTGGCGCGATTGTTATACCACGCCAGCCAGCGGATTCCGGCCACGAAAGGCTGGCAGGGCACCCAAAAGTCACGAAAAGTCACCCATACGCCGACACCGTCTGGGGAGGGTTCGGATCACGACCAGCTAGAATCCGTCGCTGCTCTCACTCCCCGGATAACCCGAAGGGCGTCTACCCGCGTCTAATTAACTAGACCAAAAGATTGGGGTTGGGTCTGTTCCGGCCGGGGTTATAATCAGCGCAAGGAGTTCTTATGAAATGCAGGTGGCTGGCAATCGTGATCGCATTGGCGGCGTTCAGCGCTGGACCCTGGACACACGCGCAAGTTCAAGATCAAGACAAAGATCAGCCGAAAGCGTCGGACTCGGAAGGCAAGCCCGCTCCTCCTCCCGCGGCGCTGCCGACTGCGGATGACAGCCAGGTAAAGCACGATGGCAGCAAGACCGACGTTGATGCCGTAGGCAACCGCAACGTGGGATGCGGACGCGGCGTGGGAAACTGGTACACGGTGGAAGGCCAGGTAGCGCGGGGACGCGTCTACGCGCAGCAGATTGAAGCGCAAATCAAGC
This sequence comes from Candidatus Sulfotelmatobacter sp., assembly GCA_050014115.1. GTDB lineage: Bacteria > Acidobacteriota > Terriglobia > Terriglobales > Acidobacteriaceae > Sulfotelmatobacter. The sequence continues at coordinate 5,206 of JBEKDY010000200.1, read as the reverse complement.
TGGTGAACGATCCCGTGGTCACGGAGTATGTGAACCGCATTGGCCAGAACCTGGTGCGCAATTCTGACGCGCAGGTGCCCTTCACCATCAAAGTGATTGATTCCGACGTGGTGAACGCGATGGCGTTGCCCGGCGGATTCTTCTACGTGAATTCCGGATTGATCCTGGCGGCTGATGAAGAAGCCGAAATGGCGGGCGTGATGGCGCACGAGATCGCGCACGTCGCCGCTTGTCACTACGGCCGCGAAATGACTCGCGCCAACCTGCTGCAGATGGCTTCGATCCCGTTCATTTTCATGGGCGGCGTGATTGGCTACGCTGGATATGAAGCGGCCAGCATCGGCATTCCGCTGACGTTCTTCAAATTCTCGCGCGGCTTTGAGGCAGAAGCCGATTATCTCGGCGTCGAGTACATGTACCGCGCGGGTTACGATCCTTCGGCCTTTGTTTCTTTCTTCGAAAAGATTCAGGCGATGGAGAAGAAGAAACCGGGAACACTCTCGAAAGCTTTCGAGACGCATCCGCAGACTCCGGACCGGATCGAGAAGTCGCAGGAGGAGATTCGCAAGATTCTCCCGGCGAAGGCGCAGTACATTGTGACCACGTCGGAGTTTGACGAAGTGAAGGCGCGGCTGGCGGCGATCGAAAACAAGCATAAGCTGCTCGACCAGAAAGACGGGAACAAGCCCAGCTTGCGGCGCACTTCGAATACCGACAGCAAGAGCGGAAATACGCAGACCGACGATGATCGTCCGACCTTGAAACGGCGCGACGATTCGTCGAACTAAGTTTGTAGAGTTCGACAGAAGTTTTAGAAACCGGGGGCTGCGGCCGCCGGTTTTTCTTTTTGGCGATGCGAGACAAAACCCATCCTTCGCAAACGCGGAGGATGGAGCACTCGGCTATCGGTTGTCAGTCACCAGGAACGTCCGCGTGACGCCAAGGTCAAAAGCGGCGGACAAGAGTGTCCGCCCTACACAAGCAAAGTCAAAAGCCCCACTTCTCGCAAAGGACACGAGAAATGGGGCACCCGTCGCCCGGTCTTGGTATGATCATCCGCGTTCATTTCTCTCAGCCGGGAAGCCTGCCATGCGAGTCTTCTCTTCAGCGGCGCTAGCCTCGATCCTGTGTTGCTTGTGTGTTTCCGCTGTTGCTCAAGCTCCGGGGCAGGACGGAGCGGCGAGCATCGTTCCCAACTTCTGCGCGTGGCTGCCATCCGGCATTCCGCATGCCGAGGCATTGCCGGGCGTCTGCGAGTACGTCATGGGCGTGGCGGAGAAGATGCCGAACTTCATTTGCCATCAGGAGGCGTCGCGCTATCGCGGGAAGAGCCATGCGCCCCATGATCTGATAACCGCAACGGTGAGGTACGAAGACGGCAAGGAATCCTATGACGAAATCAAGGTGAACGGCAGGCCGGCAACGATAGAGACCGCGCAGAGCACTGGCCTTTGGTCCACGGGGGAGTTCGGGAGCAGCAATCTGCGTTCCATCTTCAACCTGCGGAATCAGGCAGTGTTCGAGTTCGCCCGCGAGAGCGTATCGGGTACGCACACCGCATGGGTCTTTACCTACCGTATCGTGAAGCAGAACGAGCCGCTGTGGAGGCTGCATGCCGCGGATCAGGTAGTGGCTCCGCCTTACGAAGGCGAGGTGTGGATCGATCAGAAAACCGGCGACGTGCTTCGGTTTGAATCGAACGCGAAAGAATTTCCCGCGAGCTTTCCTCTGACCAGGGCGAGCCTGCAGATTGATTACGAAAACATAGCGTTTGCCGATGGCTCGGTCTTCGTGTTGCCGACCAGCTTTGGCGCTTCCACCACATTTGCGGAGGGACAATTCACGCGCAATGTTGTGCGGCTCACCGATTGCCATAAATTCAGGGCTAAGGGCCGTCTCGTTCTGGAGGCGGGCACATCGTCGAGCAGTCCGGGGTCGGCCCCGGCGGCACAGGTTGCGCCGAGTGCGGCCGCGCAGCAGAAAGATCTCGATGAGGGCGAGGCAATGTTCGCCGCCATTGGCGATCAGGCCATGCAGGAAGATGCGATGCAATTCGAAGTTGACCAGAGGCAAGCGCTGGATGCGGTGACGGCCTCCGCCCGGCAGCGATTGTCGGAGCTGCGCGGAGAGCAGCAGGAGATTCAGGAACAAGGCCGGGCAATCGCGATCGCAAATTTGGACAACAGCGCCGCAGTCTCCGATAACGCGCCGCGGAGCAAGCTTAGAGTCAACGTGCGGCTGGTGCCGGTGAGCGTGGTTCTGCGGGATGGAACCGGGCATGCCGTCGGGAACATGGGCCGGGATAACTTTCGGCTATTCGATGAGGGAAGGCCGCAGGTCATCACGCAATTTTCGCTCGAAACGACTGCGCTCAGCATGTCGCCGAAGATGCCCCCGACGCAGGCCGGCGAACCGGGCCATGTGCAGGGTCAGGGAGGAGTTCGCCCGGAAGCCAATGAGAACCCTCTTGCTGCGGGGGAACGCTCGACGGCGTATCTGTTTGACGACGTGCACCTTAGCTTTCAGGAAATCGCGGGAGCGCGCGATGCGGCTGCGCGGCACCTGGGCGCGCTGAAAGCAGGAGAGCGCGCGGCTGTGTTTACGACCTCTGGCGCCGTGGTGGTGGATTTCACCGAGGACGGAGAAAAATTACTAGCCAGCCTGCGCCAGCTTAAACCCCACGCGATGCTGCCCGACTCCGATTGCCCGCCGATCAGCTACTACATGGCGGACCTCATGCTGAACAAATCGGATTCGGAGGCAACGGGCGTTGCGGTAGCCGAAGCCGCGGACTGTGCGACGCGGGGAAACTTTCCTGGTCCACACGCGCAACATCTGGCCGCGGCGAAAGCTTTGGAGGTGCTGAACGCAGGAAACGTGGAAAGCAAGAATGCGCTCGTGATCCTGAAGAGCGTGGTCCGGAGGACTGAATCCATGCCGGGCCGGCGCAGCATTGTGCTGGTTTCGCCGGGCTTTCTTGCGCCCTCGGCAGATTTGCAGCAGGACATGATGGAAATTGTGGATGGCGCCGCGCGCTCCGGAATTGTGATCAACACGCTGGATGCGGGCGGTCTATACGGTGGCGGAGCTGCCGGAAGCGTCGGCGATCCGGTGTTTGACACCGCTGAGGCTCAGGCGCGAAGCGACGTGATGGCGGAATTCGCCAGCGGCACCGGCGGAATTTTCTTTCACAACAACAATAATCTGGACGAGGGTTTCCGGCGCACCGCCGACGCTCCCGAGTTTGTCTACGTCCTGGGGTTCTCTCCGCAGAAGCTCGATGGGAGGTTTCACAAGCTGAAGGTGACGTTGAACGCTGCGGGCAGGTACGAGGTGCAGGCGCGGCGTGGGTATTACGCGTTTAAACCGGCGAGCGTGAAGTGATTGGCGGAATGGGTGGATGGTGCGATGACGCAGCTACAGCACTAGAGCACTAGAGCCCAGAGGCTAACCCAACTGCAGGTCGTCAGACGGCGTGGCTGGAAGCCGTGCTCTGCCCGAAACCCGGTCGTGACATACCACGCGAAGGAACCGCGGTATCTCAGTTCAGGCGGCGTGCTTGGCCAGTTGCGCGGCGCGCTCGCGGTGGCGCTCGGGAGAAGTGATTACTTTCATTTCCTGCCAGTCGTAGGGAAACTCGTGGCCGCAATCCAGACATGCCACGTAGGTGCCCGTCAAAGCCGCGGCCTGCGGACGGCGCGCTGCTCCGCGAACGGTCACGGGAAAGCTGTAGCGGGAGTGGCGGCAGCCGAAAAATGCGTCTACTAATTTTGCAATCATGACTCTACCTTTCAGACCTGGTTCGAATACCTGGGACGTCTACTTCTGCGGGCTCCAATGAAAGCCAGATGAACTACGGGGTTGAGGAGCACGCGTCTACATTTAAATCCTTAGATTCGAATTTTAGGCAAAGGGTTTCGAATTTCGTGGTACTGCAGGCCCAGAGCGGGAAAAGCTCTGAAACCCTTGTACTGGATATAGTTACGGGAACGTGAAAAACGTTTCATGGGGCGCTGACGGGGTTTTCGCGCTCTTGGCGATTTGCTCTCGGAGGGTAAAAGGCCCAAAGGCTGACGCGCGGCCGCTTAGGAGACTGAGATCCTTCGGCCCGCGAAGCAAGGCGCGGGCTCGCAGGATGACAAGGGGTTGGGAGTTATGGTCGCACCCAGAGCATTGAGAGAACTCCTCGCGTTGCCCGGCGGCGGCACAAGCTTATAGGGATCCTTCGACTTCGTCTGGCGATTCGCTTCGCGCACCGCCAGACTGCGCTCAGGATGACAGGGGGCTTTTTGGCTTGCGCTAAAAGCTAACAGCTAACAACTGAAAGCTGAAAGCTACACACTCTGCGGGCCGCGTTTTTTCTGTTGCTGGCACTTGCTCATGATGGCGGAGCGGAGGCGGGTGCGGAGGTCGTCAGGGAGTTCGTAGGGAAGAGAATCGCGGTAGATCTGGATGGTCTTCTTGGTTGTGTCGCAAACCACGTAGCAGTTGTGGCACCAGGAGAGATGGTTCTCCAGTTCGTTTTTTGTGGTCTCATCGAGGACGCCGTCCAAATAATTGGTCAGCTCCTGCAGGAAGTCAGAGCATTTCACTGGTTGCCATCTCCACTCTCGCGTTTCTGGAAGTAGCGTCCGAGGCGTTCGCGCAACTGCAGGCGAGCCCGCAGCAGCCGCGACTTGACCGCTGGCACGCTCAACTCGAGCGCGGCAGCGGTTTCTTCGGTCGACAGCCCTTCCACATCCCTTAGTACAAACACCGTCCGGAAGCCTGGCGGCAGGCCCTGGATGGTCTTGCTCAAAATCTCGCGCAACTCCGACTGGTTGTACTGCTGCTCTGGGTTCGGGCTCCAGTCGGCGATTTCGCGAGGAAGAGAATCATCTTCAGTCTTGATCTCCTCATCCAGAGAAACCGTGCGCTCTGGCTTGCGGCGCCGCAACTTCATCAGCGCTTCGTTTACGGCGATCCGGACCAGCCAGGTATAAAACTTCGACTGCTCCTGGAACTGAGCCAGATTTCCGTAGGCCTTCAGGAAAGCTTCCTGCACCACGTCTTCCGCGTCTTCGCGGTTTTGCGTGATATGTTGCGCGATGCGGAAAACGTTGCGGTCGTAACGGCGAACCAGCTCTTCGAACGCCGAGTCGTCGCCCCGCTTGGCCGCCTGCACCAGCGCCAGCTCTTCACTGACAGGCCCTACTAGTTTGTTTTC
>JBEKDY010000199.1:0-11989 GCA_050014115.1 Candidatus Sulfotelmatobacter sp. | reverse complement strand
GCGACGTTGGTGGGACAGTCTGCGGTGGGCGCCTATGTCACCTATTTCGGCGGAAACGATGCGAACGCAAACGGGACATACCTGGGTGATCGGGGCACCAGCATTGCGCTGGACCAGAACCTGAATACCTATTTTGCCGGCGACACCACGTCAACCAACCTGCTGACGCTGAATCCGCTGCAGCCGCAGAACAATGGCGGCGTCGACACGTTCGTGGTGCAGTTGGGCACGGCCGCCGATCTGGCCGTCACCAATGCCCAACTTGCGAACCCCACTTCCAATCAAGTGTGGTGTTGGGGACGATTCCTCTGGGAACCACGTTCGACAGCGCCAGCGCCACTTCCGGTAGTTGCTCTTCCACGATCACAGCCGGCGGGGTTGCCTGCACCATTTCCTCGATGCAGTCCGGCTCCACGGCCACCGTCACCATCGTGCTCACAGCCAACGCCCCCGGAGGCTATATGTCTTCCGCCTCCGTTTCCTCGTCCAACAATATTGATCCTGTCCCGGGAAACAACAGTGGTTCCATCCCCTTCACCGCAACCGCATTCATTCTCAACGTAACTCCCAGCGCCTTTGCTGTCGCGGCCGCGGGCGATTCGGCGTTCTACACGGTGACCGTAACTCCTCAGCCGGTGTACGGCGCGAACGTGTCGCTGAGCGTTTCGGGTCTGCCGGGCGCGTCCAAGTCCAGTTTTAGCTCGCCTTCCGTCGCGCTGACGGGTGAAAGCCCAGTCAGTAGCACACTGACGGTGAGCACCACCGCCCGCCCCATCAACATTGGAAGCCTGCGGCCCGGGCGCGGCGCGCTCTACGCAGCTTTCCTGGCGTTTCCGGCGATCACTTTCCTGGGATTCGGAGGAGGATTCGGAGGGGGATTCGGCGAGGCTGGTAAGCGCCGTCGCCGCATGGCCGGGCTCCTGATGATGTGCGTGCTCTTCGGTTTGATCTGGCTGCAGCCGGCCTGCAGCGGTGGCACCACGCCTCCCCCGCAGGGAGGAACTCCGCCGGGCACCTACAACCTCGTGGTCACCGCCTCCGGAGGCACCTACTCGAAGAACCAGACCGTGCAGCTGGTAGTTCCGTAAGGCAGCGGTTAAGGGCGAGTAGTCATTTCATAAATGGGTTTGGGAAGGGCACGGCTTCGAGCCGTGCCGTGACGAGCCAATAAAGATGCGGGCTTTAGCCTCTGAGGTTTCGCTCGTATCCAGCACAGCCTTGCGTAGCAACTAGAAACCAGTCACTGTTCCTAAGCCCCGGCCGAAAGCTTGTGGTGGGCCTTCACTTCGGCGATTCCATACTGGCGGATTTTGTATAGCAGCGCCTTGTAGCTGATCTGCAGAATTGCGGCGGCCTGCTTGCGGTTCCAGTTGGTCTGGTCGAGCGCCTGAGTAATGGCTTCCGCTTCCGCTTCGTCCTTCGCGCTGCGTGCCAGCGACTTCAGCCCTCCGCCGGAATCATTTCGAGATCCCGAATCGCTGCGAGTTCCGCCCGGACCGTCACCCTTGGGTTGCAGTTCCGAGACGGCCAGATTCTCGTCGCCCAGAATCAAATAGCGCTTCAGGAAATTATTCAGCTCCCGCAGATTGCCCGGCCAGGTGTGATCGTGGCAGGCCTTCAGCAGCGCCGGTGTCAGCGGCAGAGGCGCGCGCGCGTAGCGTTCCGCCATGCGCGTCATCGAATGCTTCAGCAGAATCGGCACTTCTTCCTTGCGGTCGCGCAGCGGCGGCAGATGCAGCGTGAACGCGTTCAAGCGGTAATAGAGATCTTCGCGCAAACGCTTGTTGGCCAGCGCTTCCGGAATGTTGATGTTGGTGGCCGCCAGAATGCGCACGTCCACTTTTATCACCGAGCGGCTGCCCAGCCGCGAAAACTGCTGGTCTTGCAAAACGTGCAGCAGCTTCGCCTGGAGCAGCGGAGGCATCTCGCCGATTTCGTCGAGCAGAATCGTGCCCTTGTTGCAAATTTCGAACTTGCCCGGCTTGGCGTGCGTGGCCCCGGTAAACGCTCCGGGCTCGTAACCGAACAATTCGCTCTCCAGCAGATCGGCAGGGACGGCCGCGCAATTTACTTTCAGGAAAGTGCGATGCGCGCGCGGCGAAAGTTTATGAATCAGCCGCGCCAGAACTTCCTTGCCCGTGCCGCTCTCGCCCAGCAGCAGCACTGGAATATCAACGTTCGCGACCAGCGCAGCCTGTGAACGGATCTTGCGCATCGCCGGACTGGCGGCGATAAAGAACACATCATCGGCGAGCTCTTCGACTTCGTCGGTGTAAACCTGTTTTCCTTGTTCGAGGCACAGATCGATCACGCGGTCGAGTTCGGCTTTTTGAAATGGTTTGGTCAGGTAATCCTGCGCTCCCAGCCGCATCGCTTGCACAACCTTGCGCGTGTCATTGACGCAGGAGAGCATCACCACTTTCAGGCCGGGCCGTTTCTGCCTGAGTTTTTCCAGCGTCTCCAGGCCGTCGATGCCGGGCATGAGCACATCCAGCAGAACTAGATCCGGCTGCAGGCCCTTTTCCAGGTGTTGCAGCGCTTCCTCACCCGTGGTGGCGGTTTCGACTTTGTAGTCGTCGACTTCCAGCAGCGTTTTGATGTAACGCAGCATGCCGGGTTCGTCATCCACCAGCAGGATCTTTGCGGCTTCACTCATCGGTTCTTTCCTTTGCTGGCGGCTGCCGCCACCGGCTTGTACGGCAGAAGGAAGGAAAACTTGCAGCCTGTGGCGTCGCTCTCCACCCAGATTTTTCCTCCCATGGCCTGCACCAGGCGGCGCACAATCGCCAGACCCAGTCCCATCCCTTCCTGGTTTTCGTTGCCGGGAAGGCGAAAAAAGTCGTCAAAAACTTCCAGATGAAACTCCGCCGGAATTCCCGGTCCGGTGTCGGAAACACTTACCTTGACTGCGTTGGGATGAGTAACACTCTGGCGCCGCCGTTCTCCAGAGCCGGAGGATTGCGTGGTGGCGCGCCGCTCCCACATATGCGGTTCCGCATGCAGCCACACCGTTCCGCCCGGAGGCGTGAACTTATAAGAATTCTCCAGCAGATTCGAGATCACGCGCTCCAGCTTCGGAGTATCGAGCGGAAAGCTCGGCAGCTTGTCGTTGGCAAGAAAATAAAGCGCGAGGCCTTTTCCCTGAAACCGGTTCGACCACAGACGGCAAACTTCTGACAGGCACTGGTTGATGTCGCCGGATTCGAAATGCATGCGCAATCCGCCGGTCTCAATCGCGCTGTAAGTGAGAAAGTCCTGAATGAATTGCTGCAGGCGCTTGCCGCTCGCCTGCATGTCGCCGAGGACTTCGCGCTGCCGTTCGTTGAGCGGTCCCAGTTTTTCGTTCTGCAGCAGTTCGACGTAACCGTTCAGAATGGAAAGCGGAGTTTTCAGGTCGTGAGTGGCCGAGGCCAGCGCGTTGGTGGTGCGTTGAAAGCGCGCCTGGAGTTCGGAATATTCCTGCAGAAGATTTTCTGGGCTCGGCAGATCGGCGTCCGGACTCTCTTCCCGACGCGCGGACGCCTGCGAGGTTTGTTCCCTCCCAGCAGCATCAGACACACACGTATTCTTCTGCGCGGTGGCCATTTCGGAGACCAAAACTTTGTGTGGGGAGGAACAGGCACCCGATTCGCCGTGAATGAGTGCGTATGCCCAAATCGTATGCCGGAGGCCCAGGCATTGTCAACGGAAAATGCAACCGAATTACCCAAGTGTAGCAAAACCTTGCACTTCCGAGTCATTGGCCGGCCGATGGCATTCATCCTCAATTGAGAACAAAAAACGAACAAAACGCCGGAAAGTGACGGCATTGAAGGATGTTTCGCAGGCTGGATTGGGGCATTCCGGGTGCGGTTGGGGGATCTTAGCCCGTTCTAACCCGGCATTGGCCCCCAAGGTGCTGCCGTTAGCCGTTAGGTAACGTGAGGCGGGAGTAGCTTGCGCTCCGACAAAAGACATGGCGAACGGCGAAAATGGCCGCGGCTTCCGCTGGCGATACCCGTCTTTGTCCGCAGCCGCGACGATAAAGGCAAGGAATTCCTGGAGTTTGCCACGGCCCTCAATGTGAGCGCCGGCGGGATGCTGTTGGCGGTGCGCAAGGGCCTGCCTGCGGCCGCCGAGGTCCTGCTGGAGATTCCCAGTGCCCCCATGTCCGGGCTGACTGCATTGCCGAAGACGGCGCGCAACCTGCGCGCCAAGGCCCTGCGAAGCAACCAAGCTGCCGGCTGCCACCTTTTGGGGCTCAAGTTTGCCCGCCCCCTGCTGAATTCAAACCACGCCAAGACCCCCAAAGGACGGAAAGTTGGTTCTGCGGTGTGAAATTGTTTACCCACCGGCCAGCGCCCATTTGCCTGCCAGCTTATTTCCGGCAAGGGCGGGTTGGTGACCAGGCGAATCTTTGGTAAGTTGCTATTGTTCAATAAGATAGGTAAATTCCTGAGAGCGGGCGCGGGGTGCCGGCAGCTTTGGCTCTCGGGGTGCTTGATAACCGTAGTCCTCCCTCCACTCCCCTGCGGAGCTTCCTTATGACCACCAGCAGCAGTGTCAATTCGCTAGTCCAGCCCTTGGGGGAGATGCCGCCTTCCGCGGTGGTTTTCGGCCAAACTGCCGCCATGCAGGCCTTACAGGAGCGGCTGATGAAACTAGCCGGGGCCAACGTCCCGGTGCTGATCCAGGGTGAAAGCGGAACGGGCAAAGACATTATCGCCCGCATGATCCACGCGAACTCGCCGTGGAAGACGGGGCCGTGGGTCAAGGTGAATTGCCCCGCGATCCCGGGAACACTGCTCGAGAGCGAGCTGTTCGGCTACGAAAAGGGAGCCTTCACCGGAGCTTACGGCATGAAGCCGGGGCGCGTGGAAATGGCTCATCGCGGGACGCTGTTTCTCGACGAAATTTCTGAACTGGACCTGGCGCTCCAATCCAAACTGCTGCAACTTCTGCAGGATGGACAGTTTTGCCGCATCGGCGCGCAGGAAGACAAAAAAGTCGAAGTGCGCGTAGTCTGCGCCACCAACCGAAAGCTGGAAGAAGAAATCGAGAACGGCACGTTCCGCGCCGACCTGTTTTACCGCATCAATGTGGTGAACCTTCACCTGCCGCCGTTGCGCGAACGCGCCAGCGACATTCCTGAACTGGTGAATTATTTTCTGGAGTATCACAACCGCAAGTACAACTGCCGGGCGAAGCCGCTTTCCGCCGAACTGATGGGCGTGCTGCGGAAATACCACTGGCCAGGGAACATTCGCGAGCTGGAAAATCTGATCAAGCGCTACGTAATTCTGGGCACCGAGGACGTGATTTCAAGCGATCTCTCCCCGCGGGAAACGGACTTTATCAATTCCGACATTCCGCTGGACGGGCAAATTTCATTGAAGAAGCTGACGCGCCAGGCGGTCCGTGAACTGGAGCGGAAGGTCATCCTCAAGACGTTGCAGACGCATCACTGGAATCGCAAGCAGGCCGCGCGCGCGCTGAGCATCAGCTATCGCGCGCTGCTCTATAAGATTCGCGATGCCGGCTTGCCCTCGAACCGGGCAGTCAAGCGGCAGCAGGCGGAAACGGTCAAGAACGATTTCGCAGCTGACTGAGAAAGCCGACGGTTGGAGCAAAGTTTTCATCAGAGAGTAACTCGGGAAAAGGTTTTGGAGCGTATGGTGGTGGTCAATTTAACGACTTTTACCACCAGGGACACAAAGTTGCACGAAGGAAAACCCTGGTGAGCAAAGCTACTTCGTGGCCTTCGTGGTTGATGATTTTTCATTCGGTCGTCAAATTGAACTCGTACCAAATCGAGCCACAGGCTTGACTTTGCGGCCTTCATGGGCCAACATTCTGGTTCCTCAGGCGGGCTTGGAGATCGGGCTCCGAGCGGCCTGGCGGGATCGTGGAAGTCGGGGGGGCAATGTTCGAAAACGTTCGCGCTGATATAGCAATGGCGAGCGAGCAGAATGTGGGCACCAGCGAATTTGATCGGCAAGTTCGAGTATTATTCCAGCCTGGGACCATCGCAGTTCTGAGTTATCGTTTCTGCCACTGGATGCGAAGTTTCCGCCTGCCGGTGCTTCGGCACCTGGCGTGGATCCCCGTGCTGTTTGTGCGGGGCGTGAGCCAGATTTTAACCGGCGTGCACATTTCTTCCAAAGCTGAGATCGGGCCCGGTTTTGTGATTCACACGGTGTACGGCATCTTCATTCCGCCTACCACGATTGGAAAGAATTGCTCGGTGCAGACCGGCGTGGTATTAGGCTATGGTGTGCGCGGCATTGGGGACGACGTGCTGATCGGCGCCGGGGCCAAGGTGGTGGGTCCGGTGAGCGTTGGCAACAACGTGCTAATCGCGCCCAACAGCCTGGTGATCACCAATGTTCCGGACGACAGTACGGTGGCCGGTGTTCCGGCGCGGATCAGCATTGGGCGCTCCATCTCGACCTTGACGGTTCTGGGTGGAAAGACGGCAAACGGGCGAAATCGCGGCGTCGCAGCGGACGCGGCCGCCCCGGAAGCGCAAGAGGCTGGCGCCTCGGTTTCCCGCGAGCAAGTGGTCTGAAGCGCGCGGCCTTGTAAGTTTTCCGCAAGGATTTACCAGGTTCACCGCCGGGTACACCCCCCCAGGTTAGCTTGCCAACCTTAGCTCAACGCGATTAAATTCAACGCGATTAGAGAACAGCGTGGTTAAAGTACAACGCGAGTAACGTACAACGCGAGTAAGTTCAGCGCCACGATTCAATCCGAGCCGGACGAGGTGATGTGGTGGATTTTTCCTGGAGTGACGATGAGCTGACCCTGCAGAAGTCGGTCATCAAGTTTGCGCGCGAAGAACTGAACGACAACGTCATCGCACGCGACCTGAACGAGGAATTCTCCTGGGATGGGTGGAAGAAGTGCGCGAAGTTTGGCATCCAGGGCTTGCCGGTGGCGGAAGAATACGGCGGCGGCGGGGCCGACATTCTCACTACCGTTTGCGCGCTGGAAGCGTTGGGTTACGGCTGCCGCGACAATGGACTGATTTTCTCAATCAACGCGCACATGTGGAGCTCGGAAATTCCGTTCCAGAGCTTTGGCACCGCGGAGCAGAAGAAAAAATATTTGCCGAAGCTGACCAGCGGCGAATTTGTGGGCGTGCACGCCATGACGGAACCCTCCTCTGGGTCGGACGCGTTCGCACTGCGCTCGCGGGCGGAGCGCAAGGGCGACCGTTACGTGATCAACGGCACCAAAACTTTTATTACGAATGCGCCGATCGCGGACGTGGTGATTGTTTTCGCCAATGTCGATCCCAGCAAGGGCGCGGCCGGCATTACCGGATTCATCGTGGACAAAGGCACGCCCGGTTTCACTATCAGCAAAAAGCTGAACAAGATGGGCCTGAGAACTTCGCCCATGGCGGAGTTGGTTTTCGAAGATTGCGAAGTGCCGGCGGAAAATGTGCTGGGCCGCGAGGGGCTGGGGCAGGCGATTTTTACTGCGTCGATGGAGTGGGAGCGCATCTGCATTCTAGCCGGCCACCTCGGAACCATGCGTCGGTTGCTGGAAACTTCCATCGAGTATGCCGGTGACCGGCAGCAATTCGGGCACCCCATCGGGCAGTTTCCGGCGGTCGCGGGCAAAATTGCGGACATGGATATCCGGCTGGAAACCGCGCGGCTCGTGCTCTACAAGGCCGCGTGGCTGAAGAAGCAAGGCAAACATCCGCTGCGCGAAGCTGCCATCGCCAAGACTTATGTGAGCGAGGCCTGCGTGCAGAGTTGTCTGGACGCCATCCAGATTCATGGCGGATATGGCTACATGACCGATTACCAGATCGAGCGCGAGTTGCGGGACTCGATTGCGGGGAAAATTTATTCCGGCACGAGCGAAATCCAGAAGATGATTCTGGCGGGCTTCCACGGGCTGTGAGTAGTGGCTCTGAGTAATTTTGAGTACGAGCTTCGAGTAATGACGAAGGCTTTTTAAACATGGCTTACCATCTGGCACAACTTTTGCAGCGCAGCGCGGCCCGCCGGCCGGAAGCGATGGCGGCGTGGGCGCGGGGACGCAGCCTGACTTACCGGGAATTGGAAGAACGCTCGAATCAACTCGCGCATCTGTTGCGGGATCGTGGCATCCGCAAGGGAGACCGGGTTGGGCTGTATTTTCCCAAGTCACTGGAGTCGCTGGTGGCGATGTTTGGAATCCTGAAGGCGGGAGCGGCGTATGTGCCCCTCGATCCCGATCAGCCGGCAGCGCGCGCGACTTACATCATCAACAATTGCAGAATGCGCGGGCTGGTCACGGACGCGCGGCGCTTGCGGCAGTTCGATCGTGACGCGATACGCGGGGTGGAGCTGACGATTGTTACCGGTGCAAAGCCGGAAGAGGAGATCGCTGGAACAGTTTCGTGGGAAGCGCTGAGCGGCTATGAGAGCGGCCGTCCGCCCGAGTGGCAGCCGGTGACTACGGACCTGGCTTACATTCTTTACACGTCGGGGTGATGCTCTCGCACCAGAATGCGCTGACGTTCATCGAATGGTGCGCGGAGAAATTTAGTGTGCGTGCGGAGGATCGGCTTTCGAGCCATGCACCGCTGCACTTTGATCTCTCGGTATTCGACATTTACAACGCGATGGAAGCGGGCGCGAGCGTGCACATGGTGCCGGAGGATATTCTGATTTTTCCGGCAAGCGTGGCGAAGTTCATGGAAGAGCGCGGCATCAGCGTCTGGTATTCGGTACCGGGCGCGTTGACCCAACTGGCGCTGCACGGCAAGTTGAGTGCGGAGCGTTTCCCTAAGCTGCGAGTTATTCTTTTTGCCGGCGAAGTTTTCCCGGTGAAGCACTTGCAGCGTCTGGCGGAAGTCTTGCCGGGGGTGGAACTTTATAACTTGTATGGTCCGACGGAGACGAATGTGTGCACTTACTATCCCGTCGACCGGGCGCGACTGGCTGAGATGGAGGCGCTTCCCATCGGTCGCGCCTGCGAAAATACCGAAGTGTTCGCAGTGGATGAACAGGGTCAACGCGTGAGCCAGGCCGGTGGAAAAGGCGAGCTCTTTGTGCGCGGGCCTTCGGTAACTCTAGGCTATTGGGGTGATCCTGAGAAGACGCGAAGAACTTTGGTGCCGAATCCTTTTCAGACGGATTTCGCGGAGAACGTTTATCGCACCGGCGACCTGGTAGTGCTGCGCGAAGACGGAGACTATGACTTTCTGGGGCGCAGGGATAATCAGATCAAGGTGCGGGGCTATCGCGTGGAACTGGGCGAGGTAGAAGCTGCGTTGCTAAAACACGGCGCGGTGGCTGAAGCTTTAGTGTTTGCGGCCAAGGATCCAGTGGATGGGTCGCGCATCGGCGCGGTGGTGGCGCTGCATAACGGAACGAAGTTGAGCGAGGGCGATTTGCAACAGCATTGCGCTCTGCATTTGCCGCGGTACATGGTGCCGGTGAGTGTTGAGTTTCGCGAGAAGCTGCCGCGGACGTCGACAGGTAAGATAGACCGCGTGCGGTTGACGGCCGAGGCCAGCCGCGCTGTTTCTTGAGGGTCGCGGAAAAGCGGGAACACGCAAAGCAAGAAACGGGTTCGCAAAGGGATCAGGAACGAGGAGAAGACAGGGACATGCAGCCAGCGGAGATAAAAGATCAAGTTCGGGAATTCATTATGAAGATCGCGGTCCGTCGCGGCGTGCAATCCGTTGCGGATGATGACTCGTTGACGGCTGCGGGCGTGCTGGATTCCCTGGGAATTTTTCGGCTGGTGACTTTTCTGGAGGAAACTTTCGCCGTGGGCGTGAGCGACGAAGAGATTACGATCGAGAACTTCCAGAGCGTTAATGCGATTCAGGAATTTGTTTCGGCGAAACGGCATGAAGCGTGACGGGTTGCTCAGCCAGAGGTTAACTCACACATCCGCGGTTGTGTGGGACGAGCGAACCTCAGAGGCTAAAGCCCGCATCTTTAGTGGCTCTTTACGGCACGACTGAAGTCGTGGCCTTCCCAAAGCCGTGTCGTGGCATTCCCGAAAACATTGTTTAAAGTGATTTCTAGCCGCGCAGTTCGGCGAGGGCTTTCCGCGCGGAGGCGGCGTCGGGACTGTTGGGCTTGATCTTCAGCGCGCGTTCCAGTTGCTGGCGGGCCAATGCCGGCTGATTCGTCTTCTGATAGGCGAGGCCGAGGTGGTAGTGGACATCGGCGTCGTCGGCGCCGCCCTGCTTTTCACTCAAGCGCAGCGACTCCTGGAAAAGGCTGATGGCGGACTTGTAGACACCCTTCTGGTAGTAGGCCCAGCCCAGCGTGTCGGCAAAATTTGGCGAATCGGGAATGCCGCGGCGCGCGGTCTGCGCCATGGCGAGCGCGAGATCCACGTTGCCGCCCTGCTGCAAAATCAGGTACGCGAGATTGTTCGACGCGGTGGGATTATCCGACTGAACATTCAGGGCCTGCTGGTACATCGCCTTGGCCTGGTCCCACTGGCTCTTCGACTCGTAGAGTTCTCCGGCAAGAATGTAGAAAGTGACTTCGCGCGGATTGTCTTTGATGGATTGCTGGTAGGTGGCTAGGGCCTGGTCTGCGGCGCCTTCGGCAATCTGCACCTTACCGAGCTTCACCAAAGCGTTGCTGTTGTTTTTGTCGAGTTCAACAGCTTTGCGGAGAGCGGCCTCAGAGCCTTTCGTATCTTTTTTGGATTCGAACAGGACCGTGCCGAGAAGATCGTAGAAGCTGCTGTTGTTGGGAGATTTCGCAATCTGTTCGTTGGCGGCAGCGAGCGCCTTGTCGACCTGCTTGTCTTGAATGTAGGCGGCCATGAGGCCACGCAATCCTTCCGCCGAGGAAGGATCTTTCTCCAGAGCCTGCTGGTAGAACTTTTCCGCTTCGCCAAACTGCTTCTGCGCCAAACGCATCGCACCCATCTGGATGTAAGGGGCCGGGCTGGAGGGAGCGAGCTCCATGGCTTTGCGCAAGTCTGATTCCGCGTCGGCGAATTTCTGGCGGCTGCTTTCGACGACGGCGCGCAGAAGGAATCCGTCTGCCGCAGGGGGCTGCGCATTGATGAGCTGCTGCGCGGTTTGGAGCAGTCCCTCGGTGTCGCCGCGGCGCAACTGCACCCGCGCCAGAGCCTCTTGCGCGTCGGGCATGTCGGGCTTCAGGCGGACCGCTTCGTGCCATTCCGCTTCTGCGCGATCGTCGTCGCGCTGCTGGTCAAAGGCGATTCCCAGCTGGTAATGCGCGACTGCGTTGTTGGGATCATTGCGCAGCGCCTCTTGCAGGGGTTCGACCGCGCCGCCGGCGTTGCCCTGGCGCAACAGAATCTGGCCGCGATATACGAGGGAGTCAACATCGCGCGGGCTTGCCTTCAGAATCGGGTCGTTTAATTTGGTAGCTTCGTCGAGGCGATTCTTCAGAATCAGCAGCTGGATGTAATTTTTCTTCACCTGAGGATCGCGCGGATGGTCGTTGTACAGCGAACCGTATTCTGCGGTGGCCTTGTCGAGATCGCCGGTGGCGAAATAAAAATCGCCCAGCATGCGGTAGCCTTCCGAGTTGTTAGGCAGCGCGGCTTTGGTTTCTTTGAGAATGGTCTCGGCGTCGGCGCGCTTGCCTTCGGCCATCATCAAGCGGACCAGCGCGGCGCGGGGCGCGGGATCTTTCTGATCGGTCGAAATGGCTTTGCGGAATTGCTGCTCGGCTTCGGGCAAGCGGTTGCGCGATTGGTAGAAGCCTCCGAGCGCCAGTTGCGCGTTCATGGACTTGGGCGTGACCTCGGCAGCCTTCTTGAAATTACTTTCAGCCTGATCGAGCAGATTTGCGCGTGCCTGGAGCATCGCCATGCTCAGGTACGAATCGGATCGCGTCGGGTCTGCGTCGATCGCCTTCTGCATTTCCTGCATGGATGCGGTCAGGTTGTCTTGCGCGAAATAATAATTCGACCAGGCTGCGTATGTGTCCGCACTGTCGGGCTGTTTTTCGCGGAGCAGGTCAAGATGGATCTTCGCCTGTTTCAGGGCCTCGGGCTGGCG
>JBEKDY010000198.1:0-8793 GCA_050014115.1 Candidatus Sulfotelmatobacter sp. | reverse complement strand
TCGATCTCCACCGTCATCTGCACTTCGACGAGCGCATTCCGCGGCAAAGCAGAAACACCGATCGCAGCCCGCACGTGGCGGCCAGCATCGCCAAGCACTTCCACCAGCAGGTCCGACGCACCATTGATGACTTTCGGCGTATCCACAAAACCGGCAACCGCATTGACGTAACCGTTGACGCCGACGACACCTTTCACGGCATCGAGCGACCCGAGGTGACGCTTCAGCACCGCGAGCTGCGTCAGCGCGCAGGCCCGAGCCGCGGCGTAACCTTCGTCCACCGTACGGTCGAGGCCCACGGTTCCCGTGATGACTACCCCGGTGCTGGTGGAAATCACGCCAGAGAGATACACCATGCTGCCCACCGTCTTCGCGGGAACAAAATTGCCGCCGGACGCTGGCAAGCCTGGCAGAACGATGCCCATATCCTGGAGCGTTGGTGAGAAATTTCGCGGTGAAATTCCGCTTGCATCTTCCGGTCTGCACGCTAACATGGCCCATGCAACGACCTTTGATTGGCCTGCTCGCCGCTGGAATCTTGCTGGCCGCGAGCGTGCCGCTGCAAAATGCGCGAGTAGCTGTCGCCCAGGTCCCGACTGGCGACGCTGCTGATCACTTTGCTGCGCTGCGTGTGGAACGCGCGTCACCTTCCGATCTTGAGTTGAGCGGTGACCTCGCGGCTCTGGCGCCAGGATCAACTCGTTACCTGACGCGCGACGACCTGCTGACGCTGCCCCAAGTCAGCTACACCATAAGCGACGATGCAAACTTCA
Source organism: Candidatus Sulfotelmatobacter sp. (assembly GCA_050014115.1). Classification (GTDB taxonomy): domain Bacteria; phylum Acidobacteriota; class Terriglobia; order Terriglobales; family Acidobacteriaceae; genus Sulfotelmatobacter. The sequence goes on along the minus strand of JBEKDY010000198.1, from coordinate 8,020 downwards.
CCGGTCCGACACAAATCAGCGGCGTGCTGCTGGAAGAGTTGAACAGAAAGCTCGCCGCGGCCCCAGGGTCAGACATGCTGATCGCGATTTGCAGCGACCAGTACCATGCCAATTATCCTCACGCCTACATTGCCGAGCATCATCCTCTTCTGGTGTTGAAGATCAACGGACAGCCGCCTTCCGGCTGGCCGAAGGATCCGGAGACTCACCATTACGACATGGGCCCGTATCTGATATCGCATCCCAAGTTTACGCCCGCCTTTAAAATCTTCTCGCAGCCGGACGAAGCACAGATTCCCTGGGGCGTCGTGCGGCTCGAATTCCGCAACGAAAAGATGGTCCTGGGTGCGATCGCGCCGCGCCGGCCGCAAGCCGCCAGCGAACTGGTGCAGGCAGGTTACCGCATCGCGCAGCAGAATTGCTTTCGTTGCCACAACATGGGACAAGAAGGCGGGATGAAGGCCGGGCATCCGTGGCTGGTGCTCTCAGCTTGGGCCGCGGCTTCTCCAAAATACTTCGCCGATTACATACGCAATCCGCAGTCCCGGAATCCGCGTGCACAGATGCCCGGCAATCCCGGCTATGACGACGCCACAATCGGCGCTCTCATCGCCTATTTCAACACCTTCTCGGCTTCGGACCAGGAGAATCCGCGGCCTCAGGAGAAAGGGAAACCATGACGCTACGCGCTGCTAAGATGCTTCTGGTTTTCGCGGTGGCGGGTTTCTATTCGTTTGTTGTGCTCAACAACACGACGGACTACGAGTCGAACTACCAGTTTGTGCGCCATGTCTTGATGATGGACTCTACCTTTTCCGGCAACCGCGGAATGTGGCGGGCTTTGAATTCACCGGCGTGGCACACTTCCTTTTACGCCTCGATCATCGTGTGGGAAACCGTCACGATGATTCTCTGCTGGTGGGGCGGACTGAATCTGGCGCGGGCTTTGCGGGGCAATGCGATCGCCTTCAATCAAGCCAAGCGCGTCGCCGTTGCGGCTCTCACCTGCGCTCTTCTTATGTGGTTGGTCGCCTTTTTGAGCGTTGGCGGGGAATGGTTCCTGATGTGGCAGTCGAAGAATTGGAACGGTCAGGACGCCGCCTTCCGCATGTTCACCGTCGTCGGGATAGTGTTGCTGCTCCTGGCGCAGCCAGACAGCGAGGGGCAAGCTTAGCTCTTGGCCGTCCCCAGAGTAGCGCCACACAGGCATTGGCACTCTGCATCCTACTGTTCGATGGTGGTCTCCGACTTGGCGGGTTTCTGCGTTACCTGCTGCGCGGTCGGCAATTGCGAACGATCCCATCCGCCACCCAAAGCCTCCACCAATGCGACAGAGGAGGCCATCTGTTGTACTTGAAGGCCATTCAGAGTTTGCTGGTCTGCCAGCACCGTGGTTTGCGCGATCAGGACATCGACGTATGGATCGACGCCGGTGTCGTAACGCGCCTCTTCGAGCTTGAGGTAGGTCCGAGCGGAGTCCACTGCCTGCTGCTCCTGCTGAATCTCTTTGGACAAGATGCGAACTTCAGCGAGAGAATCTTCCACCTGCTGAAACGCAGTGAGCACCGTCTGCCGATAGGTGGCGAGATCCGCATTGTAAATCGCGACATTTTGTTGAACGGTGGCGCGGCGCAGCCCGGCGTCGAAAATGGTTTCCGGGAGCGACGCGCCAATGGACCAGAAACGGCTCGGCCACGATAGCCATTTGCTCAACGATGAACTCTCAAAGCCAGCGGCCCCGGTCAAAGTCAGATTCGGATAATAGGCGGCGTAGGCAATGCCGATCGCGGCATTCGCTTCGGCCATGGTGCGCTCGGCAGCGGCAACGTCGGGTCGGCGCTCGAGCAGTTCCGAAGGCACGCCGACCGGAATCGGCGGCGGAGCAACGGTCATCGGCTTCACGGGGATGGAGAAGTTGGAAGCAGTCTGGCCCAGAAGTACGGCGATCGCATGCTCATACTGCGCCCGCGCAACTCCAACATTCGTAGCCCCCGCCTGCGCGCTCCGCAGCGTGGTTTCAGACTCGACCACGGAGATCTGGTCGTCGATCCCAGCTTCATAGAGCGAACGCGTTAGTTCATACTCTTTCTGATCTGCGGCAACGGTGTCGTCATAGATTTTTTGTAGTTGGTCCTGTCCGCGAATTTCGAAGAAATATTCTGCCAGGCTGGCCTGCTCAGTGAGACGCTCGTTCTCGAGGTCGGCCGCGCTGACCTGGGCAGCATAATGAGCTTGGCGCACCGTGTTGCGGACCTTGCCCCAGAGGTCGGGTTCCCAGGATGCCTCCAGCGGCAACGAATAAAGCGTGCTTTGCAGTTGTGTACTAGAAGTAGAAGTGGCGCCCGTGTCGCCGGTGTTGGTAGCGGCCGCCCCCACGTTCGCAGAGGCGCGCGAGTGAGTCACAGAAGGCGCGACCGAGAGCGTGGGAAAATATTGCGAACGGGCTTCGCGCACCACGGCGCGTGCTGCCATGAAGTTCTCGAAGTATTGTTTGATGTTCTGGTTGTTAATATCCAGTTGGTCTTCCAGCGCGTTCAGCTCGGGATCGTTGAAAATCTCCCACCATTTGCCGCGCAGTTTGGCATCCGCGGGCTGTGCAACCGTCCAGTTCCCAGAGTCTTTGAATTGGGTGGGAGATTCCTTGTAGACGGCAGCAGGGGCCGACGGCGGAGCGGGTGGATGGTATTTCGGTCCGACTACGCAGCCCGGCAGGGTTAGCAACAGCGCACCCGCAGCCAGTGGAACCATAGCCTTCACTAGTTTTCGCGCGATGATGTTCATAACGTTGCCGCCTAACCAATCGTGCTTGGCCGATTCTGCTAACTCGCCGTTCATCTCAGTCGAGAGTTCCGTCCCACATTCGGACCATCGTGCTAGCTGGCCTCCGGAGCCGGGGAGCGAGGCTGCACTGTTTCCTTCCCGGCCAGGCGCAGCCGCAGCCGGTCGAATGACAAATAGACCACGGGCGTCGTATACAGCGTGAGCATCTGGCTTAGGATCAGCCCTCCTACAATCGTAATGCCCAGGGGCCGGCGGAGCTCATACCCTGTGCCCGTTCCCAGCGCCAGAGGCAGAGCTCCCAACAGCGCAGCCATGGTCGTCATCAGGATCGGGCGGAAGCGCAGCATGCAGGCTTCGAAAATCGAATCTTCTGGACTCTTTCCCTCTTCGCGCTCGGCCTGGAGAGCGAAATCGATCATCATGATCGCGTTCTTTTTTACGATCCCGATCAGCAGCACAATGCCGATGATCGAGATGATGTTCAGATCCTGCCCGAACAGCATCAATGCGAGCATCGCGCCTACGCTCGCTGACGGCAGGGTCGAGATGATCGTCAAGGGATGGACCAGGCTTTCATACAAAATTCCAAGAACGATGTAGACCGCCAGCAGCGCCGTCAGAATCAGCACCGGCTCGGTGCCCAGCGATTGCTGGTAGGCCTGCAGCGTGCCCGCATAAAAACCTTGCAGGGTGGAAGGCGCGCCCAGCCCCTTTTGCATCTGGCTGATGGCTAATGTCGCCTGGCTCAAAGACACGTTCGGCGCGAGGTTAAAGGACACGGTGACCGAGGGAAATAGACCCGTATGGTTTATGGCCAGCGGAGTCGTGTTGGCGTGGCCCTTGGCCACGGTGACCAGCGGAATGTTGCCGCTGCTGGACGTATGGAGATAAATGTCCTTCAAGCCTTCGGGAGTTTGCCAGTATTGCGGCGCGACTTCCAGCACCACGTAATACTGATTCAACTGTGTGTAGATGATGGAAACTTCCGACTGACCGAAGGCGCTGTACAACGTGGAATCCAGTTGCTGCGTGGTAAGGCCGAGCTTCGCCGCCGTGACGCGATCGTAATTCATTACTTCATCCAGACCGCCGTTTTGCTGGTCTGAGCTCACATCCTGCAGGCCGGGCAGGTGCTGCATCCGGTTCAGAATGACCGGCGCCCACGTGGAAAGATCCTGCACGTTGTCGGACTGGAGCGTGTACTGGTACATCGCATTGCTGGACCGGCCGCCGATGCGCAGGTCCTGTACGGCCTGGAGGAACGCGGAAGCCACCGGCAACCTGTTCAGCTTAGGGCGGATGCGGTCGATGATCCTAGCGGCACTCACATTGCGATCCGCCAGCGGTTTGAGTGCTACATAAAGAGAGCCGGTATTCGTGGCTCCGCCGCCGCCGGTAAACGCAATCACATTGGCCACGGCCGGATCGCTCTTGATGACTGCGCCGATCTGCCGAATGGAGTTGTCCATCGCGGGAAACGATGAATCCTGTGGCCCGCGCACACTGCCAGCGATCGCTCCCGTGTCCTCAACCGGGAAAAATCCCTTGGGGATCTTGACGATGAGCAACACATTCAGTGCGATGGTAGCTGCAAGTACAACCAGAATTAGCACGGGGTGGTCGAGTGCCCAATGCAGGCTGCCGCGATATAGCGACAGCACCCAATCGAAGAAATTCTCGCTAGCCATGTAGATGCGCCCGTGTTTTTCCGCGCGCTCGTTCTTTAGAAGGAAGGCGCACATCATGGGCGTTGTGGTCAGCGAGATGATCATGGACACGAAAACAGCCGTCGAAAGGGTGACGGCAAATTCGCGGAAGAGACGGCCCACGATTCCGCCCATCAGCAGAAGAGGGATAAAGACGGCGATAAGCGAAATGCTGATGGTGAAAACGGTGAAGCCGATTTCTTCCGCACCTTTCAACGCAGCAGCAAATGGCTTCATGCCGGCTTCCAGATGGCGCGCGATATTCTCCATCACCACGATGGCATCGTCCACCACGAATCCCGTAGCAATGGTCATAGCCATCAGCGAGAGGTTGTCCACGCTATATCCAAGCAGATACATCACTGCGAAGGTGCCGACCAGCGAGACTGGTACCGCGACCGCGGGAATGAGCGTGGCACGGCCATTGCGCAGGAAAACGAAAACCACGACGATGACGAGGCCGATGGAAATGAGCAGCGTCCTCTCCACGTCGCTGACAGAGGCCCGGATGGTGATGGTGCGATCCAGAACGATGGTGGTCTCGATGCCGAGCGGAATGGATGCCTGAACAAGCGGAAGTTGCGTGCGGATGCGGTCGACTGTCTCAATGATGTTGGCGCCGGGCTGGCGGAAGATGATGACTGTAACCGACCGCTTGCCGTTCAAATAGCCGGCGGCACGAACGTTCTGCACCGAGTCCGTAACCTGAGCAACATCAGAGAGATGCACGGCCGCGCCGTTTTTGTAACCGACCACGAGCGGCTTGTAGTCTTCGGCGTGCGAGATCTGGTCGTTGGCAATAATGTCCGCAGTCTGAATGCCATCCGTGATTTGGCCTTTGGCCAAGTCGGAGTTCTGCAGGCTCAGCGCCGATTGCAGATTCGCCAACGTAAGACCATAGCTGGCCAACTGCGTGGGATTTGCGTCCACGCGTACGGATGGCAGCGCGCCACCTCCGACACTCACCTGCCCGACGCCCTGTATCTGCGACAGCTTTTGTTCCAGAACGGTAGAAGCTTCGTCGTAAATTTTGTCGGGACCATATTTGTCGGATGTCAGGCCGAGAATCATGATCGGCGAATCGGCGGGATTGACTTTGCGATAGGTCGGATTGCCCGGCAAATTGGCGGGCAGATAAGTGCGCGCCGCATTGATGGCGGCTTCCACGTCTCGCGCCGCGCCATCAATGTCGCGGCTCAGGTCGAACTGAATAGTGACCGACGTACTGCCGAGCGTGCTGGAAGAAGTCATCTCCGTCACACCAGCAATATGACCGAACTGCCGCTCCAGCGGAGTGGCGACGGAAGACGCCATAATGTCGGCGCTGGCCCCCGGCAAACCTGCATTCACCGAAATCGTGGGAAAGTCGACCTCGGGCAGGGGCGCTACCGGCAGCACTTCAAACGCAATCGCTCCGGCAAGGGCGACTGCCACTGTGAGCAGTGTGGTAGCCACCGGCCGGTGAATGAAGGGTTCGGAAATATTCATGCCGGCTCTGCCTGTTCCGCGTTTCCGGTTTCCGATTGGTTCGCCTTGGATCCGAAGCGCTGCGCCAGATTGTCAAAGAAGATGTAGATGACGGGCGTGGTGTACAGCGTGAGAGCCTGGCTCAGCAGCAATCCGCCCACCATGGCGATGCCCAGCGGCCGGCGCAACTCGGAGCCAAAGCCCGTTCCCAGAGCCAGTGGCAGCCCACCCAGCAGCGCGGCCATGGTCGTCATCATGATGGGGCGGAAGCGGAGCAGGCAGGCTTCGTAGATCGCGTCTGTCGCATTCTTTCCGTGCTGCCGCTCGGCTTCCAGCGCGAAGTCGACCATCATGATGCCGTTCTTTTTCACAATGCCGATCAGTAGCACGATGCCAATGATCGCGACCACGCTTAAATCCTGGTGAAAAAGAATCAATGCGAGGAAAGCGCCCACGCCCGCTGACGGCAGCGTGGAGAGAATCGTAACCGGGTGGATAAAGCTCTCGTACAAAACGCCCAGCACGATGTAGACCGTGACCAGAGCGGCAAGGATCAGCAACGGCTCGTTGGAAAGTGAATTCGTGAAGGATGCCGCGGTGCCTTGAAAGCCGGCCTGCAGGCTGGCTGGCATGTGCATGTCCTTCTGCACTTTGTCGACGGCCGTAATGGCCTCGCCTAGCGCGGCGCTCGGTGAAAGATTGAACGACACGGTGATCGCCGGAAATTGACCCTGGTGGTTAATGGAGAGAGCCTCGGTCGTCTTCTCAAAGTGCGAGAAAGCGCTCAGCGGCACGGCGTTGCTCAGGGTTGAACTCGTCGTGCCCGCGGAGTTTGCTCCGGTACTCGACGGGGTCGAAGCGCTCGGGGAAAGCGCGTTCGCCGGAGGTGCGAGCGTATTAGCCGACGGCGTGTACAGTGCGGAACTCGTTAGCGCGTTAGAGCCCGCGGCCGACGCTCCCGAGGACGCAAATGAGGAAGATGCCCCCGCACCGGTCGCACCGGAAGACGCATTGGACTGGATGTAGAGATGGTTCAGCTTGTTCGGGTCCAACTGGAACTGAGGCTGGCTCTCGAGAACAACATGGTACTGATTCACTTGCGTGTACATCGTGTTGATCTGCCGCTGCCCGAAGGCGTCATACAGCGTGTTATCGATGGTCGTCGGCGCGATGCCGAATCGCGAGGCGGTTACCCGGTCAATCACCAGCGACACCGCTAGTCCTCCCGTTTGTTGATCGGTGGCCACATCTTCCAGTTCTGGCAGCTGCTTCAGCCGGCCGACGAAACGATTCGTCCAGTCATTCAGTTCATCGGCATTCGGGTCTTCCAGCGTGTACTGGTACTGCGTGCGGCTCACCCGGTCGTCCACGGAAATGTTCTGGACCGGTTGCATAAACAGTTGTATGCCCTGCACCTGGTCGAGCTTGGAGTTCAGCCGGCGAATTACGTCGGAAGCACTCAGCTTGCGCTGGTCCAGCGGCTTCAGGTTTATCGATATTCGCCCGCTGTTCGTCGTCGTATTGGTTCCATCCGCGCCGATGAACGACGAGAGGCTCTCGACGGCTGGATCCTCCAGAATTACCTTCGCCAATTCCTGCTGCTTTTCTGACATCGCCTTGTAACCAATCGTCTGCGGCGCCTGCGAGATGCCCTGGATCACACCCGTGTCCTGCACCGGGAAAAATCCTTTGGGGATAATGATGTAAAGAAAAATTGTGAGCAGCAATGTGCCCAGCGCGACGAACAGAGTAATGGTCTGGAATCGAAGGACAAATTTGAGCGTGCGGCCGTAGAACGCGATCATCCCTTCGAAAGCGCGTTCCGAGGCTCGATAGATGCGCCCCTGCTCCTCTTTTGGTTGGTGCCGCAGGATTCGCGCGCTCATCATGGGCGTGAGCGTAAGTGAGACCACTGCAGAGACGACGATGGTGACGGCGAGTGTCACGGCAAACTCGCGGAACAGGCGCCCCACCACATCGCCCATGAATAACAGTGGAATCAGCACGGCAATGAGCGAAACAGTCAGCGAGAGAATGGTGAAGCCAATCTGTTCCGCACCCTTGAG
>JBEKDY010000197.1:0-9277 GCA_050014115.1 Candidatus Sulfotelmatobacter sp. | reverse complement strand
CGACCATCACCGTGGTCATCACCGTGATCACGATGGAAAAAGTCTTCTGCGCGTCGGCATCGCGCTTTTCCGCCAGAAAACGCGTATAGATCGAGATGAATGTAATCGAAGCCGCGCCCCCGGCCAGAATGTAGTTGAGAAAGTCAGGAAGCGTGAACGCCGCCACATACGCGTCCGTACGCGCCCCTGCGCCGAAAGCGTACGCAATGTAAGCCTCGCGCGCATACCCGATCACGCGCGACAGCATCACCGCCCCCATCATCAACAGGGTCGCCGAAAACGCCGTGTGCTGGTGCGAAGGCCGGAAGAACCGAAGCAGTTTCCCCATGCCTGCTCAGATTACGCGACAAAGGCAGCCCGTGCCGAGTGGCTGGCGTGGAGCGGATACGTTCGAGGGTATGCCCTCCCACCGCCGAGGCCTGAGGGAGGAGAGATCGAATGGACGCGCGAAGGACGCGCATCCTCTGTGTAGGTGATGCCGGCGAGATCAGAGGCTGGGCGCCAGGCCGACGGCAACACTGACAGCAACACCAAGGTAAAAAGCAGCGAGCAAGAGTGCCCGCTCCACACACCCAACACCTGCGCGGGCTTACTTCAGGCCTTCTACCAGATACAAATCGGAGAGGGTGCGGACGTAGCTGTAGACGTAGGACTTGGTGTCGAGGGATAGATTGACGCGGCCGATGGTGTCGATGCCGGCGGAGTCGGCGGGTTCCAGGGACTTCCAGAGGGTGCGCTTGCCAGTGGCGATGTCGACGCGGAAGACCCGGGCGGGAATCTCGCCTCTTTGAATCACGAATAGTTCGCGGCCGTCAGACGACCAGCCGGTGGGAAGGCGAGGGTCTCCACCCGCGACCGGGTAGACATAGATCTTGCGGTCGGGGCCGGTGTCGGCGATGAGATCGCCTTTGGGGGAGAGGATGGTGCTGGCGCCGACTCCTTCCGGGGAGATCGCCTTGGGCTTGCCGTCGGTCAGGGATTCCACGTAGAGGCGCATCCCGTGGCCGGATTCGATTCCCGAAAAAACAATGTGCTCGCTATCTGGCAGCCAGGCTGCGGCGGTGTGGTTGAGGCCGTCGTCTTTGACGGGCTTCATTTCGCCGACTCCGGTCGGCAGCAGAACGAAGGGAGCCGGGGTTTGGTTCAGCCGGGCCAAGGCCCATTTGCCGTCGGGGGAGAGTGCGATGCCGCTGCCTTCGCCAAGCCGGATTGCCGGGGAGCCATCGGTCTCGCGGATGTAGACGGCATACTTTGGTCCGCCGCCCTCGCCTGCTTCCTGGAAAAGGATTTGGCTTCCGTCGGGTGAAAGACTGGCGGGCACGGACCAGTCGAGCCACGACAGGTCGCGCTCTTTAGTCTCGCCAGGGGCCACGCCAATCATGCCGGCGCGATCATTGCCTCGAGTCAGAAGCACCGTGCCGTCGCGGCTTACATCGAGCAGGGTCAATTCACCGGGAACGCGCGCCAGCAGGCGGACGGTCCCCGAAAGATTCACGGCGAACAGGGAGCGGTCGCCTCCGGTGCGGGTGGCGCTGAACCAGACTTCATCGCCTTTCGGCGACCAGGCCAGGCCCTGGATGCTGTCCCAGCCTTCGGAGAGAGTTTTCTTTTTTCCGGCGAGATCGACGATGGCGACCGAGCCGCCATCGTCGCGCGGCTGGGGGTGATCGATAAATGCGAGCAAGTCGCCTTTCGGAGCGACGCGCAGGTTGCCGATCCAGCCGTCGGCTTCATAGATGACCTTGCCCAGCGGATACTCCAAGCGCTTCCGTCCATCGACTTCATGCACGACTGCCAGGGTTGTGCCATCGGGCGACCAGTCGGCCCATTCCACGTTGTCGAGAATTTCGCGGGGCGCGCCGCCGACCAGCGGGACGCGGGCCAGAGTGCCGGAGTAAAGGAACGCGTCGCGGGGACGGCTGCCCAGCGACAACAACATTTCTCCAGCGGAGGAGATCGCCAGAACCTGTGCGCCTTTTGGCAACATCTCCTGTGACTGCGGGCTTTCGGGGCGGGTGGTGAAAAGATCGAGCGGCTTGCCTTCCCAGGCCGCGCTGTAGATCACGGTCTTGCCGTCAGGAGCGAAACGCGCCGAGAGCACAATGCCGCGGCGGAACGTGAGTGGACGGTAGACGGGGAATGACGGTTGCGGAGTTCGCTGGAGCAGGAACATTCCACCAGCAAGTCCGGCGACCAGCGTGATTGCGGCCAGGGCCACCATGGGAAGTAAACTTCGCCTTGCGGGAGGAATGGATGCATGGGTTGCTTGCGCTGAAGAAGTTTCCAGCGCGCCGGATGTTCCCGAAATTCCGGACGACGAAACCTGCTGCGCGCTGCCGGATTGCGAGCGCGATCGCGAAGTGTCAAGATCGCGCTTGATGCGTTTGAGATCACCGCGCAACTCGGCGGCGGTCTGGTAGCGCAGGTCGCGATCTTTTTCGAGAGACTTGGTGACGAGTTCGTCGAGCTTGGCGGGGATGGCGGGATTCAAAGTGGAAACCGGCGCGGGCATGCGGTTCAAAATGGCCTCGAAGATCACGCCGCTGCTGCTGCCTTCGAACGCCATTTTGCCGGTGCCCATTTCGTAGAGAACTGCACCGAAGGCGAACAGGTCGGTGCGCGCGTCGAGTTCCTGCGCGCGCACCTGCTCTGGAGACATGTAGGCCACGGTTCCCATGGTCGAACCGGGGCTGGTCATCATCATTGGTGCGTTGGGCGTGACTTCCGTGGCGGTGTGCTCGCTGGCGGCCTGCGCCACCTTCGCCAGGCCGAAGTCGAGCAGTTTGGCTTGTCCGCGCTTGGTGACGAAAATGTTTGCGGGCTTGATGTCGCGATGGACGATTCCCTTGCTGTGCGCGGCGTCGAGCGCGTCGGCGATTTCGATGCTCAGGCCGATCATGGTTTCGGTGTCGAGCGGACGGCCCATGATGCGGTGTTTGAGGGTTTGTCCGTCGAGGAATTCCATGGCGATGAAGGCCTGGCCGTTCTCTTCATCGATTTCGTAGATGGTGCAGATGTTGGGATGGTTCAGGGCCGAGGCGGACTGCGCCTCGCGTTGAAAACGGCTGAGCGCCTGTTGGTCCTTGGCGACATCATCGGGGAGAAACTTGAGGGCGACAAAACGGCGGAGTTTGAGGTCTTCAGCCTTGTAGACGACTCCCATGCCCCCACCGCCGAGCTTTTCGAGAATGCGATAGTGGGAAATCGTTTGGCCGAGCATCGTAGCAGTCGGTTTATCTTAGGGATGCTAGCGGGGTAAGTCAAAGGGGAAGGGGGTTGCCGGTTCCGATTCCGCTCGGGAGTGGGAAAGAGAAATCTTGGACCACGAAGAGCACGAAGTATCACGAAGAAGGGCCTCGCCACCGCACATCTTCGTGTGACTTGGTGCGCTTTGCGGTTAGTTTCGTTTTTTGCACTTTGCGATTATCAGCGTGATGTCGTCGTGTTGTTCGTGGGAGTTGAAGCGGCGGACTTCGTCGGTGATCGTGGCCAGCGCGGTTTCGCAGGGGAGGTCGCGGTGCTGGCGCAGGCGGTCGATCAATGACTGCTCTCCGAATTCTTCTCCGGCATCGTTGTAGGCTTCGGTGATGCCGTCGGTGTAGAGGGCGAGCAGGTCTCCGGGGAAGAGATCGCATTCGCCGATGGAGCAATCCCACTCTTCGAACAGGCCGAGCAGAGTGCCAGTGGAATCGAGGCGCTGACAGGTGCCGTCGGCGCGCAGGACCAGGCCGGATAAGTGTCCGCAATTGGCGTAGCGCAGGCGGCGCGCGGTGTCGTCGTATTCGGCGAACAGGAGCGACGCGTAGGCGCTGTCGACGGTGTTCTCGAAAAACAGGCGGTTCACAGAGCGCAGCAGACGGCGCGGATGATCGCGGGCGATAGCACTCTGGCTGCGAAGATTGGCCTGCAAGTTGGCCATCAGCAAAGCGGCGGCGATGCCTTTGCCGGAGACGTCGCCGATGACCAGGCCAAGCCTGTGCTGGCCGAGATCGAGGAAGTCGAAATAATCTCCTCCAACTTCGCGGGCGGGATGGCACAGGCCGGCGTATTCGAGGGTTTTGGCCTCGGGATGGATTTGTGGGAACAGGCGCGACTGCACTTGCTTGGCGATTTCCATTTCCTGGGCAGCGCGGCGATCGGATTCGAGTTTCTGGGCGAGAGCGCGGCGCTGAGTTTCGATGCCGAGCGTCAGTTCGTCGAAGCCGGCGAGGCCAAATGAATTTCCGTCGATATCCTCGAAGCGGGTGAAAACTCCTCCCCAGACGGGGTTCTGCGGCGTGGAGTGAAAGTGAACTCCGCGACTGCTCCACTCGTTGTACTTGGCGTGAACATCCTCGGTGACGAAGTAGATGTTGGTGTCGCGTCCGACAAGTCGGGGCGCGTGTTCCGGACCCGCCAGGGCGAGGGCCACGTGCGTGTTGCCGTTCGGAGGCTCGACTTCGATCCAGCGGTTGCCGGAGTCGAGGATCTGATCCACCACGAGTCGGAAGCCGAGCTGGTCGATGTAGAACCGCAGGCTTCTTTCCTGATCGCGAACGAAAACCATGACGAAGTGCAGGGAGAGATAGAGTTCCTGCTGGTCGAGGCGCAGAAGGGAGCGGTCAATCCCGAAAGGTAATGCAGAGTTGCCCATGCGCGGGATTATAAAGGCGCGAGCGGATCGGGACATCGGGACGGGATTTTGGATCGTGGTCAGCTTCGAGGACGGAGAAGAAAATCATCGACCACGAAGGACATTAAGGTTCACGAAGGTGCTTACGCCTGGAATTCTGAGGCTTCGGGGAAACGCAGCTTGCACTTGGCTAGGGCGGTGGTGAGGATTTCTTCTATTTTGGTTTCTTCGACGTTGCGCGCCATGGCCAGCTCGCTGACCAGAAGGTAGCGGGCGCGCTCCAGCATCTTTTTTTCGCGGAAGGAGAGCGGCTTGGCGGCGTGCAGGGCGATCAGGCTCTTCAAGACTCCGGCGACTTCGATCAGGGAGCCGGTACGCATGCGCTCGGAGTTTTCTTTGAAGCGGTCTTTCCAGTCGCCGTTGCTGCCGCTGTCGCTAATGGAAAGAATATCAAGGACTTTCTGGATTTCCCCGTCGCGCACCACCCGCCGTAGACCGACGCTGCCCACGTTCTGGCACGGAACCATCACCTTCAGGCTGCTGGCTTTGATGTGGAGCAGGTAGAACTTTTCCACGGTCGTGCCCACGGAGCGGCTGCTGATCTGTTCGATAACGCCCACACCGTGGTTGGGATAGACGACCTTGTCGCCGATGTGGAAATTCAAGTCGTTACTACTCATATGTCAGGCACCCAGGGATGGCGTAAGGCTTTTGCGGGGAAGAGCGAAGTCGATGCTAACAACTAGGTTACTCCCATGGGGGGCCGAAAGCAAGGAATGAAGAGAGCCTCCGGCGGCAGCCGGCTGGTTGGCTAAGTGCTTATTATGGTTGCATTTATGCCGGGTCCAAGTACCTGGCTGAATAATCCCCCGGTGACCTGAGTCTTGCCAGCGGGAGGCTGCGGCATCGATAATCGCGCCGTGGACACCGGCGACGAAGATTCCCAATTCGGGGCAGGGGAGCAGTCCTCTGGTCAGTCCTCTGACCGTCCCTCCGGCCGTAGCGGATCTGGGAGAATCCTTGGGCTGGACGTGGGCGCGAGGCGCATTGGGATGGCAGTTTCCGACCCGCTCGGGATTACGGCCCAGGGGATCGAGACGTTGCAGCGCCGCAACAAGCGGGCAGATTTTGAACAGTTGCGGGGTGTGATTCGGAAATATCACGTGAAAGAGATTGTGGTGGGGTTGCCGTTGCGCATGAGCGGCGCGGAGGGGATACAGTCGGACAAGATGCGGGTGTTTGCCGAGGAACTTCGCAAGCGGTTCAAGCTGCCGGTGCATCTTTTCGATGAGCGGCTGACTTCGGCCGAGGCGAACCGGTTACTGCGCGCAACCGAGCTTTCGATTGAGAAGCGCGGGAAGGCTGTGGACCGGATGGCGGCGGTCTTGATTCTGCAGGGGTGGATGGAATTCAGGGGTCAGTGATCAGGGATCAGGGGTCAGTGAATCACTGGCCAAGTCAGCGGTTGCGCATGGCTTTTCGATAGGCCGCTACGTTTTCGTTATGCTCTTCGATGCTATGGGCGAAGCGGTGGTGGCCCTCGGCGTCGGCGACGAAATAGTAGTAGTCGGATTGCGCGGGCTGCATGGCGGCTTCGAGCGAGCTGCGGCCGGGGTTGGCGATGGGACCGGGGGGTAGTCCGGGATTGCGGTAGGTGTTGTAGGGAGACTGGAATTGCATGTCGGCGTGGTGCAGGGCGCCGGTGTAGGTTCCGGCCAGAAGTTCGGCGTAGATGATGCTGGGGTCGGCGTCGAGGGCGATGTGGTTGCCCAGGCGGTTGTAGTAGACGCTGGCCACCAGCGGACGCTCATCGGGGACTCTGGTTTCTTTCTCTACGATGGAGGCCATGATGACGGTGCGTTCGAGTGGTGTGAGATCATCCGGGACACCCGGGATAACTTCACTTGGGGCGCAGCCGTTGGAGGCCTTCGGTTCGGGGGGCTGGCCTATCACCACGACCGCTCTACGGTCCAAACCAATTCGATCCGCTTCCCGCCGAAAATTGCACACCATCACGCCGGCGATCTGTCTCATTGGCATCATCCGTGTGAAGTCGTAAGTGTCGGGGAAAAGATAGCCCTCTAACGATTTTGCGTGCGGCGCCATGTCGGCGATCATGTCCGTGTCGGACTGCGCCACCTTCAGGAAGTCCTGCGCCGGGCCCAGGCCCGCAGCTTCGATGGCACGGGCGATATCGAACATGGTGAATCCCTCGGGAACGACGACGGTGTGGAAATAGACGTCGCCGCGGAGGAGGCGCTTCTGGATGTTGATAATGTTGTCGGGCTTTTCGAAGAGATATTCTCCGGCTTTGAGCGAGCGGTGACGGTGAACGTAATGCCAGAGGATGAAGGCTTGCTCACTGCGGATTACGCCGGCGGATTTGAGTTCCGCGGCGATGCGGCGACTGGAGTAGCCCGGATGCAACAGGACGAAGGTTTGCCCCGGTGGTTCCGTGGGAGTGAAAATTGCCCACGCGAACCAACCCGCGGCCGCCAGCAGTGCAACGAATATGAGCCAGAATAACTTGCGCACAATGGGTTCAGTTTAGATGATGGGCGAGTGGGGAGCGTTGGTTTTGCGGCGGGAGCGCTGACTTTAGTAAGGGCGGGTTCGGAGGACAGGTTGACGCTTGAGGCGGTGGAGACTGCACGTTAGATCCCTCCCTTCGCGGGAAGAACGGCTCCGGTCGGGATGGCACTTTGAGGGTGGTTGATGCCATGCTGTGCAGGTCCGAGGCGGGGGTGGGCTTGTTTCTTTCGATTCAATGCTTTGCATCCTTCTTCGTGGCTGTATACTCAAATGCTTTAGGAGATCATCTTAAATCTTGATAAGACGTACCCCGCTTTTCCAGGCCCTGACTTTGCTGCTCGCGGTGCTGCCGGCGATTGGCTGTGGAGTTTTTTCGCGGACCCGGCCCGTGGAAGAGACCTATTCCAAGGCTCCGCTTCTCACGGCGACGCAGCAGGAACTGATCGACTCCGTCAACCAACAGGCGGAGAAGATACGATCTCTGCAGGCCACTGTGGATATTGACACCTCGGCCGGCGGCATCAAAAAAGGCCAGGTTACCGACTACAAGGAGATTCGCGGCTATGTGCTGGCGCGTACGCCTGCCATGCTGCACATGGTGGGGCTGTTACCCATCGTTCGCACCACCGCGTTCGACATGGTCAGCAATGGGCAGGACTTCAAATTGTGGATTCCTCCCAAGAACCGCTTTGTGATGGGGCGGAATGAGGTGCAGACGACCAACACCTCCCAGCCCTTGGAGAATATTCGTCCGCAGAATATTTATGACGCGCTGCTGATTCGTCCGATCGTGCCGCCGGAGAAGGCAGTCGTGGAGAATAGCTACGAAATTCTGCACGATGCGAAGGGGCATCCCATTCTGCAGGAGGATTACGAGCTGGTGGTAATCCGCATGGTTGGAGACAACGATGCGGTTTTGTCGCGCAAGATCGTTTTCGGCCGCACCGATCTGAAGCCGCACCGGCAATACATCTACGACGATAAGGGACAGCTGAGCACGGACGCACGCTACGCGGAATACAAGGACTACGATGGAGTGAACTTCGCCTCGCGCATCGAGATTAACCGGCCGCAGGAGGAATACGACATCACGCTAAACATGTTGAAGCTGGAAATCAACAAGCCACTGAAAGATGAGCAGTTCACGCTGGAGCAACCGGCGGGAGCGGATGTGGTGCATCTGGACGGGCCGCAGTCGAGTTCGGCGAAGGTGCCTTCGGTGGACCGGGCGCGGTAGGCGCTGGTGGCTTGCGCGAAGAGAGCATCGTGCTTTCAACGTAGAAGCTCTTAACCGCAAAGGGCGCGAAGGAAATCCGCAAAGGACGCAAAGAAGAACCTGCCATTCTGAACTGCTCTTGAACCAATCATGATGAACAAAATGGTGGTTGCCAACCTGGTGCACCGGCCGATCCGGTCGCTGATCAGCGTTGTGGCCATTGCGCTCGAAGTCACACTGATTCTGCTGATCGTGGGCTTGTGCTACGGCATCATGAACGACAACAAGAATCGGACGGCTGGCATTGGCTTTGATGTAATTGTGCAGCCGCCGGGGTCGTCGTTTTTTGCGGCCATCAGCGGGGCGCCGGTTTCGGTGAAGGTGGGCGATGTACTGCGCGGCATTCCGCACGTGAAGGTCGTCAGCCCGGTTGTGTGGGCGATCGCGACCGGCGGCGGATTGGAAGTGATTGACGGGATCGATCTTGCCAGCTTTGAGGCTTTGAGCGGACCGTTTACTTATCTCAAGGGCGGACCGTTTCAGGGGCCGAACGACGTGCTGGTGGACGACTTCATCGCGCGGCAGCGGCATGTGAAAATCGGTGACTCGATGGATATTTTGAACCATTCCTTTCGGGTGTGCGGCATCGTGGAAAACGGACGAGGCGCGCGGAAATTTGTGCCCATGGCAACGATGCAGGAGTTGATTGGAGCGCAGGACAAGGCCTCGGTCTTTTACCTGAAACTGGATGACCCGGCAAACACGGGGGCGGTGGTGAATGCCATCCAGAGCCAACCCGGGATGGAAAAGTATTCGGTGCTGTCGATGGAGGAATATCTGAGCATGATGACGCCCAGTCACTTGCCGGGTTTTCGTCCGTTCATTGGCGTGGTGATCGGAGTAAGCCTGATCATCGG
>JBEKDY010000196.1:0-8464 GCA_050014115.1 Candidatus Sulfotelmatobacter sp. | reverse complement strand
GGCGCGCAACCGATCTTCCGCTTTAGCGATGCCGCGCACCGGGCCGAGCACGCGCTCCTCGGTGATGTCCATGGCGTGGTTCATGATCTCGAACAGAATTTCGTCTTTGCTCTGAAAGTGGTGATAGAGGCCGCCTTTACTTAGCTTGAGCGCCGCGGCCACGTCGTTCATCGACGTTGCGTCATACCCGCGCTGCTGAAATAGCCGCGCCGCCGTGCGCAGAATTTCCTGCCGGGAATCGATCACCGCCTCGCGAGCCATCGCCGACATGGTAATCAGTTGCGGGAAAGATTGCCAATGCTGACGGGCACGCTCTCCGAACTACTCCCCGAACTTCTGCATCTCGCCGAAGCGCTTCCACCCAGCCTCGTCGACCGGGCCCGTAGAATCGCTCCCCATGCGCAAACGGTGACCGTCTGGATCCTGCACGTTCATTTCCCGCACGCCCCACGGCATATTCGTTGGCGGCTGGCGAATAATCGCGCCGCTTTTCTTGTATTCCTCATGCAGCGCGTCCACATCCTCTGTGAAAATCGACATCCACACGCCCGCCTGCCCTTGTCCACCTTCGCAAAGGAAAATCTGCACCTTGCCCCGCGTGACGCAACCGAAGGTCGGCGGAGTGCCCCAGTCCCATTTTTTTGTGAAGCCCAGTTTATTGACGTAATAGTCGAGCGACACGGCAAAATTCTTAACATTGAGAATCGGAACCACGCCTTCAAATTCATTCATATCAATCACACTAACCTGGACGATGACGTGGCTGGAGCAGCGGAAAACAGCTTATCAAAACCGCGAATCCCACGAACCAGATTTCCCTCTTGACACAGTTTCGGCGAGACAGGTAGCATAAGAAGTACCGACCGACCGGTCGGTTTGCAGCTGGATTCGGTTCCGAGTTGCAACGACGAGTTGCCACGAAACGAGAGGAGCACGCTGGTGGTTAATATTTTTTACGAACGTGATGCCAATCCCAATGCCCTGAAGGG
Organism: Candidatus Sulfotelmatobacter sp.; assembly: GCA_050014115.1. GTDB lineage: Bacteria > Acidobacteriota > Terriglobia > Terriglobales > Acidobacteriaceae > Sulfotelmatobacter. The sequence goes on along the minus strand of JBEKDY010000196.1, from coordinate 7,475 downwards.
CAAGACCATTGCCATCCTGGGCTACGGCAGCCAGGGACACGCGCAGGCGCAGAATCTGCGCGATAGCGGCCTCAAAGTGATCGTGGGTCTCGACCCCAACCGGCAGAGCGCGGCGCAGGCGCGGGCCGATGGCATGGTGGTGGTTGCGCCCGAGGAAGCCTGCAAGCGCGCCGACTGGATCCATGTGCTCACGCCCGACGAGACGCAGGGCGAGCTTTACGAAAAACACATCAAACAGTATCTGCATCCCGGCAAAGTGTTCGGCGTCTCGCACGGCTTCAGCATTCATTTCAAAACCATTGTCCCGCCGAACGACGTGGACGTGGTGATGATCGCGCCGAAGAGCCCCGGGCACCTGGTGCGGCGGATTTATAGCGAAGGGCGCGGCGTGCCGTCGCTGATTGCGATTCAGCAGGACGCCAGCGGACATGCACACGAGCTTGCTCTCGCCTACGCGCACGGAATTGGCTCGACCCGCGCCGGGGTGCTCCAGACTACGTTCAAGGAAGAAACCGAGAGCGATCTTTTCGGCGAGCAGGCGGTGCTGTGCGGCGGGCTGACGTCGCTGATCAAGAAGGGATTTGAGACGCTGGTTGAGGCCGGGTACGCGCCGGAGATCGCTTATTTCGAGTGCCTGCACGAGGTCAAGCTGATCGTCGACCTGATTTACGAAGGCGGCCTCGACCGCATGCGGTATTCGATCTCGAACACGGCAGAGTATGGCGATCTGACGCGCGGCGAGAGAGTAGTCGGCGATGAAACGCGGGCGGCGATGAAGAAAGTCCTGGCCGACATTCAGAGCGGCGAGTTTGCGCGGGAATGGATTGCGGAGAACAAGAGCGGCGGGAAGAATTTTGCGGCGTTGCGCGCGAAAGAGAAGCAGCATCCCATCGAAATCGTGGGCGCGCAACTGCGCGGCATGATGAGCTGGCTGCCGAAAGACGGCAAGAAACCGGCGGACGCTCCGAAGACGCCAGAGCCAAATAAAGAAAAGCAGGTTGTGAATGCTTAAGGGCGCGGACATCGTTCTGCAGTGCCTGCGGGCCGAAGGGGTCGACCTGGTGTTCGGCTATCCTGGCGGCGCGATCATGCCGTTGTATGACGCGCTCGAGGGCAGCGGCGTGCGGCACATCCTGACGCGGCATGAGCAGGGCGCGGTGTTTGCGGCGGAGGGATTCGCGCGGGTTACGGGCAAGGTGGGCGTGGCGATTGCGACCAGCGGTCCGGGAGCCACGAACCTGATCACCGGCATTGCTGACGCGAAGATGGATTCGGTTCCTCTGGTCTGCATCACCGGGCAGGTACGCAGCGCGCTGATTGGCACGGATGCGTTTCAGGAAACGGATGTGTTCGGGGTGACGCTGTCGCTGACCAAGTGGAGCCGGATCGTAAAGACGCTCGACGAAATTCCGGAAGTGATTGCCGAAGGATTTTATTGGGCGCGCAGCGGACGGCCGGGGCCGGTGGTGATCGACATTCCCACCGACATGCTGAAGGCGAAGAAGGAATTCTCCGGGCCGGTGAAGTTTACGCCCAAGGTTCGTGCGGCTGATGTCACAGCTGAGGGCGGTTTCGGCGATGCGATTCTGGCTTTGCTGCGGAAGGCGGAGCGTCCCGTGGCGCTGGTGGGTGCGGGAGCGAAACTTTCTGGAGCGATTCCGGAATTGCGGCGGCTGCTCGACGAGCTGAATATTCCATCGTTCGCTACGGTGCATGGACTGGGAGCGGTTCCTCCGCAATCTTCGTATTACCTCGGCATGGTAGGCATGCATGGGACGCGTGCGGCCAACATGGCGCTGCACGAGACTGATCTGTTGCTGGTGTTCGGGGCGCGACTGGACGACCGCGTTACGGGCGATCCTACGCGCTTTGCCCCGCAGGCCAGGATTATTCATTTTGAAATCGACCCGGCACAGCTCGATCGCGTACGCGCCTGCGATCAGGCGGTGATCGGGGATTTGGCGGATACGATTCCGGCGTTTCATGCCGAATTGAGCAAAATCCCCACGTCTCGCAAAACCGGCGAGACATGGGGCACCCAACTTCCCGACTGGAGCGGCTGGCGCGATGTTGCGTGTGGTCCCGAGCGCGCCGAACTTGATCCGCGAGGGCTGGCGCAACCGACAATTCGTTTTCTCGATGAACTTTTCAGCCGTCTTCCCAACGACAGCGTGGTGATCGCCGATGTGGGGCAACACCAGATGTGGGCGGCGCAGCGCTACCGGTCGTCGTCGCCGCGGGGCTTCGTCACTTCCGGAGGATTGGGCGCGATGGGTTTCGCCCTGCCGGCCGCGGTGGGCGTTCAACTGGCCAAGCCTGAAACCTGCGTGCTGTGCGTTTCCGGGGATGGCGGATTTCAGATGAACATCCAGGAACTGGCCACGGTTCATCGCCTGGGCTTGCCGATCAAAATGGTGATCATCGACAACAAGTATCTGGGCATGGTGCGGCAATGGCAGCAGCTTTTCTACCAGCGCAACTATGCGGAGACTGACCTGAGCGACAATCCGGATTTCGTGGAGATCGCCAAAGCTTACCGAATTCAGGCTGGGCGCTTGAATGAAGCGGCCATGCGCGAGTTTCCGGTGTCGAGCGAAACGGGAGATTTGATCGACAACTTCCTGCATTCGCCGGAGCCGGAACTGCTGGTGTTCGATTGCCATCCTGAAGCGAATGTGTTCCCGATGGTTCCGGCGGGCGCGGCGCTTTCGGAGATGATGCTGGAAGAAGACTAGGTTTGAAGTCAGAAGTTAGAGGGCAGAAGTAAGAATTGCAGATTGTAGATTTTAGATTGCAGATTGAAAACTTCTGGGTATCGGTCAAGTCTGCGATCTTCGATCTGAAATGATTTCGGCAATGGAGGCTCGAAAACATGCAAGTCTTTCACGTTCGCTATCGCAACACGCAGGGAACGCTGATGCGCATTTTGAATGCGGCTTCGCGCCGCGCGCTTGATTTGCCTTCGGTGCTGGCCGAACCGGTTGAGCAGGAGCATCGGGTCACGCTGGTTCTCGAGGTCACTCCGAAACAAATCGGCCAACTCAGCCGGGATTGGTATGCGATTGCCGACGTGCTGGAAGTCCACTCCAGCGCGGGATTGCACGAGCCTGGCGATTCGCGGCCGGGATGGGCGGGGGCGCATCCTCCGGCTTCGGAAGCTAGCGGGCAGTCGGCGCGTGCTGCGCTGGCGTAAAGTTTCCTAATCCGTTTTTCGGGGATCCAGCCGCGTAGAGTATTTGGCTGCTGATGACACTCGGCGGTCGGACAAAGCGAAACCTCAGAGGCTGAAGCCAGACTTCCAGGGTTCCTTGGACGGCACGACTGAAGTCGTGCCCTTCCCGAACTCGCATATGTGAGACCTTATGGTGTCTGCCGGCTCGTCCTGTAGTAACCTCGATCGTTGCGATTAGCCTCAAGCGTTTCACCTTACAAACATCATGGATCTCAAACATCGTAGCCGGGGAATTACCGATGGACGCGACCGGGCCGGGGCGCGTGCCATGTTCAAGGCCATAGGATTCACTGACGCCGACCTCAACCGGCCGCTGATCGGCGTCGCCAATACCTGGATCGAAACCATGCCGTGCAATTTTCATCTGCGGCGGCTTTCGGCGAAGGTGAAAGAAGGCATCCGCGAAGCCGGCGGCACGCCTATGGAGTTCAACACCATCGCCATTTCCGATGGCGAGACGATGGGCACCGAAGGCATGCGTGCGTCGCTGGTGAGCCGCGAGTTGATTGCGGATTCGATCGAACTGGTGTGCCGCGGTCAGATGTTCGACGCGGTGGTGTGCGTGGTGGGCTGCGACAAGACGATTCCGGCGGCGGCGATGGCGCTGGCGCGGATGGATCTGCCGGGAATGGTTCTCTATGGCGGAACGATCGCGCCGGGTGTTTATCGCGGGAAAGATGTGACTATTCAGGATGTGTTCGAGGCTGTGGGCGCGAATGCCGCGGGCAAAATCACCGACAAGGAACTGCACGACCTGGAAGATGTGGCTTGCCCCGGCGCAGGCGCATGCGGCGGGCAATATACCGCGAACACGATGTCGACTGTGATGGAAATGATCGGGCTCTCGCCCATGGGCTTCAACAGCGTGCCTGCGATGGACCCGCAGAAAGACCAGGTTGCTTTTGGGTGCGGTAAGGTCGTGATGAACGTGCTGAAGAGTGGGATCACACCGCGGAGCATTCTTACCAGAGATGCGTTCGAGAATGCGATTGCGGCCGTCGCCGCCAGCGGCGGATCGACCAACGCCGTGCTTCATCTGCTGGCGATTGCGCGCGAAGCGGAAGTGGAGCTGGAGATTGACGATTTTCAAACCGTGAGCGAGCGCACTCCGCTGCTCGCGGACCTGAAACCTTCCGGGCGTTTCGTGGCGGCGGACATGCATCGCGCCGGCGGAATACGGCTGCTGGCGCGGCGTTTGATGCGCGGCGGATATTTGCACCCCAAGGCGCTGACGGTTACGGGTCTCACCATTGCGTCCGAGAGCGATAGCGCGGTGGAGACTCCGGGGCAGGAAGTGATCGCCTCGCTGGAAAAGCCGCTGAAGAAAACCGGCGGCCTGGTCATTCTCAAAGGAAATTTGGCGCCGGAGGGATGCGTCGCGAAAATCAGCGGGCATGAACGGCTGGAGCAGCGCGGACCGGCGCGGGTGTTCGAGTCGGAAGAAGACGCGATGGCCGCCGTCACCAGCAAGAAAATTAAAGCCGGGGACGTGGTGGTGATTCGCAATGAAGGTCCCAAGGGCGGCCCGGGGATGCGCGAGATGCTCAGCGTGACGGGCGCGATTGTGGGCGAAGGATTGGGCGAGTCGGTGGCGCTGCTGACTGACGGACGATTCAGCGGGGCCACGCATGGCTTAATGGCCGGGCACGTTTCTCCGGAAGCCGCGCTGGGCGGCCCGATCGCGGCGGTGCGCGACGGAGATATTGTGCACTTCGACGTGAACCGGCGTCTTCTGGAAGTTGAAATCAGCGACGAGGTTTTGCGCGAGCGGATGAAAGAATGGAAACCGCCGCAGCCTCGCTATCCCAAGGGAGTGTTCGCGAAGTATGCCGCGCTGGTCGCATCGGCGTCGCAGGGAGCGATCACTAAGCCTGCGACATAGAAAATTCTCTCGCGCGTGCGCCTCAACCTGAATCAACCCCATGAATCAGCGCCAACACGCCTTTCGGCTCAACGAAGATCCGCATCGCAGGCTCAACGCTCTTACCAATGAATGGGTGCTGGTATCGCCGCATCGCGCCACGCGTCCGTGGCAGGGCGAGGTCGGGCCTCGGCAGGCGGCCGCCGCGCTCGAATATGATCCGGAATGTTATTTGTGTCCGGGAAACATGCGTGCGGGTGGTGCTCGCAATCCTGCCTATTCTTCTACTTTTGTTTTTGACAACGACTTCGCGGCCTTGAAGGCTGACGTGGCCCCGGGGCGTGTGGACGTCGATGGCAAGGGGCTGATCGTCGCTGAGGCCGAGCCAGGGGCGTGCCGCGTGATGTGCTTCTCTCCGCGCCATGATCTGACGCTCGGGGCGATGCGCGTGGATGACATCGAACTCGTGATCAAGGCCTGGGTTGACGAGTTCCGGCAGCTGGGCGCTCGGGAAAATATCCGGCACGTGCAGATTTTCGAAAACCGGGGAGCGATGATGGGGGCCAGCAATCCGCATCCCCATTGCCAGATTTGGGCGACGGCTTCGATTCCGGAAGTTCCTGAAAAGGAGCTGGCTTCGCAGCAAACTTACTTGAAGCTTCGCGGTCGCTGCCTGCTGTGCGACTACCTTGAGTTGGAAGAGCGGCAGAAGATTCGCCTGGTTTACCAGAACGAGGGCTTCACGGCTGTGGTGCCTTTCTGGGCGGTGTGGCCGTTTGAGACCCTGGTCTTGAGCCGCCGGCACTTCGGCAGCATGCTGGAACTCAGTGCGGGGGAAATTTCATCGCTGGCGGATATGCTGCACCGCGTTGCCGCTACCTACGACAAAGTGTTCGACGTCCCCTTCCCGTATTCCATGGGATTTCACCAGTCGCCGACCGACGATCTCGCGCATCCGGAATGGCACTTCCATGCGCACTTTTATCCGCCGTTGCTGCGTTCGGCGACGGTCCGCAAATTTATGGTTGGTTTTGAGATGCTGGGCACTCCGCAGCGCGACATTACTCCAGAGATCGCAGCCGAGCGGCTGCAGTCGCTGGTTCCGAAGTAGTAGGCTCCGGTCGGGACCCGCGCCAGGAGCGGCTTCTGCGGCTTCTGCCCCTTAGGCAGCTTCGTCGTCCTGAAAGCCCCAATGTTTCAAGAGGTCGGTGGGGACATATTTCTCATCTTTATTCTGCCGAACCCATTCTTTCAGCGGCAGCGAGTCTTTGTATTGGTCTGGGCCAAGACCCAGAATTGCAACGATATGATCGAACGAGGTCGCTTCACTCATGGAGCCTCCTATTCCTGACTTCCTACGGCAGTTTGAGAGGGTAATTGTACTCATCCACCATCAACAGCGTGTAAAAATCTTAGGCCGAATCGAAGACAAAGCGAAGCCACTGGGGAACCTTTCCCAACCCCATCCCGCTCGGGTTGGTATAATAGACCTATCATGGTCACCAGCAATATTAGTTCTCCCCCTACAGAAGCGTCAGTTTCGACCATTTCAGTTTCCCAGATTTGCGCAGACGTGAAGAATCTTGGATACGGGGCATCCCGCCGTATCCGGCTCTATGGTGAGGATTTTGAAGTAATTTCCGATCCTTTTCCGGAGGCAGACGGGATTGCCGTCCGCGTGAAAACCAACAAAGATTCGGGAGTCCGCGTGCTGCAGCTTCCGTCCACGATTCTGCAGAGTGTGAGAGGGCGACGACGCGTCAAAAGCGCTGCCTGAGTCAGGCGCGGGGCCAACCGTCGCCACGCAAAGTTGAAGGGATTTCCTGCCTGCGAGATCTGGGCGCTGTACGCAAGCGGGCAAGAGTGCCCGCTCTACATAAACAAGCCTGCACACAAAAGGGCGTATCAGCTTCCGGGTGCCAGAGAGTCCGCTGGGCCATCTTCTTTTCCCACCATTACCTGAATGATCCCCAGCGCGACCAGATAAGTACAAGAGGCGATCGCGAAGATCGAATAATACGATCCGGTGGCTTGCAGGATGTGACTCACGACCTCGGCAATGAGCATGCTGCCGCCTGCTCCGGCCATTCCGGCGATTCCCACCACCGATCCCACTTCCCGCCCGGGAAACATGTCGGAGACGAGGGTGTATATGTTGGCTGACCAACCCTGATGGCAGGCGGCCGCCAAGCCAACCAGTCCGACGGCCATCCACAGACTGGAGGCACGCACCGCAAACAAGATAGGAAGCACGCCGCAAGCGCAGACGAACATTGCGGTTTTTCGTGCGGTAATAACGGACCATCCGCGCCGAATCAGGGCGCCGGAAAGCCATCCGCCGCTGACGCTTCCCACGTCCGATGCCAGGTAGATCACGACCAG
>JBEKDY010000195.1:0-8561 GCA_050014115.1 Candidatus Sulfotelmatobacter sp. | reverse complement strand
GAAATGGAATGTCCGGAATGCGCGGCGATCCACAAGAAACATGAAGGGAGAACCAGACAGTTAGGGGGCTGACGCGGCTCGAAGGAAGTTGTGCAAGGGAAACGCATGAGAATCTGAACGGTGGAGAAGGAAGGGATCCTTCGACTCCGCGCCTGGTCCGCTTCGCGAACCATCCGCTCCGCTCAGGATGACAGTTCGGAAATTGCAGGAGAGTCGTAGCTTGGAGCTAGAAGCCAGAAGCTGAACTTAAAAAAGGAGTCCACCATGGCATTACTAGAGCGGGTATCCACATTAGTCCGGGCCAACCTCAACGACCTGATCGACAAGGCGGAGGAACCGGAAAAGATGATCAAGCAGGTCATTCTCGATATGCAGAACCAGTTGCTGCAGGTGAAGACGCAAGTGGCCATCGCCATTGCCGACCAACACCTGCTGGAAAAAAAGCACAAGGAAAACGCAGAGAAAGTCGCCGAGTGGATGCGCAAGGCTGAACTCGCCGTCGACAAGAAAGAAGACGACCTGGCGCGGGCCTCGCTGCAGCGCGTGGAAAGTTATCGCGAGCTGAGCGAAAATTTCGCGCAGCAGGTGAGCGACCAGAAAGCGCAGGTGGAGAATCTGAAATCCGCGCTGCATAAACTGGATCAGAAGCTCGCCGAAGCTGAGGCCAAGGCCGACGTGCTGATGGCGCAGCAGCGCCGCGCCCGCGCCGTGACCAAGGCCAGCGACGCGCGCATGGCCATGGGCGACAGCTCCAAGGCGGCCACGTTTGACCGCATGAAGCGCAAGGTGGCGCATTCAGAAGCGGTGAGCGAGGCCAGATCAGAAATCGCCGGGTCCGACATCAACGACCGCCTGGCCGCGCTGGAGAAAGAAGACCGCATCGAGCAGCTGCTGGCAGAGTTGAAAGGCAAGCGCGGCGCGTGAGGAAATCATGAGGGGGTTGCATGTCATCCGTGACGAGTAAGCTACGGGTAGACAAGGGCGTATCTGCGGTCCGCACCGGTAAGCCGCTATCGACGCAGGAAGTGAACCGGACGATCGCGCGCGTTCGGCGGGAGCGCGACCGCGACAACCTGGGCGGGCACTTCCCCAAGCCACCGAAGAGCGCCAAGAGATCAGAAGGGCAGAAGGGCATAAGACGAGTGTCTCTTTGAGGCTTCCGTGAATCTTCGCACAGCGCAGGGGTCATTCGACGGCGCGGCTGCTGCGCTTTGCAGCACCACGGTCCGCTCGTAATGACAGACTAAGTCCCCATGTGCGGTGATCGGTTGAGAGTCTGCCGCTGCGAACCGCTGTGGCCTGCCCGAATGCTAAAATGCTCGATTGAGCCGATCGCCCGTTCCGAAGCGCTTACATCCCTTGACCAGCGGGCGGCATCTCTCCAATACTAGTGGCTGGGTTTCGAGCCGCGGGCCTTGGGAGACTGCTCAGTAACTGCGTCAAGAATTCCAAATCTACTATAGTTTCGAAGGACCGTTCATGAAGAAGGTTGCAATCGTAGGGCTGCTGGCGCTGGGATGTTTCGTCGCTGGCTGTGGCTCGAACAGAACCCTCACGACCGCTGCGGGTGGCAATTGGGAGGCGACTTTTCAAGGGCCCCCTGCCAACGAGACACTGTTTAACTTCGAGACCACGTTTACGGTCAACGACAGCGGCGCATTGAATGTCACCAACGTGAATTTCCTGACCGCCGGACCGTGCTTCCCGGTGACGGGATTGGGAGAAACGGTGGGCGGGACGTTCGATTTAACCTCGGCGGTGAGCGACCCGACCGCGACCGCAAATGTTACTTTCACGGTAAAGGGCAACGGCAACGCGCTCACGCTGACGGGAACGGCGACCGGAGTAACTAATACTGTCGCTCAGACGACCACCTGGAATGCCGTAACTGGCACCTGGACGCTGACAGGAAGTTCGAGCTGCACTCTAGGCCTGCCGTCCCCAGGTGGAACGTTCACCATGTGTCCCAACAGCACGACCTGCACCACGACGTAGAGATCTCTGTGGGGACAGGCACTCTTGCGAGCCTGCCCCGAGCGAAACCGAAGGATCCGGCGAGCGCAGTTCGCCCGTGAGCTCAGAGCCGTCAGAACCAATCGCTGCGATAAGCGACCCACCAGGCGATGAACACGATCGGGATAGTTGCGGCAATGCCCCACCACAGCGGGAGCAGAAAGTCTGCCACGAGACCCAGCATCATGAACACCATCCAGAAGATCTTGCGCTCCATGAAGCGATTGTAGGCCAGCGGCTCGCGGCGTGCACAAAATGCGGGCCGGCAGCGGCGCGCGATCTGTTCGCGGTCTCCTTACCGAAATATTCCCCAGCCGCCTCGCTGCCAAGGAGAGCCGGGATTTCTCCCAACGAATCCGCCTGCTCAGAGGGCCGCAATCCGAATTCTCCCTGCGTGCGTACTACTCAGGAAAGCAGTTCCAACATAAACAGGAGAGATTATGAAGACGAAGTTTGCGGTTTTGTGTCTGGCGATTGTGGCGATGTCGGCGCCTATGCTGATCGCCGGCTCGAAGGATCCCATGGTGGGCGGCGCTGCGATGTATGCCAGCAAAGACATCATCGACAATGCGGTGAACTCAAAAGATCACACCACGCTGGTGGCCGCGGTGAAAGCTGCTGGTTTGGTCGACACGCTGAAGGGCCCCGGCCCATTCACCGTGTTCGCACCGACCAACGAAGCCTTCGCCAAGCTGCCCGCGGGCACGGTGGAGACTCTACTGAAGCCCGAAAACAAAGAGATGCTGACGAAGATCCTTACCTACCACGTGGTTGCGGGCCGTATCAGCGCAGCCGAATTGAAGAAGCAGATCAGGGAGGGGAACGGCCAGGCTACGCTGAAGACGGTGAGCGGCGGAACCCTGGTCGCGATGCTGCAGGGCACCTCGATTGTTCTGAAGGACGAAAAGGGCGGGATGTCGACGGTGACGATCCCGAACGTGTTTCAGTCAAACGGCGTGATTCACGTAGTAGATGCGGTGGTTCTGCCGAACTAGGAGCTGTCTGAGCAACTGCAATTAAAAACGCCCCGGCTTTTCGCCGGGGCGTCGTTTTTTCCGGTGAGACTTGGCGTTCTAGAACATGTTCCACAAAAACTGGTTGTAAACGTCGTGGTGGTATTGCACCTCAGGAGGCTTTACGAACGTGCCCAGCAGCCGCGGACAACGGTCGGCGGCGGCCTGTTTCAGGTCGGCGTAGCGGCCCTTGACGTCTGCTCCCAGAAGCTTTGTGGTCCACTCGGCGTTGCGGAAGTCTTCCAGCGCAGTGTAGATGTTGTCGGGCAAATAGCGCTCGGCCTGCCGCAGGTTCTTGATCTTCGAGGTTTCCCCGTCAATGCCGCTCTTGAAGACCGCGAGCATCACCAGGTAGGGATTTGCATCCGGAGCCACAGAGCGAACTTCCACGCGCATGCTCTTCTCGTTGCCGATCGGAATGCGAATCATGGACCCGCGATCGACCGCAGAAGCCTTGATCTGGTTAGGCGCTTCGAAGTGGGGATCGAGACGGCGATAAGCATTCACGCTGGCGTTCAGCAGCAGGCAAATATCGTTGCCGTGGGTGAGGATGCGGTCGAGAAATGCCCAGCCCATCTTGCTGAGTTTTTCTTCGCCCTTCGGATCCCAGAAAAGATTTTTTCCCTTCTCGCTGATCGAAACGTTGGTGTGCATCCCGCTGCCGTTCACACCCACCACGGGCTTCGGCAGGAACGAGGCCGTCAGTCCCATGTGGGTGGCGACCTGTCGGCAGATCAGCTTGTAGAGCTGAATCTGGTCGGCGGCGGCAACCACTTCGCCGTAGCCGTAATTAATTTCAAACTGCGAAGGTGCAACCTCGGGATGGTCTTTCTCGTTCTGGAAGGCCATCGCCCGCTGCACTTCGGCGGTAGTGTCAATGAAAGTGCGCAGCGGGTCGCCCGGCAGCGAGTGATAGTATCCGCCGGTGTTCACATATTCGAACTTCCCGGTTTCGTAGTAGTGGCGCTCGGCGTCCGGAGTTTTGAAAAGGAAGCCTTCAATCTCGTTGGCGGCATTGAGCGTGTAATTGTGCTTCTTGTAGAGGCTGTCCGCGTAGCCCTTGAGCACGCCGCGAATGTCGGCCGAATAGGGTGTCCCGCCCTTGTCGATGACTTCGCCGAACACCAGCACCTTGCCGGAGCCGAACACATCCGAAGGGGCCCAATAGAACGCGGACCAGTCAATGCCCAGCCGCAGATCGCTCTCCCTCTGCGCCGTGAATCCGCGAATCGACGAGCCATCAAAGGTGAGGTTGTCCCAGCTCTTCACCAGAAATTTCTTGTCGTAGTCGAGCATGTGCAACCGGCCTTCGAGGTCGCTGAATAGCACGGTCACAGCCTTGATGCGCTTCTCGTCAATCAAATACCTGATCCGCTCTTCCTGAATCGTGTGCATGGCCACGCGGTTCTTGCGCTGCTCTTTCGCGTTCAGGTTCAGGTCTTCCAGTTCGTCGTAGCTGAGTGCCAGGAAATTCCGCAGTTCGTTGGGCATGGATGTCGTTTTAGTCTCCTAAGAATTAGTTCACCGGTAACAATGTGACGAATACAGGGAGTTGCGTGGGCTGGTGATCAGCAGGGAAGAATAATGCCCGGGGCATGCCTCTGCCAATCGAAAAAGCTGATGGGAGGGATAAAAGAGATTTATCCTAGGAGGACCGTTCGCCGGATGCGGCGCAGTTACAAACTCCTGGATGCATAGGCGGCAGCGCTCCACTCGCCTACAGGGTGCTCCGCACCACAATCCAGGCATTTTGTCGCGGCAAACTGAGTCCTGCAATTGGGGCAGACGGCCTGGGTCTGAAATGTGTCAAACGCCTGCCCGCACTTTCCACACTTCCAGAATTCTCCCAGCGGTGGCGCAGTCTTGCACGCCGGGCAGAGAAATCCCTCCCGGCGCGGCAACTTCGCGAAACGCAACAACGCGCGGGCGTGCTGCAATCCGCCCCAGCAATTCATCAGCATGAAAACCGCGATGGCCCCGTACCAGATGGACTGTTCGAAGATGGCGAGAACGATGAAACCGGCTACACCTACCAATCCGAGGATCGTGGCCACCATCAGGCTGCGCGCGCGTCCCATTACAAACCAGAGCAGCGACCGAAGAATCTGGCCGCCGTCCAGGGGATAAATGGGCAGAATATTGAAGATCAGCAGCCACTTGTTAATGAGTTGGACCGCCAGCAGCAACCGATAGAGATCAGGCGCTGTCACGCCCCATCCCGCTGACCCGCCGAGCGTCACGGCCACGTACAAGACAGGCAGGAGCGCCACGTTGACCAGCGGCCCTGCCGCGATGCTCCAGAGAGTAGCGCCGGGCCGAGGCGGCGGGTCCACATAGGCCACTCCGCCGAGAGGCCACAACACGATCTGATTCGCCCGGCCTCCAACTTGCCGGCAAGCCAGCGCATGCCCGAACTCGTGAATCATCACAATCAAGAACAGGGCCAGATACTCCAGCACCTGCCAGGTGATAGAAGAGTAATTCCCCTTGCGGCTCTGGATTTCATACACCGCCACCAAAAACCACGACCAATGCAGAAACACGTCAATCCCAGCGAAGCGAAACAGGCGGATCGAACCTTGATGGCTCGGCATGTGCGCAGTCTACTGCATAACCCCAACTGGGGGAATTCCGCGGGACGGGTAAATGTTCCGAAGAATTCAGGATTCCTGCCGGATTTGTGCCAGAGTCCTCACGCTGGACCCGCGGCGCTACTGCCGGTGCGCCGAAGCTCCTGCGGCGAGCTCGCGTAGCGTGCTCAGGAATCCGGCAGCCGTGGCCGGATCGGCGAGCGCATCCAGGTTGACCGTGACGGAAAACTGCGGAGATTCCGGGCGGAAGCGCACTTGCAACACGTCTTGCTGGCGCACCGTCATCAGTGCGTTCAACTCCGAGGTAGGATCCTCTTTCCAGTGTGTGCGAGTAGTCAGAATGAGCGGCCCGGGATGGTGAACTTCCCATTCGCGTCGGTCGCGCGGGCGTCCCACACTGCGGCTGCGGGCGGACCACCGGTGGCGCACCACTTCCAAATGGAAACTGGGCGAGCCGCCCAGGTCGGCTTCAAAAGTCAGCGTTTCTTTTTGTTGGCGCCAGCAGTCAAGAATCCACTGCGCGGGAAACGGCCGGCGGAATTGCACGGTGACCCGGGCATCCTCAAAGCCACGCGAAGGAAACTGAAGCCGGGCACGTAGCTGGGAACTGCCGAGCCAGCGCGAGTCGAGCAGGCGGCCCTTGCCGGCGCACGCTGCCTGCACCCAGCGCAGCGCCGCCTTGCCTTTATGCCGGTTGTAGAGGATAAACGCCAGGGACCACAGCCCCAACCAGAGCAGCAGAATAGCCGTCGCGGCGATAGCGTCAATCAGAAGGCGTCCCACAACGCTTCCTCTATTGCCGATGGTACGACCAAGGTTGCGGCGAGGGCAAGGGGCCCATTCGTGCCATTTCGATTTTTCTGTGGGAAACCGCGATGGCGAACCTCGGTCGTCCGTCGATAAGCCCATTTCCTGGCCGTCCGCGTGGCTTTCGGCGCGGCTCCGAATACGCGCATGCGCCAGCCGCTACAATGTCGGCGTGCCTTTCACCATTCGCGATTTCCGGCTCGGCGATTTCGAAACTCTCTGGCATATCGACCAGGAATGTTTTTCTCCGGGGATTTCCTATTCCCGTCAGGAGCTGAAGTTTTATATCCGCCGGCGGGGATCGTTCACCCTGGTGGCGGAGACAGCAGCGGAGAAAGCGGCGGAGCAGACGACGCGGGAGCCGGTCGAAGAGCCGGTCGCAGAGAAGATCGCGGGCTTCATCGTGACTCAGACGGGCCGGACCGGGCACATTATTACGATCGATGTAACTGCGGCCGCGCGGCGCTCAGGCGTGGGATCGCAATTGTTACAGGCCGCAGAAGATCGTCTGCGGACGGCCGGAAGCAGAGCAGTCGGCCTCGAAACCGCGGTGGATAACCTCTCAGCACTCGCGTTTTACAAACGCCATGGTTACAGCGTGATCGAGACGGTGCCGCGCTATTATTCGAACGGTGTGGACGCGCTGCGGATGAAGAAAGAACTAGAAGGCATCCCATAAATGGGTTCGGGAAGGGCACGGCTTTCAGCCGTGCCGTAAAGAGCCGATAACGACGCTGGCTTCAGCCCCTGAGGCTTTGCTCGCGTTCACCCGACCGAGGGTTTATGAGATAGCCGCTAGCCGGTGCACCGTAGTCTGCAGCATTTGCCTATACTGGATGCGTGCCGGCAGGTGCGCGCTGCCGGGATGTTCTCGTCGGCAGCATTGACGTTGGCGTCGGCGTCGGTCGCGAGGCCCGTCACTGGACCTTCGGCCCGGCTTGGGACGACATCGTTCATCGGTTGACGCTGAAATTCGAGCGACGTGCTCCTGCCGGGAGAAAATTTCTGCGATGAAAGTTGCGATTCAAGGCGAGCGCGGTTCCTTCAGCCACGAGGCAGCGGAGAAAATGCTGCCCGGCTGCACTGTGGTTCCCTGCGCGCGCTCGGCGGAAGTTTTCGACCGGGTAGGGCGGGGAACCGCCGCAGCTGCGGTTATCCCCATCGAAAACACTCTGGCCGGAACCGTGGCCGAGCACGCCGATCTGCTGGTGTCGCGCGACGTCTTCATTCAGGGCGAATGCCGCCTGCGGATCGTGCACAACCTGATCGCGGCCCCCGGCGTGAAGTTGAGTGCAGTGCGGCGTGCGTTGTCACATCCCGTGGCTCTCGATCAGTGCCGCGATTTCTTTCGCAAGCATCCGCAGATCGAACCGGTCCCGTTCTACGACACTGCGGGCAGCGTAAAACACGTCATCGCCAACAAATTGAAAGACTCAGCCGGCATTGCCGGGCCCCACGCCGCGCGCGAATATTCGGGGAAAATTCTGCTGCCCGGCATCGAAGACGATAAAAGCAACTTCACCCGCTTCTTCCTGATTCGAAAGTCAAGCGGAGGAAAACTAAATCTGGGAAACGTGTCGTCCGCCGTGCGTTTTCGCGGACTGATTCCCCGCGGCGCGAACAAGACTTCCATCGCCTTCAAAGTGAAAAACGTCCCCGGAGCGCTCTTCAAATCCCTCAGCGTGTTTGCCCTGCGCGACATCAGCCTCAGCAAAATCGAATCCCGCCCCATGCGCGGACGTCCCTGGGAATATGTGTTCTACGTTGACTTCCTTCGCGGCGACGACGAGCCCGCCCGAAACGCACTCCGCCATCTCGGCGAAGTCGCCGACTTCGTGAAAGTGCTCGGGATTTACCCGGGAGACTAAGCCGGATTCGGGAATGCCCGCACTTCCGGTCACGTTTCCGTCGATTTCGCTTGGCAAGCACCCATTATCCGCGTTAGCCTCGGCACCTCGGATATCATGCCACCCCACGGCAAGCGGACTACAATTCAAGCCTGACCGGAACTTGCCGGAAGGCGGGATGAAACCTTTCCGAGAGATTATCATCTAAACTTGAGCGAGTTACACTCAAGGAGACATATGAGCCAGCAATCACCATCCGAGCGCGCTCCTAAGTCCAAGGAAACCAAGGA
>JBEKDY010000194.1:0-8593 GCA_050014115.1 Candidatus Sulfotelmatobacter sp. | reverse complement strand
TGCCCTTTCGCGATCCGCGGAACCCGAGCGATCCGGAACTCTTCCACGACAGGACGTTGCCGTTCATGTCGGTGATAGTCACGATCGTGTTGTTGAAAGACGCCTGCACATACACCAGGCCGTGGGGCACGTGCTTGCGCTCCTTCTTCTTGAAGGTTTTCTTCTTGCCTTTTTTCTCGGGTGCGGCTGCTGGGCCGCCCGCTGCTGCTGGTTTTGCCATGAAGTCAGTTCTCAGTTCTCAGTTCCCGGTTCTCAGTAAACCCCGGTTCGCAACTGAGAACCGAGAACTGAGAACCGGGAACTGGTTTTAAGTCTTTGCCGTCGCCTTCTTCTTTTGTGCCACTGTTCCTTTGCGCGGACCTTTGCGGGTGCGGGCGTTGGTATGGGTGCGCTGTCCGCGGACCGGGAGGTTGCGGCGATGGCGGAATCCGCGGTAGGAGCCGATTTCGATGAGGCGCTTGATGTTCATCGAAACTTCCTTGCGCAGATCGCCTTCCACCAGGCCCTCGGCCTCGATGACGGTGCGGATACGGTTAACCTCTTCTTCGCTCAGGTCCTGCACCTTCTTCATGGGCTCGACTTTGGCTTCGTCGAGGATGCGTCCGGCGCGCGGGTGCCCGATGCCGTAGATGTAGGTCAGCGCGATGTTGATGTGCTTCTGGCGCGGAAGATCGACGCCTGCAATACGTGCCATGTTTTCCTGTTCCTCCGCCGGCTTCGGTCGGCTGCTAGCTTCTAGCTGCTAGCTTCTAGCAAATCGCAATTCGAGCGTGGCTAGAAGCCAGGAGCTAGAAGCTAGAAGCTTCTTCAGCCCTGGCGCTGTTTGTGTTTCGAGATGACGCAGATCACCCGCACTACACCCTTGCGGTGGATGACCTTGCACTTGTCGCAAATCTTTTTTACCGATGCTCGTACTTTCATAACCCAGCTTTCAGCTGTCAGCTCTTAGCTGTCAGCTAACCAAAAATCATTTATAGCGGTACACGATTCGGCCGCGATTTAGGTCGTAGGGGGAAAGCTCCACTGCGACTTTGTCGCCGGGCAGGATGCGAATGAAATTCTTGCGCATCTTGCCGGAAACGTGCGCCAGCACCTGGTGCTTGTTCTCCAGCTCCACCTTGAACATGGCGTTGGGCAGCGGTTCCAGAACCACCGCCATCACTTCAATCGCGTCTTCTTTGCTCATTCGCTCCTAGCTTCTAGCTCCTAGCTCCTAAGCGAACCAGCCCGACTAGCTAGAAGCTAGGAGCTAGCAGCTAGAAGCTTTTTACTGCGTCAAAATTACCGGACCATCTTTGGTTACCGCTACACAGTGCTCGAAGTGGGCGCTGAAGCTGCCGTCTTCGGTCACCGCGGTCCACTTGTCGTCCAGCACACGCGATCCGGGCTTGCCGTAATTCACCATTGGCTCGATCGCCAGCACCATGCCTTCGCGCAACTTGGCGCCGTGACCGCGCGCTCCGAAGTTTGGCACCTGAGGCTCTTCGTGCAGCCGCGTTCCGATGCCGTGTCCGACAAACTCGCGCACTACGCTAAAACCGGCGGCTTCGACATGCTCCTGCACGGCGGCGCCTACATCGCCCACTGAATTGCCGATGCGCGCCTGCTCGATGCCGCGGTACAGAGACGCTTCCGTCACTTCCAGCAGCTTCACCAATTCCGGCTTCACTGTTCCACTCGCGGGAACTGTAATCGCCGCGTCGCCGTAGTAGCCGTCAAGCACTACGCCACAATCGATGGAAACGATGTCGCCATCTTTCAGCATCCGCTTTTCCGACGGGATGCCATGCACAATTTCTTCGTTCACCGAGGTACAGAGCACGCAGGGATAATCGTAGTATCCCTTGAAGGCCGGCTTGGCCCCGAGTTCCCTGATCTTTTTCTCGGCGGCGCGTTCCAGATCCATGGTGGTGACGCCGGGCGCCACCAGCGAGCGCACATGATCGAGAACCTGGCGCACGATGCGGCCGCTCTGCCGCATCTTTTCAATTTCCGCCGCTGATTTGCACACAATCGCCATTCCTACGCTGCGTGATGGTCCTCAAGAATCCGGAAAATCTTCTGCGTGACCTGGTCGATGGGAAGTTCGCCATCCACCGCGATCAACCGGCCGGTGCGCTGGTAGTAGTCGGCTACGGGGCGCGTCTGTTCCTGATACGCCGTAAGCCGCGGCTGAATCACTTCCAGGCGGTCGTCATTTCGGGTCACCAGCCTGGTCCCGTCGAGATCGCACAATTCATCGACGCGGGGCGGCTGGAAATGGACGTTGTAAATCCGTCCATCGGTAGGACAAGAACGGCGTCCAGTGATCCGGAGCAACAATTGATTATAGTCTACCTCAAGGCTGACCACAATCGGCCAGGCTCGAGTCGCACGCGAGTTGTCAAAGAGCCGGTCGTTGTTCGTGGCATCGAGGTGCATGTCATCGAGCAGGGCATCCAGCCACCCGGCCTGCGCCGCCGTCCGCGGAAAACCGTCGAGCACGTAACCACGTCCGCAATCCGGCAGAGCCAGGCGTTCACGAACCATGTTGCAGACCAGGTCGTCGGAAACCAGCTCGCCCCGGGCCATGACCGCCTTGGCGACCAGCCCTACGTCGGTGCCGCGGGAAACATTCTCCCGCAACAGATCCCCGGTGGAGATGTGGGGAATCTGGTAACGCTCATGCACCCGCTTGGCCTGAGTGCCTTTTCCGGCACCCGGAGCTCCGAGCAGCACGACGGGACCTACGTCACGCGAGGTTTCCAGCGCCATCAATACTAGTTCTCGGTTCCCAGCTCTCAGTTCTCAGAAAAATCCTGTGGCATCACAACCTGGCAGTTCCCGTTCGCAAAACTGAGAACTGAGAACTGCTTTGTCACGACCAGTTACGGCGGCCGCGAATTCTTCCGCTGCGCGGAGTGAAACCATCGTAGTGGCGCATGATGAGTTGCGCCTCGATCTGGTTGACTGTATCCATGGCTACGCCTACCACAATCAGCAGGGACGTGCCGCCAAAATAAAAGTTCACGCCCAAGCCATTCAGAACCCAGTTGGGCATAGCTTCAAAATATCTTCCGATCAGGAAGATGTGATTCAGCCGGATGCCGGCGATCATCCACTCGGGGATAAACGAAATGATGATCAGGTAAAGCGCGCCGACTAAGGTGATGCGGGTGAGAACTTCATTGATAAAATCGGCGGTGCGCTTGCCCGGCCGGATGCCAGGGATAAATCCGCCGTATTTCCGCATGTTGTCGGCGACTTCGCTGGGGTTGAAAACGATGGAAACATAAAAGTAGGCGAAGAAAATTATTCCGACCGCATAGACCACGGTGTAAAGCGGCTCGCCCCATTTCAGCCACTCGATGACCGGGCCCAGATAACGGTTGTTGGTGAACCCGAGGCCCGCGCCGATCATAGGCGGCAAACTGAGAATTGAAGAAGCGAAGATGACTGGCATGACACCGCCGGCATTCACGCGCAAGGGCAAATGGGTGGACTGCCCGCCCATAACTTTGCGTCCGACCACACGCTTGGCATACTGCACCGGGATTCGCCGTTCGCTGCGTTCCACATACACGATGAAGGCGACGACCGCGACCATGAAGATAATGAGTCCGATCATCAGCGGGAAGGTGAGAGCTCCCCAGGCGCCGTTCTTGGCTTTGTCGAACAAGTCGGCGACGCCGTGCGGCAATCCGACCACGATGCCAGCGAAAATCAGCAGCGACATGCCGTTGCCCACACCGCGGTCTGTGATCTGCTCGCCCAGCCACATGATGAAGGCGCTGCCGGTGGTGAGAGTCAGCATCACCATCATGCGAAAGCCCCAGCCGGGAGTGAGCGCGTATCCGCCCTTTTCGAGGCCGATCGCGATTCCGAACGATTGCACGGCGCTCAGGATCACGGTGATGTAACGCGTCCACATGGTGATTTTCTTGCGCCCGAGCTCGCCTTCTTTCTGCAGTTTAGCCAGCGGCTCGTAGACCACGGTGAGCAATTGCAGAATGATGGACGCGGTGATGTAGGGCATGATGCCCAGGGCGAAAATCGTCATGCGGCGAACCTGGCCGCCGGAGAACAGGTCGATGAAACCGAAGAGACCACCCTGCTGGCCCTGAAAATAACTTTCGAGCGCGGCGGTGTTAATGCCGGGCGTGGGGATGTGCCCGCCCAGGCGATACACGAACAGCAATCCCAGCGTAAACAGGATGCGTTTACGCAGGTCGGGAATCCGGAAGATGTTGAGCAGCTTCTCAACCATTACTGCAAGACCTCAACCTTGCCGCCCGCTTTGGTGATTTTTTCCTGGGCTGACTTCGAAAATTTGTGCGCGTGCACGGTGATGGCAACGGTGAGTTCGCCATCGCCGAGAATCTTGACGGGATGCTTGGTCTTAATGACTCCGGCTTTGCGGAGAACCTCGGGCGTGATGGGATCGCCGTGAAATTCTTTGCCCAGTTCGGCCAGGCGTTCCAGGCTGACAATGTTGAATTCCTTGCGGAAGATGTTGGTGAAGCCGCGCTTGGGCATGCGGCGGTGCAGCGGCATCTGGCCGCCTTCAAACCCGCGGATCATGCGCGAGCCGGTGCGCGAGCGCTGGCCTTTGTGTCCCCGGGTGGAGGTCTTGCCCATGCCGGAACCCATGCCGCGGCCGACGCGCTTGCGTTTTTCCGACGACTTTTTCGGTGCTCGAATGTTGGATAAATTCATAAGTAAGCTTTCAGCTATCAGCTCTCAGGCAAAGCGCTCTTGCGCTGAGCACCTGATCGCGAAAAATCTTTAATTCACAAACTCCACCAGATGCGGGACTTTCGCCACCATGCCGCGGATGGCTTGCGTGTCTGGACGCTCGATGACCTGGTTCAGCCGGGTAAAGCCCAGGCCTTTGATTACCAGCTTTTGTTTTACCGGGGCACAAATGGCGGAGCGCACCCACTTCAGGTGAATTTTTCCGCTGCCCGAATTTGTTTTCTTCGCCGTCATGTGAACCTCAGTTGCCAGTGGCCAGTGGCTAGTTGCCAGTTACGAATCTCTTTACAGTTCCTGCGCGCTTTTTCCACGCATCAGTGCGACGCTCTCGCGGCTTTTGAGCTGCTTAAGGGCGTCGAACGTCGCCTTGATCACGTTGTGCGGGTTCGTGGTGCCGATGGACTTGGTCAGGACGTTTTGCACACCGACCGAAGTCATCACCGCGCGCACCGCGCCGCCCGCGATTACGCCAGTGCCTTCCGGCGCCGGCTTGAGCAGTACCTTGCCGGAACCGTAGCGTCCCAGCACGAGGTGGGCAATACTGGTCTGCGTGAGATTCACCTTGATCAGATTCTTTTTGGCGGATTCGATTGCCTTGCGAATGGCCTGCGGAACTTCCTTGGCCTTGCCGGAACCATAGCCGACGACAGCGGCCGAGGGATCACCCACCACCACCAGCGCCGCGAACGAAAGATTCTTGCCGCCCTTGACGACTTTGGTCACGCGGTTGATGGCGACCACCTGGTCCTTGAGCTGAAACGAACCTGCATCGAGTTTCTTGATTACTGTTGGCATTTATAAACCTAGCTTCTAGCTTCTAGCTTATAGCTTATAGCTACCCTGGTCCGGGTTGGCTAGCAGCTAGAAGCTAGTAGCTGTTTTTCAGAACTGCAATCCCGCTTCGCGCGCCGCGTCGGCCAGCGCTTTCACCCGTCCGTGATAGATGTATCCGCCACGGTCGAAGACCACTTTGCTGACGCCCTTGGCTTTGGCGCGTTCGGCAATGGTTTTGCCGACGACTTTTGCCGCGGCCACGTTGCCGCCGGTGCGCCGGTCTTCCTTTTTGCCTTCGGCGGTGCTCGCCGAAACCAGCGTCTTGCCGTGCAGGTCGTCGACCAGTTGCACATAAATGTGGTTCAGCGAACGGTACACGTTGAGCCGCGGACGTTCCGCCGTGCCCTGCATCTTTTTCCGGATGCGATCGTGCACGTGTCCGCGCTTATGATTTTTCGAGATTCTTGTCAGCATAAAATCTGTCCTTGGTCGTTCGTCGTTGGCCGTTGGCCAAAGACTCCGACACCTTCAAAATCTGCTGCCGCTATACGCTTTGGCCAACGACCAACGACCATCGGCCAACGACGGCTATTTGGCTCCCGTCTTTCCGACTTTCTTCTTCAGGCGTTCGCCGGCGTAGCGCACACCTTTGTTCTTGTACGGGTCGGGCGGGCGCAGCGCGCGCATTTCCGCGGCGACCTGTCCGACTTTCTGGCGGTCGATTCCGGTGAGCGAGATCTTGGTCTGCTTGGGGTCTACGACGGCATCCACGCCCGTGGGCAGCGGATACTCGATGGGATGCGAATAGCCCAGGCTGAACACGACCACGCTTTTGCCCTTCATCTCAGCGCGATACCCAATGCCGACGATTTCCAAGTCGCGGGTCCAACCCTTGGTGACGCCCTCAACCGCGTTGTTGACCAGCGCGCGCGCCAAGCCATGGACTGCGGCCTGCGAGTCGTTCTCGCGGATGGCGACGATGTTCCCGTCTTTTTGTTCGACCTTGATTCCGGCCGGCAGCGCCGTGTCCAGCTTGCCCTTGGGGCCCTGGACTAAAACAGTGTTGCCTTCAATCTTGACCGTCACCCCTTTGGGGATCGCAATCGGCTTTTTTCCAATTCTTGACATAAGATCAGCTCTTAGCTATCAGCTTTCAGCTCTCAGCTTTGTCAACCGCCGCCTTTACTGAAAGCTGACGGCTGATAGCTGAAAGCTGCTCTTCTACCAAATCTCGCACAACAGCTCGCCGCCTACGCCTTCGCGGCGGGCCTGGCGTCCGGTCATCACGCCGCGGGGCGTGGTGAGGATGTTGATGCCCATGCCGCCGAGCACTCGTGGAATCTCGCTGCGCCGCACGTAGACGCGACAGCCGGGACGCGACACACGATTGACGGTGGAGATCGCGGCCTCGTTGTTGGCGCCGTACTTGAGGTAAACCCGGATGACCTTGTGGCCTTCTTCCTCAGCGGCCTTGAAGTTCGAGATGTAGCCCTCTTCTTTCAGAATGCGGGCAATCTCCAGCTTCAGGCGCGAAGCTGGGATATCCACTTTCTGGTGCCGGGCCTGGAGTGCGTTCCGCACTCGCGTCAGCATGTCTGCGACCGGATCGGTCAACCTCATCGTTAGTTTCTCCTCTGGCCACCCGTTCGCTCCGCGATTTGCGGAGAACCTGCGGCAGCTTTGCTACTTACGTCAAATCCCAGCTACGGTCATGGTCCCTGAAACGTGTTACCTACAGTTAACTAAGGTTGTCATCCTGAGCCGCGGCGTTTTGCGGCGAAGGATCCCCACCCAACTGCACGCGCTTCCCTACCAGGACGACTTCGAAACGCCTGGAATCTCCCCGCGCAGCGCCAGCCCGCGGAAGCACAGGCGGCACACTCCGAACTTGCGCAGAAAAGCGCGCGGACGTCCGCACAGGCTGCAGCGGTTGTGCCGCCGCGTGGAAAACTTCGGCCGCGGCTTCTTGGCGTCGCGCGCCACCTCAAACTTCTTCTGGATCTTCGCGTCTTTTACTCGTTTTGCTGTAGTTGCCAACTTAGCTCCTAGCTACTAGCTTCTAGCTGCTAGCTCGAACTTTGAAACTTCAACTTTGCCCCTCACGCCCGGAATGGCATGCCCAAGTGCTTCAACAGCGAGCGCGCCTGGTTGTCGTTCGCGGCCGTGGTAACAATCGTGACGTTCATTCCCTTTTGCTTGTCGACCTTCTCGTAAGAAATTTCCGGGAAGATCAACTGATCGTGCAGTCCGAGAGTGTAGTTGCCGCGCCCGTCAAACGACTTGGTCGATACGCCGCGGAAATCGCGCACGCGCGGGAGCACTATGTTCACGAGGCGGTCGAAAAATTCGTACATGCGGTCGCCGCGCAGCGTGACCATGGCTCCGATGGCCTGGCCTTCACGTACCTTGAACGCCGCGATCGATTTCTTGGCGCGGGTGACGACGGGCTTCTGGCCGGTGATCTGGCCGAGTTCGTTCACCGCCGGGTCGAGCACCTTGGCGTTCTGCGTGGCTTCGCCGACGCCCATGTTCACCACGATTTTGTGCAGGCGCGGAACCGCCATCTGGTTGTGCAGTTCGAGCTCTTTCAGCAGGGCCGGCGCCACTTCTTTCTCAAACCGCGCGCGCAGACGAGGACGCTCCTTGGCGCCATGCCGCGCCTGGTCGGGAGCTTTCTGTTCCTGCGCCGAGTCTTTCGACGATTTCTTATCTTTTGCCATTTCTAAGTTCTTCCACTTCCGCTCACGGTTTCGGGAAGCTTTTAGCTTTTAGCTCTTAGCCTTTAGCTATTAGCCTTTTCTGCGTCTACCGGTTCGTGAGACTCGATTTCTGTTTTGCCGTTCGCATCTCCGCCACACGCTGAAAGCTGACGGCTGATAGCTGATAGCTATTTATCCAGCGTGGTATCGCACTTCTTGCATACCCGGACTTTGCGGTCGCCGCGCACTTCATGTCCAATGCGGACCGGGCCGCAGGTGCCGCAGACCAGTTGCACATTCGAGATCGCGATGCGGCTTTCCTGTTCGGCAATCCCGCCCTTGATGTTGCGCTGCGGGTTGGGGCGCACGTGCTTTTTCACCATCAT
>JBEKDY010000193.1:0-8597 GCA_050014115.1 Candidatus Sulfotelmatobacter sp. | reverse complement strand
GATCGGGTTACGCAGCAGGAGTTGCCGCTGGTGTCTTCTCTGATTGCTTATTGGGACACGCTGGGCTGGGTGCACTTTGCGGAAGGCGATCTCGACAAGGCGGAGAAATATGTTTCGGCGGCCTGGGGATTGGGCCACCACGGAGAAGTGGGCGACCATCTGGGGCAAATCTACGAGAAGAAAGGCAACAAGAATCGGGCGCTGGAGACTTACGCGCTTTCGATGAATGGATTGCGGCCTACGCCGGAGACGCGTGACCGGCTCTCTGCGCTGGCCGGAGGGGGCGCGAAGGCGGATACCGCGGTGGCGAACTCCAAAGCAGAGCTGGAGCGGCTTCGCACGATCGATCTCGGCAAAGTGGCGAAGATTACGGGGAACGCGGAATTTTTCGTGTTGCTGAGCGGGGGCGCTGGGTCGTCCGCTAAAGTGGAGAGCATCAAATTTCTGAGCGGGGAAGAAAAGCTGAAGCCCGTTGCCGAGGCGCTGCGGACGGCCGATTTCCACCTGACATTTCCCGACGACACGCCGGTGAAGGTTCTGCGGCGCGGGACACTGTCGTGCTCGGCGGCGACGGGGAACTGTTCGTTTTTGCTGACGCTGCCGGATGATGTCAGAACAGTGGATTGAGGGGCGACTGCAAAGCCTGTTGAACGACCCACGACCAAGGCCGGCCTGCGGCTAAGGTTGAAGGCTGATCAGGAACGTCCAGAACTCTTTATTGTCGCGGTAAGGCAGGAACGAATCGTCCTTCGTGGGGTCTGGCATCGTTTCGCCGGATATCACGTTTGCTCTTCGGGCGAACGCTTGTTGCAGGTGTTCGCGCGCCCCCGCCAGGTTCTTGTCCTCGGCGTCTGCGCACGCGAGGTTGTAGTAATACATCGGATAGTCGGGATCTTCGGCGATCGCCTTCTCGAAAAGGCTGCGGGCCTTCGGAATGTCTCCCGACATTCCGTACGAGATTCCTGCCTGATCAGTCAGTACTCGTCGCGTCGTTTTCGCATCCCTCATGAATGCGGTGTCAGGTCTTTCTCTCAGCTTCGCCAGTGCGATTTCGAAAATTGGAGCCGCGGCCTGATACATGTGCGCCTGGTAGAGCACCTGGGCGTAAATGAATACGTCATTAATTTGAGGAGAATAGTTCTCATCGAAATGATAGCTAGCGAAGGCCTTCTTCAGGGAAGGGTCGTCCGCGGTGATGGGCGTATCGCTATAGAACTCCAAATCCCCGCAAATGTCGCCGGTTCCGGTAAAGCCGCGCACCATGTAGACCGTCTTGCCCTTGTTGCCTCGCGTCGTATAACTGACCAAAGAGACAGGCGGGCCGCCCGGCCGGGTACTGTCGGAGGTTCCCAGAATCTTCAGGCTCGCATCGCCTTTCTTTTCCGGCTCCATGACTCCGTCGCGGCAACTTGCGCTCGTGAGTGGCGCTTGTTCAGGAAACAGAAACAGGAAACCCAGAAAAGTGAGACGGCCTGATTCATCCTTCCCGCGAATCCCGAACTCCCGTCCATTTGGTTTGGCGGAGGACTGGATGATCTTGAATCCGTTCGCCGACCAACTCAGTTGTCCTTTGTGCTCGGGCAAGGCAAGCTTGAAGTTTGCGTCGTTTTCGATCTGGGCAATAGCAGCTAAGCCGAAGGCGGCCGCAATAATAGGAACGAGGGCGGCTTTTTTCATGCCCGCAAGTTTACCGTTCGGACAGAGCGTCAGAAAGATTATTTATCGTAGATACCCGTTGTCTGTTCGTACGCGTGAGCCATACTCAGCACCAGATCTTCCCGCCAGTGCGGCCCTGCGATCTGCAGGCCGATCGGCAGGCCGCTCTTGGTGAATCCGCAGGGGACTGAGATGGCCGGTAATCCCCAGACGTTGAAGGGGCGCGTGTTGCGCAGCAGTTTGAGTTCGGCGGGGCGCAGGTTGTCGGGATTCGCTCTGAGGTCGGCGATTGCCGGCGCGGGCATGGGCGTGGTGGGTGTGATCAGCAGATCGACAGTTGCGAAAGCGTCGCCGATGCTGCGGCGAGCCTGCTCAAGTTCGCGGCGGCGCTGGATGTAATCTGCCGCGGAGATATTCGCTCCGGCCAGAATGCGGCGCAAGGTTTCGGGCTGATAGAGTTCCGGCGTCTCGGTGGCGTTCTGTTTGTGGTAGGCGTAGGCCTCGGCCATTTGCAGAGTGCGGTCGGTGGGCACGTCTAGCTTTACTTCTCTTATTTCTGCTACCAGCGTTTTGATTACCGCCAGCGCTTGCTCGACCGCCGCGGCGACTTCGGCGTCGAGGTCATCGTAGAAATAGTTTCGGGGCACGCCTACGCGCAGAGACCTTGCGCCTTCGCGCAGCGGGGAGACGTAATCCGCGACAGGAACGTTCGGAGTGGTGATGTCGGCGTCGTCGTAGCCGGCGATTGCTTGCAACACGATGGCGGTGTCGGCAACGGTGGTGGCGAAGGGGCCGACGTGATCGAGCGACAGGGCGAGGGGAATCACTCCGCGGCTGGAAACGCGGCCGTAAGTTGGCTTGAGTCCGACGCAGCCGCACAGGGACGCGGGTTCGCGGATGGAGCCGGCGGTGTCGGTTCCGACGGCAGCGTAACAAAGTCCGGCGGCCACCGCGGCGGCCGATCCGCCGGAAGAGCCTCCGGCAATGCGCGCGGTGTCGTGGGGATTTTTGACATCGCCGAAATAGCTGACCAGGGAACTGCCGCCGTAGGCGAATTCGTGCAGATTATTTTTCCCGACGATAATTGCGCCCGCTTGCTTCAGGCGGCGAACGACTTCAGCATCTTCTGTGGGGATGCGGTCTTTGTGGCGTTCGCTCGCGGCGGTGGTGCGCACCCCTGCTGTGTCGATCAGGTCCTTTAGCGCAATCGGAATTCCGTGGAGCGGGCCGCGCCAGTCTCCGCGCGCGATCTCGGCTTCGGCTGCGCGGGCTGCGGCGAGGGCTGAGTCAGTGGTGACGGTGATGAAGGCATTCAGGGCGGGATTCTGCTTTTCGATGCGCTCCAGGGATGCCCTGGTGAGTTCGAGCGGGGAGATTTTCTTTTGGCGCAGCAGCGGTGCGAGCTCGAGGATGGTGCGGGGGATGGGCATGGGCTGGACGCGGTCTATTGTAGAGGAAGCACGGACCGCCTACGCTGCAGGCGTGCGTGTAGGTGCCTGACGGCGCTTATGCCGCTTTCGGCGTATCGTAAGGTCCCTCACCCGGCCTTCGGCCCCGTTCGGGATGACATGTCTTTGGGATGCATACTCTATACGTCGGCCATTGCGCGGTGGGCTTGCGGAAAGTCCTATAATCTCCGTGGGGTTCTCAGATCATGGCTGAGCTGACGATCGCGCCGGTGGCAACGCATGGGTTTTATTTGGACGGCAAATGGGTGGAAGACGGCGACGTCGTCGAAGTGCGCGCGCCTTACGATGGCAGCGTAATCGCTCGGGTAGTGCAGGGCCGGCGCGAGCATGCTGAAGCTGCGATTGCCGCGGCCGTCAAGGCGTTTGGCACCACGCGGCGGCTGCCGGCGTTTGAGCGGCAGCGCGTGTTGCGGCAGATTTCCGCGGGGATTGCTGAGCGCAAAGAGGAATTCTGCCGCACTCTGGCGCTGGAGGCCGGCAAGCCCATCAAGGCCGCGCGGCAGGAAGTGGAGCGCGCCATTTTCACCTTCAATGTTGGCGCTGAGGAAAGCACGCGCATTTACGGCGAGTTTCTGCCACTCGACTGGCAGGAATTTACCGCCGGACGCTGGGGCATTGTGCGCCGGTTTCCGCTGGGACCGGTGGCGGGGATTACGCCGTTTAATTTTCCGCTCAACCTGGTGGCGCACAAAGTTGCGCCGGCGATCGCAGCGGGATGCTCCATGGTGCTGAAGCCGGCGCCGCAGACTCCGCTCTGCTCGCTGCTTTTGGCGGAGTGTGTGCAGCAGGCGGGCTGGCCTGACGGCGGATTTAATGTGCTGCCACTTTCGAATGACGATGCTGGTCTGCTAGTCACAGATGATCGCATCAAGCTCATCAGTTTTACCGGAAGCGTCCCCGTGGGGTGGGACATCAAGCGGCGCGCCGGGAAGAAGAAAGTTGTTCTTGAACTGGGCGGCAATGCTGCGGTCATCGTGCATAGCGACGCGGATCTTTCTTACGCCGCGGATCGTTGCGTCGCTGGCGGATTTGGCTACGCCGGGCAGACCTGCATTTCCGTGCAGCGCATTCTGGTTGAGCACTCCGTTTATGGCAAATTCACTGACTTGCTCGTCGAAGGCGTCAAGAAACTGAGGTCCGGCGATCCGCTCGACGAGACGACCGACGTGGGGCCTGTGATTCGTGAGGCGGACGCGGTGCGCACCACGGCTTGGATTGAAGAAGCCGTCCGCTCGGGGGCGCGCCTGTTGTGCGGTGGCGGGCGCAAAGGTCTGGTCGTTGAGCCGACGGTTCTCACCGGGACGCGGCCCGACATGAAGGTGAATTGTCAGGAAGTTTTTGGTCCGGTTGTGACGGTCGAGCCTTATAAGACTTTCGACGACGCGCTGCGGCAGGTGAATCATTCGTCTTTTGGCCTGCAGGCCGGCTTGTTCACGCGCGATGTGAAGCTGTTGTTCCAGGCTTACGAGGAATTGGAAGTCGGGGGACTGATTGCGGGAGACGTTCCCTCGTTCCGCATCGACCAGATGCCCTACGGGGGCGTCAAGGATTCGGGGCTCGGCCGCGAAGGCCTGCGCTACGCGATTGAAGAAATGACGGAGCCGAAACTTCTTGTGATGAATCTTCACTAGCGCAGTCTCCAAAATTATTGTTCTCGTAGTCGGCCCCATAGATCCCCGCAAGTTCGTCGGGATTTTTCTGAGAGATCCATTTGGGATTCTCTGTTTTTGAAAAATCCTAAAACTCCGCGACAAAATTCCACGAAGTATTTATAATTCCGTGTTTCCCATACTCATCCCCGGAACTCTATGGGGTTCCGGATTCACTGGCTAACAAGCTTCACGCAACCGGGGCGCAAACCAGGCAGGTCCGTCGGGGTCTCGTCGGCTGGTTTTTTATAGAACATGCCGCAGATTTTTCATCGCAGCACGAACACCATGTCCCGCGCCACCATCTTTGGCGCGGTGTTCGTGGTTGCGGCCCTGAGTTGGATGGCGATGGAGGTCCAGCGGTCGCCCTACGTTACCTATGCGGGCGTTCGCAAGCCGCAGCCGGTGCCGTTCAGCCATCAGCATCACGTCAGCGGACTGGGCATCGATTGCCGCTATTGCCACACTTCGGTGGAGACGTCGAGCTTCGCGGGCATCCCACCTACCAAGACGTGCATGAATTGCCATTCGCAGATATGGACCAACGCCAAGCTGCTGGAGCCGGTGCGAGCCAGCTACAAGAGCGGCGAATCGCTGCAGTGGACGCGGGTGAACCAGCTTCCTGATTTCGTTTTTTTCAATCACAGCATTCATGTCAGCAAGGGCGTGGGATGCAACACCTGCCACGGGCCGGTGGATAAAATGCCGCTGATGTACCAGCAGGAATCGTTGCAGATGGAGTGGTGCCTGAGTTGTCACCGCGCGCCGGAAAAGAATCTGCGGCCACGGGATCAGGTTTTCAATATGCGGTATTTGCCGCCAACCAGCGCACATCCGGTATCGGTGGATGGGCAGAGTTATACCGATCAGGACGAACTTGGGCCGGCGCTGGTGAAGAAATACAACGTGCGCAGCGTGAAAGATATTACGAGTTGCAGCACGTGCCATAGGTAGGTGTGCGGTGAACGACGAAAGACCCACTTCTCGCGCACAGAACGCGCGAGAAATGGGGCACCCGAAGTTTGTTTTTGTAGGTTGTGACGATGAAGATGGACGAGCTGAATAATTCGGAGCCGCAGGGCGCGAAGCGCGAAGAGGTTTGTCC
This sequence comes from Candidatus Sulfotelmatobacter sp., assembly GCA_050014115.1. Lineage (GTDB taxonomy): Bacteria > Acidobacteriota > Terriglobia > Terriglobales > Acidobacteriaceae > Sulfotelmatobacter. Next base: position 2,718 of record JBEKDY010000193.1, on the reverse strand, counting down.
GAGCAAAAAGGGCAAGCTGGATCTGGAATTCGTCCGCGCGCGGATTGACCAGGCGACGGCGCACGATGCTGCTGAGAAGACTGGGCCGGAATACTGGCGCAGCCTGGAAGAGCTTGCGGGCAGCGATGATTTTCAGGATGCCCTGCACCGCGAATTCCCCAAGGGCGCTTCCGAGTGGATCGATTCGGTTTCGCGCCGCGGGTTCCTTAAGGTGATGGGCGCGTCCTTGGGACTGGCCGGCATGACCGGTTGCGTGCGTCTGCCATTTGAACCGATCGTCCCTTATGTGCGCCAGCCCGAGGAAATGATCCCGGGCCGTCCGATGTTTTACGCTACGGCATGTACGCTTGGGGGATACGCAAGCCCGGTTCTCGTCGAGAGCCACCTCGGCCGTCCCACGAAGATTGAAGGCAACGACCAGCATCCCGCCAGCCTCGGTGGGACCGATATTTTCGCGCAGGCCTCCATCCTCGGCATGTATGACCCCGACCGGTCGCAGACGGTGGTCTCCATGGACGATCAGCGCTCGTGGCAGGCGTTTATGGGCGCGATTCGTGGGCCGCTCAGCGCGCAGAAAGCGTTGCAGGGCGCGGGCATTCGCATTCTCACTCCGACCATTTCTTCGCCCACGCTCGCAGATCAGCTGCGCGGCTTTCTGAGAATTTATCCGCAGGCCAAGTGGCACGTGTACGAGCCGGTCAATCGCGACAACGTGCTCGAAGGCGCGAAGCTGGCGTTCGGACAGCCGGTGGAGACGCGCTACGATTTGTCGAAGGCTGACGTGATCGTTTCACTTGACGCCGACTTCCTCTACGCGGGATTCCCCGGCAATACGCGCTATATCCGCGATTTCGCCAAGCGGCGCAATCCGGACGACGGCAAGATGAACCGGCTTTATGTGATCGAGAGCACGCCGACGTCGACGGGGGCGAAGGCGGATCATCGCTGGCCCCTGCGGGCGAGTTGGATCCAGGACTTCTCTAACATTTGGCACAAGTGGAAAGGCGCCACTGCGGCGGACATTCAGGGCTCCGGATCGGCTGGCGAATCGGAATTGAACAGCGACACCGCCGTGATGCTGGACATCTTCCGCCATCAGGGGGCATCAATCGTGATTCCGGGCGATCACCAGCCTCCTGCGCTCCATGCTTTGGCTCACGCAATGAACGCGCAACTGGGCAACGTCGGAAAGACTGTTTTCTATTCCGACCCCGTTGACGCCAATCCGGTCAACCAGACCGAATCGATCAAAGAGCTTGTCGCCGACATGCGCGGCGGCAAAGTCGATCTGCTCATTATTCTCGGCGGGAATCCTGTCTATGACGCCCCCGCCGATCTTAACTTTGCCGACGCGATGATGAACAGCAAGATTCCTCTGCGCGTACACCACGGCCTGTATCAGAACGAAACCGCCGAACTCTGTCAGTGGCACGTCAATCAGGCGCATGAACTCGAAGCCTGGGGCGACGCCCGCGCCTATGATGGCACTGCCAGCATCATTCAGCCATTGATCGCGCCTCTGTATAACGGTAAGAGCGCGATCGAGTTCGTCGCATTAATCTCCGGCCAAGCTGATGCGACTGGATACGACCTGACGCGAGCCTATTGGCAGAAGCAGCACAGCGGTGGCGATTTCGAACAATTCTGGCGCAAGTCGCTGCATGACGGATGGATTGAAGGGACGACATTTACGCCGAAGTCCGTGACCGCAAAGTCGGCGCCTACCCCTCCCGACACAAAGCTCGATCCGAACGCCATCGAGCTCAATATCCGTCGCGACCCGACCATTTACGACGGACAATTTTCCAACAACGGCTGGCTGCAGGAATTGCCCAAGCCGATGACCAAGCTCACCTGGGACAACGCCATCCTCATCGGCCCCGCGATGGGCGAGCGTTTGGGAGTCAAGACCATCGACCTCGTCGAACTTGAGCTCAACGGGAAAAAAGTTACCGGCCCGGTCTGGATTCAGGTCGGCCATCCCGACAATTCGGTCACCGTATTCTTAGGCTACGGCCGCAAGCGCGCCGGCCGCGTTGGAACTGCGCAGGGCTTCGATGCCTATCCTCTGCGAACCAGTGCCGCGCCCTGGATCGCCACCGGCGTGACCGTCCGCAAGACCGGAGAAAAATACGTACTCGCTTCCACGCAGGGCTACCAGTCGATGGACACGCCCAACGGCGATCACCGTCCGCTCGTGCGCGAGACCACACTTGAGGAATATCGCAAAAAGCCCAACTTCGCGAAAGAAGAGGAGCCGCCCAAGGAACTCACGCTCTACACGCCGTACCCCTACGACAAAGAAGATTATGCCTGGGGCATGGCGATCGACTTGAACTCCTGCGTGGGCTGCAACAACTGCATGCTGGCCTGCCAGTCGGAGAACAACATCGCCGTCGTTGGCAAAGAGCAATGCGCCATCGGCCGCCACATGCACTGGATCCGCATTGATACTTACTATCAGTATCCGGACCAGGAAGCTCGCGACCGCGACAATCCGAAAGCGTTCTTCCAGCCGGTGCCGTGCATGCAGTGCGAAAACGCGCCCTGCGAAGTGGTTTGCCCGGTGGGCGCCACCGTTCACTCGACGGAAGGTCTCAACGACATGACCTACAACCGCTGCGTGGGCACGCGCTATTGTTCGAACAACTGTCCTTATAAGGTGCGGCGGTTTAATTTTCTGCTGTTCCAGGACTGGGAGACGCCGCAATACAAGAT
>JBEKDY010000192.1:0-10353 GCA_050014115.1 Candidatus Sulfotelmatobacter sp. | reverse complement strand
ATCTGATTATGAATCTGCTGCACCCGCTGCCGCTGCTCGGGAGTCAAGCCGTTCCATACTCTCCCGCGGTTCCCCATGCGGTCCATCAACTGCAGCACGTGTTGCTGCTCCTGCGGCGGAAGGCTCGAGAAATATCTCAATTGCTGTCGCAATCGCCGCTGCTGCGCCAGCGGCAGGGAACGAAAATGCGGGTCGTTCTGCAGCGCCCGCTCCTGCTCGCTGGGAGGCAAATCCTTATGCTGCCGCAGCCAATCCCCAGCGTGGCCCTGAGGCTGGCGAGGCGCTCCCTGGTTATGAGGCGCGGGGTTACCGGCAGGATGCGACGGAGCCTGCGCCACCGACGGATGGTAGGAGTATCTCTGGGCCAGGCAAGACAGGGAAAGGGCGACAACGGCCACACTCGTAGCCAACCATCGCGTGATGTGTCTCCCGCGCTTCAAAAGGCCCCTGTTCCCCAATTTTTCGCGACCCAGCCAGACTCTCAATAATCGTGACTAATCCCTAAGCCCTGTCATCCAGAGCGAGACGCTTTTTGTCTCGCGAAGGATCCCTACAAATCGGCACGACCAGTTGCCCCTGAATGCGTTTCCGTCACGACTTTGGAACTTCCGCCATGCAATCTCGCCCAGCTTTACTGATTCACCGAATCCGGTTGCACCTGCAGATCATCGAGCAACTCCAGATCGGAATACTGCTCGTGATTGCTGTCGAGCGCCTGCAAGTCGCCCACCGCCGTGCCGGGCTCCGCCATTCCGAAATTGTCAGACAGCGGATTGCGGTCCGGCGAACCTTCCCAGCCCCGGACGAAGAACATGCCCACGCCCAATCCCATCAGTAAGGTCAGCGCGGCCGCCAGCACCGGACGCCGGAACCACTGCACCCAGCCCGCCTGCGGCTTCGCCATTTCTTCCCGCAACCGCGCCCGCAGCCGCACATCGAAGTACGGCGACGCCTCCGGCGCACGCCATTCGTCGAGCAGCGCCATGGTCTGGCGGAACTCGGCCAGCTTCCCGCTGCACGCCGCACAATTGGCCACGTGCTGGCTCTCAACGGGATTCATCTCAGTCAATCCGGCAGCTACGTCCGGAATCCTTTCGCGCATTTCATCGCAATTCATAACTTAACCTCAACTCTCTTCCCCGTTTCAATTGCAGCCTTTTTAGTTCCGGCCTTTCAACTCCGCCTCTGCAACTTCGCCATTCGTTCAAATAACAAGCCACTTCTCATAAAAATTCTTTTAACTGGTCGCGCAATGTTTCATAAGCCCGGAAGAGCAGCGATTTCGTTGCCGATTCGCTCTTCTTCAGGACTTCGGCAATCTGTTTGTAATCCATCTGCTGATACTTGTGCATGATCACTGCCAATCTTTGCTGCTCGGGCAGCGCTTCCACTTTGCTCCGGATCGCCTGCAGCCTTTCCCGCTGCACCATGGCCTGCTCGGCGGTGAGCGACCCATCGGGCAACTGCAGCGTGGTGGTGCTGCTGTCGTCGTTGGTCTCGTCGAGGCTCACGCTCACTTCCGGACGTTCGTGCCGCGTGTCGCGGGCGTGATTCACCGCCAGGTTGGTGGCGATGCGATACAGCCAGGTGGTGAACTTGGCGCTGGCCTCGTAACTCTCCCGCGAGCGGTAGACGCGCAGAAAAACTTCCTGCGCCAGGTCCTCGGCCGCGGCCGAGTTCCGCGCCATGCGGTACATGAAATTCACCAGCGGCCGGCGGTATTTCTGCACCAGATAATCGAAGAGCGGCCATCAGGATACCCCGATCCATGGCGGCAGTGCTCACATTAATTTCAACCCCGACGGACCCCGAAAGTTGCACATTTTCGTCGTTGGACGAACTACGGGAAGTCCCTGCCGCTGAGGCAGTTAGGGGAGGTCGAGAGAGCCTGGAATCACCTGGCATGGAAAAGGGCAGCCCACAGGCGGCGAATCGCGGACCTGATCCCCGTTTCGTCGCGCTATGGTAAAGCTATCACGCTCCATTCTCGCGTCACAATGCTGCCGGCCACCAATTTAGCGCACTGGTAAAGATCCGGATGTTACTCGTAAGTGATTGTTGACGCGGCAGTTGCGATCTGGGGCAGATGAACAATCAGGGGGTTAGAAATCCGAACGATGCCGGGCGGTGCCGCTTTCCACTGCGGGTGACGCTCTGGAGGGCTTCTTGGTAGAGGAAAATTCGCGCAGTGGCGGCATGAGGAGCGGGCGATAGTAAGGGAACATGCAGTAATGGCACCGGGCGCGTTCGAGCAGCAAAAGCGCGCAGACACGATCCTTCCACTTCTTCGGTTGCGAGCGGAACACTTCAGGACTGCCGCAGTACGGGCAGTCGTTCAACCCAAGCCTAAGCATGATTCTGCGAGGGTAACGAGCGGCAAGGGCTGAGAATGTGCACGATAGATCACTTTTGCCCCGCGTACGACCTTTCGGTTTCCCAATAGCGAAACGGAACTGTATCCCGTCCCCGCTGTTCAAGCCATCCCGAAGGTATGGCGGGTTACAAGCGGAACCGGGCAATTGGTGAGGAGAAAAGTGACGTCCAGCACAACGTTGCGGGATTATTCCCCCCCAACCTTCCCACGCCGTTGACGGAAACCGCCGTAACTGGTTGAATAGAAAGCGTTGGGCGCTTAACTCAGCGGTAGAGTGCCATCCTCACACGGTGGAAGTCGTAGGTTCAAATCCTACAGCGCCCACCATTCTCCAACTGACTTTGCGGACGTGTCGCGGGTTCCATGGGGAATGGATGGTCCAGTGGTCCGGGCTGGCCTCAACCGACACCCGCGGCGCTTTCGTTACTTTTCCGGCGATGTCGTCCTGCATCTATAACCGCTCGCCCAACGGCAGGTCATAGGTTTCTAGCAGACTATGTAACCGTAGTTTGCACGGATGACGCCTTGAATCATTGCTTGCCGGTGCAGGGTCATGCCAGAAATATTCAGGATATTTCAGACCCCATTTACGACTTCGCGCGTCTCACATGAGGATCGTAAGCCTGCGTTACGGGGCGCGACAGGGAGACAACCGGATGAGTGGGGATTCTGCAAGCTGGCGATCGGGGAAACGAAGCGCTGGGTTGGCAATCGTCGCGGGCGGACTGATTGCCGGAACTCTGGACCTTACACAAGCTTTCATCCTGTTTGGACGGAGAGTTCCGCTGGTGATTGCCGCTGGCCTGTTGGGGCGGCCGGCATTGCACGGAGGGGCAGCCACCTATGCGTTGGGTGTGCTGCTGCATTTCTTTATCGCGTTCTCGGCGACGGCTGTGTACTACGCGGCAAGCCGCAGGCTGGCTTTCCTGAAGGAGCATCCGCTGGTGTGCGGCTTGTTCTATGGCATCGCGGTGGAACTGGTAATGGGTTACATCGTTTTGCCGCTCTCTGCGCTTCACGATCGGGGCCCTTACGAACTGCATGATGTGCTGCAAGGGCTGATCGTGCATATGGTGATGGTCGGGCTGCCGATTTCCTTCAGCGTGCGGCGGTTCGCGAAATAGGCGTGTGTAGTCGGCGTTTGCCATTTGGAGATTGGCACCCAGCCGTTCGGGCGGCCGCCGCTCTGGAAAAAAGCTTACTGCCAATAGCTAATTGCTAATTTGCTGGCAGCTAACTTCCCAATTGCTGAGAGCTAATCGCGGCACGGTTCGGCCCGCGACGAAAACGCGGGGCTCTCGGAATGACAGGGGCCCAGATCTTCGCTTTGTGTTCGCTCTACAGAAGAATAGCTACTGAATCGGGGCGCGCTGGCGTAGTCTCTTTCGGTTGGCGGCAGTTGCGTAAACGTTTACAATCGCCGCGGTTGGCTATTCCCGACTCCAATCGGGCTGGCCATGGGGAAAACGCCAGCTGGCGGCGCGAATCTGCCGGCAGGCGCGAACTGAGCAAAATGGGCAAACGTCCCGCGACCCTTTTCGATATCGGCAAGGCGCTCGGTATTTCCACGGGCACCGTTCATAGGGCCTTGCACGATAACCCTGGCGTGAGTCCCATGACCAAGGCCAAGGTGCTGCAAACCGCGAGGGCGCTGGGGTACCGGCCGAATCTGGCAGCGCGGTTCCTGTCTTCCAAGAGAACTTTGCGAATTTCCGTCAACACTTTGCAAGGGACGACTTCGTTTTGGGACGAGGTGCGGGTGGGGATTCGCGAAGAGGCGAGCTCCATGCTGATGGAAAACGTGGACGTCGAATTCCGAACGTATCCGAGACTTGGGGAAGGCGAGGAAGAGGCATTCGCGGCGGCCATGGCCGCGAAGGTGGATGGAATCATCACGTTCCCGAGCCGTCCGCAAAAGCTGCGGCCGTGGATCCGGCGAGCCGCGCGCGCCCGCATTCCGGTGATGTGCGTGGCCACCGACGCTCCGAACAGCGGGAGGCTTGGCATTGTGGCCATCGATACCCTGGCCAGCGGTTCGATCGCCGCCGATCTCATGGGCCGGTTTCTGCAAGGACAAGGGAAAATTGCAGTCACCGTGTTTGACATGGCGATTACGGAACACGCGGAGAAACACGCGGCGTTTGAATCGACGTTGCAGAGGTTTTATCCTGAGATGCGACTGATGAAGCCGATCGAGGATCACGATGTGGAGTCGGAGGCCTACAACAAGTGCCGGAAGTTGTTTGAAGATTGTCCCGACCTGGCTGGGATCTACGTGACGACGGAGGCGTCGATCCCGATATTGAAAGCGGCGCGGGATGCGAAGTTGCTGGATCGGCTGACGATTATCACTACCGATCTGTATCCCGATCTGGTGCCGGAGATCCGGTCCGGGGCAGTGGCGGCGACGATCTACCAGCGTCCGCGCACGCAGGGGCGAATGGCTTTCCGGAAATTGCATGAGTTTCTGGCGGAGGGAGCGAGTTCGCATCAAGTGACGCTGGCGCCGCATCTGGTGACGCGGGGGAATCTTGATTTTTTCCTGCGGGCGCAATCGGAGCGAGGGGGAGCGCAGCACGATTCCCAAGTGCAGCGGCCGCTCCAGGAATCTGCGGAAGACGTCGCATAATAAGGATTTCGACGTAAGCGAGATCGGTAATACGAGGAGGGGAACATCCGGTTTCTCGGCATTGATGTAGGGACCAGCGGCACGCGCGCGCTGGTGATCGATGAACACGGCAAGGTGATTGCTTCCGGGTCGGAAGAGCATGTGGCATTTGCCAGCCCCAGTCCGGGCTGGGCGGAGCAGGATCCGCGGGATTGGTGGCGGGCCAGCGGCGTGGCCGTGCGGAAGGCGCTGAGTTCCTCGGGCGTGGGCGCGGACGAAATTGCCTGCGTGGGTTTTTCCGGGCAGATGCACGGAGCGGTTCTGCTCGATGCGAACGATGACGTTGTGCGCAACGCCATTATCTGGTGCGATCAGCGCAGCGAGGCGCAGAGCCATGAGCTCGACGAGATGTTTGGCCCGGGCCGGCTGATTCAACTTACCTGCAATCCTCCGCTAACCAACTTCACTTTGACCAAGTTGTTATGGGTGCGGGAAACCGAGCCGGCGAACTGGGCTCGCGTGGCGCATGTGATGCTGCCCAAAGATTACGTGCGATTCCGCCTTACCGGCGACCGGGCCATCGATATGGCGGACGCTTCGGGAACACTGTTGCTGGACGTAGCCAACCGGCGCTGGTCGGCGGAGGTTTTGAGCAAGACCGGAATCAGCGAACAATTGCTTCCGCAACTTTACGAGTCGCCGCAGGTTTGTGGACGTGTGTCAGCCGCGGGCGCCGAGGCTACTGGACTGCGGGCCGGAACTCCGGTGGTTGCGGGCGCGGGAGATCAGGCCGCGGGCGCGGTGGGGATGGGTATTGTGCGCGCGGGGGCGGTGAGCGCCACGATTGGCACGTCAGGCGTGGTCTTTGCGGCGACCGATCGTCCCGCACTTGATCCGCGCGGAAGGATACACACTTTCTGTCATGCCGTGCCGGGGCGCTGGCACGTGATGGGCGTCACGCAGGCTGCGGGATTATCTCTGCGCTGGTTTCGGGATCGGTTCGGAGTTCCGTCGCAGAATGGGCGCGATCCTTACGACGTTTTGGCGGAGGAAGCTGGTTCCGCGCCGGAGGGATCCGCGGGCGTTTTCTGGTTGCCCTACCTGATGGGCGAGCGCACACCACACTGCGATCCGAATGCGCGCGCGGCTTTGGTGGGACTCTCAGCGTCGCACACGCGGGCGCATGTAGTGCGGGCGATTCTGGAAGGCGTTGCTTATAGCCTGAAGGACACGTTCACCATCTTCGAGGAGATGAAGATTCCGGTAACGCGAATTCGCCTGGGCGGGGGCGGCGCACGGTCGGCGCTGTGGAGACAGATTCAGGCCGATGTTTACGGGCGCGAAGTGGAAATCGTGGAAGCTGAAGAGGGCGCGGCTTACGGGGCGGCGATTCTGGCGGGAGCGGGCGCCGGCGCTTGGGCGTCTGTTGACGAGGCTTGTGATGCGGTGATTCGCGTGGCTTCCCGCGTCGCTCCCAGCGCACGGGGTGTGGTCACGATGCAGCAGGGGTACGGCACGTATCGGGAGATTTATCCCGCGCTGCATCATGTATTTTCGAGGGAGTCGCCACGTCCGTTGTCGTAAACGTTCACGCATTTTTGGGGATTCTGATGCGGTATTCTTGAGGTCCAATCCGAGCTCCGAATTCAGGAGAAAAATGCCGATGTGGCAATCGGCTTCATCGCCTCCGATGTTTTTTACAAGTGTGCGACGGCTCACCCTAGTTCTGATTCTCTGTCTTTTCTTTCCTGGCGCAGTTTGCGACGCGATGGCCATTGGCCAGGAACGGTACGTCGAGACTTCGCCGCATCCCGGAAGTTATATTCTCGCCGACCGCAACCGACTCGCGACGATCTATGTCGACGAGAACGACTATTGGGGCGTGGTGCGGGCTGCGCATGATCTGCGGCAGGACATCTCTTGGGTGACGGGCCGCACTCCGGACTTTGCGAATCAGAAAGACGGGCTTGCGGGAAACGAGCGTGCGAAAAACGGAATCATCATCGGCACGGTTGGCAAAAGCGCGATGATCGATGAACTTGTTTCCTCGGGGAAACTCGATGTGACAGCGATCCGGGGCAAGTGGGAGTTTTTTCTTATTCAAGTGGTGCGTAACCCGATGCCGGGAGTGCGCTCTGCGCTGGTAATCGCGGGCAGCGACAAGCGGGGCACGATCTACGGCATCTACGATCTCTCCGAACAAATTGGAGTCTCGCCTTGGTACTGGTGGGCTGACGTTGCGGTGGCGCATCACGACGGGCTCTTTATAAAACTCGGCCGGTATGTGCAAGGGCCGGTGGTGAAGTATCGCGGCATTTTTCTGAACGACGAAGCGCCCGCGCTGACCGGCTGGACGAAAGAAAAATTCGGCGGCTATAACCATCAGTTTTACGAAAAGGTTTTCGAATTGCTGCTGCGGCTGAAAGCCAACTATCTGTGGCCGGCCATGTGGGGCAGCGCGTTCAACGCGGATGATCCGTTGAATCCGAAGCTGGCCGATCAATACGGCATTGTGATGGGAACGTCGCATCACGAGCCCATGATGCGGGCGTGGAAGGAATGGGAACGGAGCGGCAAAGGTCCGTGGGACTACACCACGAATGCGGCCGAGTTGCGCGAATATTGGAAGCAGGGAATCGAGCGCAACGACGGCTATGAGAGCGTGATCACGCTGGGCATGCGGGGGAACGGCGATCTGCCGATGGCGGAGACGGATGATCGCGCGTTGCTGGAAAAAATCGTCACGGACCAGCGCAAAATTATTGGCGACGTGATGCATACCGACGCTTCGACGGTGCCGCAGGATTGGGCTCTTTATAAAGAAGTGCAGCAATATTACGAACACGGGATGCGCGTTCCCGACGATGTGACCCTGCTGTGGTGCGACGACAACTGGGGAAACATCCGGCGGTTGCCGACGGAGGAAGAACGAAAGCGCAGCGGCGGGGCGGGAATCTATTATCACTTCGATTATGTGGGCGATCCGCGCTCGTATAAATGGATCAACACGAATCCGCTGCCGAAAATCTGGGAGCAGATGAACCTGGCGTACCACTACGGGGCGAACCGCATTTGGGTGGTGAATGTCGGCGACCTGAAGCCGATGGAAGTGCCGATTGAGTTCTTTCTGAATATGGCATGGAATCCCTTGGCCTGGACGAACGAGAACGTTGGCGACTTCACCAGACTCTGGGCGGAGCGCGAGTTTGGGCCCGAGCATGCCGCTGCGATCGCCGGCATCGTCTCGAAATATGCGAAGTTTAATGGGCGCCGAAAGCCGGAACTACTTGATCCGGAAACTTTCAGCCTGGTTGATTATCAGGAGGCTGATCGAGTGCTCGATGAATTCAAGTCGATCACTGCGGAGGCGGAAAAGATTTCCGGGCAACTGCCCGAGACCCAGCGCGATGCTTTCTTCGAGTTAGTGCTTCATCCCGCGAAGGCTTCGGAATTAGTGACGGAGCTCTACGTGACAGTCGCGAGGAATCACCTGTATGCGGCCCAGGGGCGTGCCAGCACTAATGATCTGGCCGCGCGGGCCCGCGCGCTGTTTCAGGCCGACGCCGATCTTTCGAATCAGTACAACCACATGCTGGCTCAAGGCAAGTGGGACCACATGATGGATCAAACGCATATCGGCTACACGAGTTGGAGAGACCCGCCGGCGAATGTAATGCCGGCGGTGATAGAGATTCAGATTCCTGATGCGGCCGCCATCGGTGTCGCGGTTGAAAGGTCGGCTTCTGCGTGGCCCGGTGCTGTGGGGGAACCGCAGCTTCCGGAATTTGATGTGTACAACCAGCAGCGGCGATATGTAGATGTTTTCAACCGGGGCAAGGCTGATTTCGATTTCACGGCTTCGGCAAGTTCGCCGTGGATTGTGTTGAGCGCGGATCACGGCACCATCCAGAAAGAGCAGCGCCTTGGGGTGAGCATCGATTGGGACAAAGCTCCGAAGGGATCGAGCAGCGGGTACATCTTTATTGCGAAGACCGGCGCCGGTGCAAGCGCGGATGCGGTGAAGATAAAGGCGGAAGTTTTCAATCCTGGTGAACCGGCGCGAAAATCGCTGCATGGCTTTGTGGAAGCCGATGGATATGTCTCCATCGAGGCGGAGCACTACGCACGACGAACGAACTCGGATTCGGCACACTGGGAAAAGGTCGACGACTACGGACGGACGCTCTCGGGGATGAGTGTGTTTCCCGTTACCGCGCCAAGTGTTTTGCCGCCCGCTTCCACTCCGTGCCTGGAATATCAAGTCTATTTGTTCGACCCGGAAAAATTTGTTGTTGAGGCCATCCTCGGTCCGACTTTGAATTTTGTGCCGGGGCGGGGGTTGCGGTATGCGATTTCGTTCGATGACCAGCCGTTGCAAGTAGTGGACGCGTTGGCCCACAATTCCGCCGAGGACTGGGCGACATCGGTGAAAGACAATGTTCGCACGGTTACATCCGAGCACACGGTCGCGGGCACGGGGTATCACACGCTGAAGTTCTGCATGGTGGATCCTGGAGTGGTGCTGGAGAAGTTGGTGTTCAACCTGAGCGGTGTGAAGCCCAGCTATCTTGGCCCTCCGGAGAGCTTCCGAGGCGCTGAGAATGCAGAAGCGAGAAAGAAATGAAGCGATGTTCTAAAGCCCCGGCTTCTGGCCAGGGGCTGAAGCCCGCACTCATTTTTAGAAGTTTTACGCGGCGCTGAAGCGCCGCTCTTCCACGGTATTGCCCGGCCGAACTCGAGAACTAAATACCTAACGCGGCGGTTCCTTTACCAGGACGACGCGATCCCCCGCCACGTCGCGCATTTGTTGCACGATGCCGGAAGGCCAGTGGATTTCGACAAGATCCGCGGATGAATTTTGCCCCAGGCCAAAATGCACGGGACCGGCGCTCGACGACGCGTAGCCCGCGCTGGTGGTCATGTGGTTGTACTGTGCACCGCTCTTGGTCACGACTTTGATTCGGGCTCCGATTCCGTCGCGGTTGCTCTTTGTTCCTTGCAGTTTGAACTCTAGCCAGTGACTCTTGCCAGGACTCTCATTCATCCAGATTTCCGCGGGCGCGTGGATGGCGCTAACTACAACGTCGAGACGGCCGTCGCCGTTCAGGTCTCCGATCGCGGATCCGCGGTGTCGCGATGGCGGGAATGAAGTGAATCCGGCTTCGGCCGTCAATGCTGAGAACTTCATGGCTGAAAGCTTCATGCTGCCCAGGTTGCGGAAGACGGTGTTTGGCTGCTCCACCATGAGACGAGGCGCGGAATCGAGGGACTGCACGTGTCCCCGCGAAACGAAAATATCTTTCCAGCCGTCGTTGTCGAAATCCGCGATGTTCGGAGAATAACCCGCCATGGGCAGGCTGAGCGCGGCCAT
>JBEKDY010000191.1:0-12920 GCA_050014115.1 Candidatus Sulfotelmatobacter sp. | reverse complement strand
GAGAAGAAAGACCGCAACATCGCCGAGCCCATCCAGTTCTATTCCGGACGCGAGCACATGCTGTTTGAGCTGGTGGTCTGGAGCGTGGACAAGAACAAGGCCACGGGCTACCTGAGCACGCCCAAGAACGCTCCTGTGCCGGTGAGCGCGAATTGAAAGAAATGCTTTTCCCGGGCGCGTGGCACGTTCTGCTGCAGATCGTGCTGCGCACCGGTGTCATCTACCTGGTGGTGCTGATCGGCGTCCGACTGAGCGGCAAGCGCGAAGTCGGCCAGATGACTCCGTTCGACCTCACCCTGCTGCTTCTTCTCTCGAACTCCGTTCAAAACGCCATGACCGGTCCGGACACGTCCTTGTTCGGCGGCGTGGCCGCGGCCTGCACGTTGCTGCTGCTGAATTATCTGGTGGCGAACCTATCCGGCGTCAACCGCCGCTTCCGCAAAATGGTGGAAGGCCAACCCAGCCTCCTGGTGCACGATGGCAAAGTCATCGATTCGCACATGGCGAAAGAGCACGTCAGCATGGACGAACTGAACCGCGCCCTGCGTGAGCACGGCATCGCGGCATGCCACGACGTAGCCCTGGCCGTGCTGGAAGTGGATGGATCGATCAGTTGCCTGAAGTACGACGAGATCAAACCCGACGCGAATACCCACCTGGCCCGGCGCAAAGGCATTCAAAAGAAACAATAGAGACCATCCCGCAGCTGGGTTCGGGAAGGGCACGAGTTTTACTCGTGCCGGTAAGCCGTCGAAAATGTGTCCGCGCTTTAGCGCCTGAGGCCGGCTTTCTCTCCCGCGATTAATTTCTTGGCAGGCAACGTTTCCTCGCGCTGTACCAGAAATGGTGCAAGTGCCCCGAACGGGCTGTCAGGGACGGGCCCGCGGCGCCTGAGCCCTGTGCAAAGTATTGCTACTAAAGCCTTTGTAATCAATAACTTAAATCGTCTATTTAAACCGATTTAGCAAGCCGACATGGGTCCCGCAAGACCACCCCACCCAGAGGCCTCAACCAACAATCTTTCCGGCTCCCAGCGGACGCGCAAGCGCGGCGCGAGGCATTTCTCGGAGCGTGCGGCGCATCCATTTGTGAAGCCACAGTGACCTCTGCCTCGCCCGGACTCAGTCCAGGGCTACGAACTTCACGCACACCGGCGACGCTACGTCCAGCACCTGTCCCGTAGGCGTAAGCTTACCGGTCTTTGCGTCAATCTTGAAGATGACGATGTTGTCTGACTTCTGATTCGCGGCGAACAGCAGTTTCCCCGTCGGATCGATTTCAAAGCTGCGCGGTTCCTTGCCGCCGGTAGAAGTAATCTCGACTGTGGTGAGAGTGCCTTTCGCAGAATCGACGGCGAACACCGCAATGCTGTCGTGCCCGCGGTTCGAGGCATAGAGGAACTTGCCGGAGGGGGGCACCTCGATCTCCGCATCGTCGTTGCGCCCCGTGAAATCCTTGGGCAGAGTCGTAACCGTTTGTAAGTGCTGCAAAGTTCCTTTGGCCGCGTCAACCGAAAACACCATAACGTTGCGCCCGATTTCAGTGACTACGTACGCGAATTTGCCATCCGGCCGAAGCGCGAAGTGCCTGGGCCCCACGCCGGGATCGAGCTTGGCGAATGGCGGATCGTTTGGAGTGAGGGACCCTTTGGTCGCGTCAAATTTGTAGACGAGCACTTCATCCAGGCCCAGGTCGTCGACGTAGGCGAACCGGTTGTCGCGTGAGAGATCGATCGAGTGGGCGTGCGGCCCTTCCTGGCGTTCGGCGTTCGGCCCGTGGCCGGTGTGCTGCACAAATGCGGAAGCCTCGCCGAGGCGTCCATCTTCGAGGATGGGATAGACGATCACGCTGCCGCCGGTGTAGTTAGCGACCAGCACGAACTTTCCAGTTCTGTCGACGGTGATGTAGCAGGGATCAGCGCCGCGGGAGGGCAGTTCGTTGAGGAACGTGAGCTTGCCCGTAGTGCGATCGATCGAGAAAGCGCTGACGCCTCCGCTGTTCGGGCCTTTGTAGTTTCCCAGTTCATTCACCGCATAAAGAAACTTCCCGTTCGGGTGCACGGCTACGAACGACGGGTTCGTAGTCTCGGCAGCCAGGCCCAGCGGCGTGACTTGCGCGGTCACGGCGTCGTAGCGGAAAGCGTAAATGCCTTTGCTCTTCGTCTCTTCCCCGGTGTAGGTGCCGACGTAGACAAGATATTTTCCCGAGCGCGCAGGCGGTGCCGCGCTGGCGCTGAAAACGGTTAGCACGAAAATAAACAGCAGCAGGGAAGCGGAGCGGACAGAATTTCGAGTTCGTTTCATGCCAACAGTTTGCTTGATTGCAGCATAGAAGCGCAATCGGAGAGTAAAGCCGAGGCTTTCACCACGAAGGCCACTAAGTTACACAAAGGAAACCCTCACCGGGAAAGACCTTCGTGATAAGAAACTCAGATTTCAGATTTATGATTTCAGATTGAAAGTCAAAGCCGTGTGGTTTTCAATCTGCAATCTGACTTCTGAAATGGATCGTGCTCTTTGTGGTGGATGCCTTTTCTTCCACTCAGCGGGTCAGTGTCACGGGCACCTGCTGGTCGTACGGGTAGATGACAACGCTCACCGACTGGCGCCGATAAAAAGCCTGCAGGTCTACGGGGAAGGCCACGATCACGGTGCGCTTCACTTCTTCGCCGGGCTGCAACTTGGTTTCGGGGACCAGAGGCGGCTGGGCGCCGTTCTTGAGGGCGGGGAAGCCCTCAAAATAACGAGGGAAATCCACGGCGGATACGGCCTCGCTGGTCGATTCCATGTCGGCAGTTTTCAGTTTGGCCTCGATTTCGTGCACGTAAAAAATCTTCTTGCTGGTATTTCTGAGAGTGAACGTGAGCGCAACCATGGTGGAACTCTGTCCCTGGATTTGGGCCGGGACCACGTTGTCGAGCGAGCCGGAGCCCTGCGGCTGCGGGCGCTTGATCACCGAAGCGATCGCGACCACGACCAGTACCGCGCCAATGGCAAGCAGCACGATTTTCGCCGGCGGCAGGTTCCGTTTGGCGGTTCCGAACTCGTCGCCGATATTGATGGTGGGACCGGCGGGAGGTTTCGGCGGCGCCGGCGCGGCCGGAGTTGCGGACGGATTTGCAGAAGGAGTGCCGGCGGGAACGCTGGAGGTCGGATCAGGCATAGGGCTTCCTGATGCCGATTTTACGCCGAGACTCGATTTTATGGCGAGATCGGCGGCTACGCACTGGCGGCTTCGGGCAAGTCTTGAATCTGGAATTCGGCGACGACTTCGAGAACGGTGTCTCCACTTTGCCAAACCAGTTCGCGAACGGCGCGGGGCAGGATGATGCATCCGCGGGAAGCGCAGCCTCGCGCCTCGATGGAGTCGCCGTGCATCAGGAAGCCGCTGCGGCCAAAGAGGTTGGTACCGGCGCTGGGCTCAAGCCGCAGGACGTAGGGACCGTGATCGGGAGAGTTGAACGGAGGGCCGACGATGGTCCAGCTGCCCTGCGGGATGGGGCCGATGTTGGGGACGGCCTGCATCGCGGGATTGTTCTTGCCGTTATCGAATCCGGAGTAGCCTGTACCCGCGGCCTGGCCGTTTCGCAGCAGAGCGCCGGTTTTCTGAGCGTAGATCCACATGAGTCGTGACCACCTCGCGGAGAAGTGCGCATTCTAATGCGGCGGATGGTTCCCGCAGCAGACTGGCGATTTATTTTCCAAATTGCGGAACCAGGATGGAACCAGCATGGGACGAATGTCACCAGTCGTGCTTCATTGCTTTTGCAAACTTCGTGGCGGGCAGGGTGTTGAGCACGTCGTCTTTGGTGAGCCAGGCGCGGCGGGCCTGCAGGATGCCGTAGCGGATTTTTTCCATGTGCGAGGTGTGGTGGGAGTCGGTGTTGATCACGATTTTCACGCCTTGTTGTTTGGCCTGGCGCAGGTGAACGTCGTTGAGGTCGAGGCGGTCGGGATAGGAATTCAGTTCCATTGCAACTTTGTGTTTGGCCGCCGCAGTCAGAACGGCGGTCATGTTGAACGCATAGGCTTCGCGGCGTAACTGGATGCGGCCGGTGGGATGTCCGATGATTGAAGTGTTGGGATTCTCGATGGCTTTCAGGAGACGCTCGGTCATCTTAGCCGAGTCCTGATTGAAAACCGAGTGCACGCTGGCAATGACGAGGTCCATCTGGGCGAGCACGTCGTCGGAGAGATCGAGATCGCCGTCGGCGAGAATATCGACTTCGATGCCGGCAAAAATTATGATGCCCTCGATTTGCTTGCCGGCCTCGCGAATGCGAGCGATGTGCGCGACGGCGCGCGGGTCGTCGAGGCCGTTGGCGAAGGCCAGGTTCTTGGAGTGGTCGGTGATGGCCATGTATTTATAGCCGCGAGCTTTCGCCGCTTCGGCCATTTCTTCGATGGTATTGCGGCCATCGGTTTCCACGGTGTGCATGTGCACGTCGCCCTGAATGTCTTCCTGTGTAATTAATTTCGGCAGCGTGTGTTTCTCGGCGGCGTCGATCTCACCGAGATTTTCGCGCAGCTCGGGAGGGATGTAGTCGAGATTCAGCCTGGCATAAATTTCTTCCTCGGTTTTTCCTGCGACCGGCTTCTCGCCTTCGAGCGTGGCCAGGCTGTATTCGTTGAGGGTATATCCCATCTTTAACGCACGCTGGCGGAGGGACACATTGTGCGCCTTGGAGCCGGTGAAATACTGCATGGCCGCGCCGAAAGATTCGGGAGGCAGCAGGCGGACGTCGACCTGCATTCCGCTGCGCAGGTGAAAACTTATTTTGTTGTCGCCGCTGGCGATGACGTCCATGAGCGGCGGGAACTGCGCGACATAGGCGATTGCCTTCTGGCGGCCTTCTTCGGAGGCGCAGGCCGGGCCGGTGACGAGAATGTCGAGATCGCCAACAGTTTCGCGTCCGCGGCGCAGCGAACCGGCGGGAGTGATCTTTTCGATGCCCGGAAACTTGCTGACGTATGCCGTGAGTTTTTCTGCTTCGGTTTCGGCGGCGTCGATCAGGAAGCGTCCACTGACGCGGCGGTAGTCTTCGATGGCTTTCAGCAGCTTGGCTTCGTGCTTTTCGCCCATGCGCGGCAGTTCGCGAATCTTGCCTTCGCGGGCGAGTTTTTCGACGCCATCCACGTCGCTGACCTGGTAGGCGCTCCAGATCAGTGCGATCGTCTTCGGGCCGAGACCTTGAATCTTCAGTAGCTGCAGCATCGAGGGATGATATTTCTTCAGCAGTTCGGCGTGCGCGGTGAGCTTGCCGTCCTTAAGTAGTTCCTGCAAATTCAGCAGCATCTTCTTGCCGATGCCGGGAATGGCCAGCACCTGCTCGGGGTCGGCGATGATGTCCTTCATCTGCTGCGCCGAATTTTCGATGGCTTGCGCGGCATTGCGGTAGGAGCGGATGCGGAAGGAATCCTGCCCGTCGATTTCCTGCAGGTCGGCGGTTTCGTAGAGAATGCCGGCGATGGCTTTGTTGTCCATGAGTCCGATTAAGGCTTGCGGGATTAGGTTAAACGAAGTTGGAACGGGAGAGCTAGAGCGACGCAGAAATCTAGGCGTTAGTTGGAGAAAGAGGTGCTTGCGGGCCTGGGTCCTTGGGACCACTTGAAAGCTCGCGTGCCCACATCGCGGACCATATAAAGAGGCCCGCGAGTACGCAATCGGAAACAATCCGCGCTATGAGTCCCGATCCCAGCAGGCCAGTGTTCACTGCTACGACGGCAGAGATGGCCGCGGCGGCGGCGAAAAACTGAAATCGTGTTGGGGCGGAATCGGGTGGAAGGAAAAAAACAGGGAAGAAGCCGGCGATCCAGAAGGCCCCATTCAAACCAAATGACGAATGAGCGCCAGCGAAGCAAATCGATAGGATCATCGGCAGAGCCGCGAAAGACAGAAGAGCGCTGCGCCAACGCCGTTTGCGCGACTGCTGAATGGCGGCTGTCAGTGCGCCGAGAGCCATAAAGCCGAGCAATAAGGCGTCTTGATGATGAGCCAGTTGTGGCCAGAAACTCGTGATGACCAGGCTGGCGCCCTTGAGTACCGCGAAGCCGAGAAGGAGGGGAAGGCCAAGGGTCGAGATGAGAAGCAGACCGAGGAGCGTGTTGACGACCATGTCGCGGCGGCTCATGAAATGTCTAGCCCCCAATCTGGTTCGCGATGCAGCGTACACTCGGCCCTGCGTGCGGCTTAGTCGGTCGCTGCCATCGTAGCACTAATCCTACGCGCTCTTGCTGACGTTCGCCGCCTGCGGTCCTTTGGCGCCTTCGGTGATCTCGAACTCGACCGGGTCGCCTTCTTGCAGGCTTTTGTATCCCTCAGAGGTGATCGCGCTGTAATGAACAAAAACGTCGGGTCCATCGGCGCGGCCGATGAAGCCGTATCCCTTTGCGTTATTGAACCACTTGACGGTTCCTTTCAGGCGTTCCACGTACCCCCGCTTTCTGCGCGTCCCATCGACCAAGGGGGGAAGGACGCGCACACGGTCTTTAGGATGCATTTTGGAGCGATTGGGGATACGTGTCAAGGGCAAGCCGGGGGACGAAGGCAGAAGTCAAAAGTCAGAAGGCAGAAGTAAGCCGGTGGGGGTTACGTCGGCCGGAGGAGGAATTTCAGATTGCAGATTTTTGATTTCAGATTTAAAACCGATGCCTGCAGCCGATTTTCAATCTGAAATCTGAAATCTAAAATCTGAAATCCGCAATCTTCGCTCGGGATGACAGACGTGAAAGAGTTGGGCGAACTAGAGCGGCATGGGCCCGTCTTTTCCCTCGGTGATGCGGTGCTGCAGCCAGAGCACGGAGGAAATTGTTTTTCCGTCGCGGATGGTGCCGCTGGTGACCATGCGGACCAGCGTGGGCAGCGGCACCAGGCGCTTGTAAATGATTTCGTCTGCTTCCGGTTGTGCGATCCCTTCGCGCAATCCTGTGGCTAGAAATACTGACATGGTCTCGGCCATGAATCCGGGGCTGGCGTAGAACTTCAGGATGCGGCGCCAATGAGCGGCGGTGTATCCGGTTTCTTCAAGCAGCTCGCGTTTGGCGGCTTTCAGTTCGTGCTCGCCGGGATCGATGCGTCCGGCGGGAAGCTCCCAGAGATAATCTCCGGCGGCGTGGCGATACTGGCGTTCGAGCAGCACGCGGGGCGTGGAGCCGGACTGATCGCCGGATTCATCGACGGCGAGAATGACGACCGATCCCGAATGGTGAATCAGATCGCGGCGCACGCGGATGCCTCCGGGTTCCTGCACGTGGTCGGTGGTGATCGTGAACACGGGGCCGCGGTAGACCGTGCGGGAAGAGAGTAGACGGACTTTGG
The DNA here is from genome assembly GCA_050014115.1 of Candidatus Sulfotelmatobacter sp. Taxonomy (GTDB): domain Bacteria; phylum Acidobacteriota; class Terriglobia; order Terriglobales; family Acidobacteriaceae; genus Sulfotelmatobacter. Next base: position 5,603 of record JBEKDY010000191.1, on the reverse strand, counting down.
CTTTCTTGCTCGCGCGGGGTTTCGTACGTTGAGGTCGAGGGCTTTTCGGCATGCAAACAATATAAAGCAGGGGGTTGCCGGGGCGAATTTAAATCAGTGGTCAGTGGTCAGAATGCGGAAGTCAGAAATAAGAATGCAGAAGTTAACCCATCGTCCTTGCGCGATGTGCCGTCTCACTTCTGCATTTTGACTTCTGACTTCTGCATTTTTCCGCTTCTGCTATTCTGCCGGGCATGAGAGGTCGTCCGCGGATCACCATTGTTGGAGCGGGGAATCTGGGTGCGGCTCTGGCGACGTCTCTGCATCAGGCCGGGTACGCCATCGACCAGATCGTGTTCCGAAGCAGCGGCGCGTCGCGGCGAAAGGCCAGCTTGTTGGCGAAAGCAGTGGGCGCTCGCTCCGTAGCGATCGCGCTTGCGGCCATCGACGCGCACCTGGTTTGGTTTTGCGTGCCGGATGACGCGATTGCCAACGTTGCGGGTTCGTTCACGCAGAAAGCTGATTGGAAGGGAAGAATTGCTTTGCACAGTAGCGGAGCGCTTACCAGCGACGAACTGGTGGCGCTGCGTCGGCGCGGAGCGCATGTGGCGTCCGTGCATCCAATGATGACGTTCGTGGCTGGAGCTTCTCCATCACTGGCAGGAGTGCCCTTCGCCATCGAGGGAGATGCCGCGGCCGTCCGCGCCAGCCGCGCCATTGTGAAGGAACTGGGCGGCAAAGCTTATGCGATTCGGCGGCAGGATAAAGCTGCTTACCACGCCTGGGGCACGTTCGCCAGCCCGCTGCTGACGGCACTTCTGGCGACGACCGAACACGTCGCCGCCGGGGCGAGAGTAAATCGGCGAGAGGCGAAGCGGAGGATGCTTCCGATCCTGCAACAGACTTTGGCGAATTATGCGGCGCTGGATGCCGCAGGTGCGTTCAGCGGACCGATCGTGCGCGGCGACGTGGAAACGATCCGGCGGCATCTGCGGGTTCTGCGCAAGGTGCCGGCCGCCGGCGAAGTTTATGCGGCGCTGGCGAACGCGGCGGTGAAGTACTTGCCGGGGAAGAGTAAGGGGAAAGTGCGGAGATTGTTGAACGGCCAAGTCAGAAGGCCGACGTGAACAGGTGGCCGAGTTTTTCTTTCTTGGTTTTCAAATACTCTTCGGATTGGGCGTTGAACTCGACTTCGCAGGGGACGCGCTCGACCACTTTGACTCCGGCGCGCTCCAGCGCTTCCACTTTGTCAGGATTGTTTGAGAGCAGCCGCACCTCGGTCACTCCCAGCGCTTTAAGCATTTCGCCGGGCAGCGTGAAGTCGCGGTGATCGGCTTTGAAGCCCAGGCGTTCGTTGGCTTCCACCGTGTCCAGGCCTGAGTCTTGCAGCTCATACGCTTGCAGCTTGGCCATCAATCCGATGCCGCGGCCTTCCTGCTGTTCGTAGATCAGGATGCCCGCGCCCTTCTGCGCAATCATCGCAAGTGCCATCTCCAGTTGCTGGCGGCAATCGCAGCGCAGGGAATGAAACACGTCGCCGGTGAGGCATTGCGAGTGCACGCGGACCAGCGGGGGCGATGATTTCACGTCTCCCATCACCAGGGCCACGGCTTCCTCCACGCGGCGATTCCCGTCGGAACCGGATTCGCCGCGAAAGCCGTGAATGCGGAACTTGCCCCAGCGTGTGGGGAAATCCGCGGACGCGATCTGACGGACGGATGTCACCTTTAGATTATAGCGGTTTTGATTTTCGCGATGGACTTTCGCGACGATGACTCCACGATGTTGATTTGAGGGAAACGTCCGCCGAGCCTAGCCGCGGGGAAAATGAAAAATGCAATCCTGTTTGGAAGCGATGGGAGCTCCGTTGCGCGTAGCGGGGCGGAAGCGCCAGTTCTCGAGCGCCGCCAGCGCCTTTTCGTCGAGTTTGGGACCCATACTCTGCAGGACGGTTTTGTTAACGATCTGACCGAGTTGGTCAATCGTGACTTCCACCACCACGTTGCCCTCGTGATCGAGCAGTTCCCAGGGGTAGAAAACGGGATCGGGCATCGCCACGGGAAGTGCGGGACGAATTTCGTCGCCGAATCGCGGCCCGTGAATCAGCGTGCCGTAGGGAAGGCCCGCGGGTGTGCCGTGTCCTTGATTCGAAAGGGTCGGCGTTTTCGATTGATCCTCGGCGCCCGAGGAAGAGAACGTGATTGGCGGAGGCGTCAACTTTGCCACCTGCGCATTCTGCTTCAGAGTCAGTTTCTCGTGGCCCATGCGCTGCTTGCGATAGACCTGGGTGGCGCTCTCGGGAGAACTGAACTTGCTGTCGTCGGGCGTTTTGGAAGGGAAGTAAATATGCGCGACGGCATTGCCGCCGCGGCCCAGGGCAATGGATTGGGGCATCAAGAGTTGAGGCTCCGGCGCATGCAGCAGCCAGGCAAGCAGCAGGCCATGCGCGGCCAGCGAACCCCACAGGATCTTCCTCTTTTGTGATGTGCTGGCACCGAATTGCGCAAACATGCTCGACAACTCCTACGCGCGGGCCCATGGTCTTATTTCGGCTGCTTCAGACTTCGACACCAGGCCGACTGCTCTAACTAATGTTAGACGCATAAGGAGTGTCTTCGTCAAGGTTTTTGCGCAGGGGAATGCACCGCGGTGCGCGGGCACACTCTTGGTGCAGATCGGAGAACGCTGCTAAAATAAAAACTCGCGTCCAACCCGCACCGTGGGGCTATAGCTCAGCTGGGAGAGCGCATCGTTCGCAACGATGAGGTCGTCGGTTCGATCCCGACTAGCTCCACCATAGTTTGCTTGGCGCGCCGGCGCTTCGATCACAAAATAGTGGGCCAACGCCGCTTCCCTCTCCTAATCAGGCCCTTATTGAACTGCTCGACAAAATATACCCCAACATTATCCGGGTGCTGCAGCGACAAGAGCCTCAAAATCTCACGTCCCGACAGCGCCTGCTGCCGGTTGTACCCCCCCGGCAGGTCTACGTAGAGTGGATTCCGTTCCCAGTCCTGCACCTGCTTATAAGCGGCGTCGCATCCCGCCTGCTCTCCCTCGTGCCACTTCTGCTGTCCGATGGTGGGTTGGCTCGTCCACAGTTCGTCGTGCACCGACGGTTTGGCCACGGTCGGCCATTGGCTCAAGGGCTTGGTGTGGAGAGACTGACTGCCGTAGGGCTCTGCCATATCCTTCATCGCCCAGTCGTAGCCTTCGATGTACCCGTTCAGATATGCGTTTTGGTCGGCCTCTGCCCAGGTGGCAATCAGCGAAAAAAGTGTAGTGAGAATGCTCGCCGCCATGTCCACCACGGGAATGATTTCTGCGGTGGCGACTGCCGAGATAATCCAACTGGCGACGTCGAGAACCTTTCCGATGTCTGACCCAGTGCTGGATTCAGGCAAATCAGGAAGCTGGACTCCAAAATCGACCTGACTGTCGGAAGGTGGCGTCGCCCGGTCCCAGACATGGACCCACACCGCCCGCCAGAACTCGTTCTCTCCGCGGGAATAGAGAGCTGCCCACTGCCTGCCCCTGCCGACGACCGACCGTATTCTGAACGGCCCGGTGTAGTCGGGGTCACTCGCGAACATCGACAGAAGTCTCAAGAATTTAGCGACGTTATCGGCGCGTTCCTGTGAGAGTTCCATATCGCCCTCGCTGGTTCCGGTCACGGAAGCGAGACCCACAATGGTCGCACTGCCGCCTGCCGACAGGAAATCAAAAACGCGGGCTTTCAGAAGGTTCTTGTGATCGTCCTTTACCGTCGAACCGTTGATATCGAAGTTATAAAGGCTGCAGGCAAATTCACTGTCGCTATTCTTGGTGATTACGTACTTCCCCCTGCCAGTTGGCCTTACGAGAGTTGGCGCGGCGACTACTACCATGGCGGTTCCTCCTTAGATTGCTTTCCGCAGGCTGATTCTTTCTTCGGCGTCGTGGGGTGTTACTTCTCTGACGCGATGAGAAAACTCGGACCCAATGAACCGGACTTTCCTGGAACTGGGGGGCGAGGGCTATTGTGCGCTCCCACATTGCCAGAAATCAAGGCGAATCTGTTAAGCGCCCTTTTTTGGAACTGTCCGGTGTCTGTATCCAGAGGAACAAACTTTTCTCCATCTCAAAGGGCGCAGAGCGGCCCAGGTCTTAACGTCAGGTTTACTTTGCTTTCTGGATCGCTTTCGTCGCGTCCGCCGCCGTCAGTCCAAAAATCTGGAGCTGCTTGTAGCTGGCTACGAAAACTTCGCCGTTCGCCACCACGGGCACCAGGTTCGCGTTGCCATTAATGTTGGGCCAGCTTCCGGCAATCGCATGGAACAGACGCGTCATGGCTCCAGTCCCGGCCTCGGGATCGAAGGCGCTGAGGTAGATCGGATATTTCTTGGAATTGGCCGGCGGGCGCGCCAGCGCCCAGATAATGGGACTCGACGTGCCGTTCGACGAGATGCTGGTGAAGAATCCCGGATCCTGCGCGCTACCGCCCACAAAACCGTCTCGCAGCCTCTTCAATAAGAGCTTGGGGGAAGTCTGCACTTTCCAGATCTCTATCGACTTTCCTCCGCTGCTGACCACGCGACCCAACCCGTCGGTGGGGTCGACGAAATACGACTGGCCGCACCAGCATCCGCCAACCGCGTAACTGGCAATCACATTGTTCTTGCTGGTGGAATAGCCGCCCAGGTCGTCTTCGTTCATAAAATACATATTCCCATCCTTTCCCGCGGCTACCGCCAGATGCGGCTTGGAGCCGGGTTGATCGGGAAGAACCAGCACGCCGCCGGATCCGAAGTCTTGATCGCCCTGATCGAGACTGCCTTGATTGCTGGGCGTGAACAGGTCGAGCACGGCGCCCAGGTTCGAAGACACCTTCACCACGCTCTCCTGGATATTCGTGACTCCGTCGTAGGTGGTGCCCGAGTAATCGGAATTTCCCGTCACAAAAAGAATGTTGCCGGAGTCGTCGGCCGCCGGTCCGTAACCGGACATCCAGATGGAAGACAGAAAAAAGTTGTGGGGAGACGAAGGTTGGAGATCGTTGAGACGGTTCGCCGGCAGCGGCGTCAGTGTGCCCGTATTCCAGCCCAGGAGCCAGCCGCGCGACAGGTTGGCGTTAAAGTCGCAGAAGCTGCCGAACCCCGCATAGACGTTGCCGTTGGCCAGCAGCAGGCCGGGACGTTGCCGCTGATAGGTGGCGTTGAAATTGAAAGTTGTTCCATTGTTGAGCGTGTGCGAGGCACTCACAATCTGCGGCGTAACTTTGTCGGTCAGGCTGCCCAGGTCGAGAGCATGAACGCGGTAAGCCGGGCCGCTCGCGTCTTGCGTGTAAATGATCACGTAGAGCGTGCTGCTGGAGGGATCGATCACCGGCGTGGAGTTGATGCCCACGTTCGGTCCGTTGTTGTTGCAGCCCAGCGGCATTGGCACCGGCGACCCGAAGTTGGGGTTGAGCAGCACCGCGCCGCTATGCACGTCGATGGCGTAGATCGTGTTGCCTTCCGTGGCCACATACACCACATCATGCGGACCCTGACTGGTTCCGGCGGTGATGGTCACGCCGGGGACAACCAGAGGTTGCGAATCGACCTGGTCGTCCAGCGCCACGTTATGCAGCAGTCCGAAACTGG
>JBEKDY010000190.1:0-9695 GCA_050014115.1 Candidatus Sulfotelmatobacter sp. | reverse complement strand
TGAATCTTGATCGGCAATTCCAGGGGAAACCTTTTCCCGGTCCGCGCTTCTTCGGACACAGTTCCTCCTCTGTACGGGCCTGGTCTGTATTGTTCAGCGGACGACTCCATCGCTGTCAAACCAAGCTCCTGGCGGGCAGAAACCCGCTCTCCTGCTCAGTGGCGGTTATATCACGGATGTTACTGAGATAAAAGCCTGATAACGCATTAGTTAACGGTAGCAACTAGATTCCCCCCGAGCCGCCGGTGCAAAAGGGCCTAGGGATTTTGACTTGTTCGTTTAGGTAGACGCTCTCGCCCGGCGAGTTTTGCAACCGAACGGCGCGTGGTACCGTCTCATGAGAGCTTCTTTTCCCAGGAGAGCTACTCATGGTTTGCCCGACAAAGATACGGTCGACAAAGATCCATACTTCCGGTTCGTTTTCCTTTCTCGCGAAGCGTCCGCGTCGTTTCATCCTGCAGATCGTTGTTCAGGTAGCTGCGCTGGTGCTGGTCTCAAGTTCGTGGATGTTGGCGCAGAAGCCGGGCGACTCGAGTCCCGCCGCGAATCCCGGGCCAACTTCTCTCACCAGGCCTGCGGAGGGAAAGCCGAAGGCGAGCCCGGATCAATCGTTCCAGACGCTGGTGCAGCTCAACGATGCGCTCGAGGGCCTGGCGGCGAGGGTTTCTCCGGCGGTGGTGCAGATTCTGGTTACGGGATATGGTCCGCTGCGCGAGGAGGATCGCGCGCAGACGGCGCTGATTGTGCGCCAGCATGCGGTGGGCTCGGGAGTGATTGTCGATGCGAATGGCTACATCATGACCAACGCGCACGTGGTGGAAGGCGCGCAGCGGATTCGCGTGGCGCTGCCGCTGCCCATGAGCGATTCCGGCCAGGTGCCGGAGGGCAAGCGGCGCATTCTCGAGGCGCGGCTCCTCGGCCTGCACAAGGAAACCGATCTGGCGCTGCTGAAGATCGACGATATGGATTTGCCGACGCTGTCGCTGGTCAGCCAGCAGCGTCCGCGGGTGGGGCAGCTGGTGTTTGCGATTGGAAGTCCGGAAGGTTTGCAGAATTCGGTGACCATGGGTGTGATCAGCGCGCTGGCGCGGCAGCCCGATCCGACCAAGCCGATTACTTATATCCAGACCGATGCACCCATCAATCCGGGAAACAGCGGCGGTCCGCTCGTGGATATGAACGGCGCGGTGGTCGGGATCAATACTTTTATTCTGTCGCAGGGCGGCGGCAGCGAGGGGCTGGGCTTTTCGATTCCGGCGCGGGTGGTGGATTTTGTTTATCACAGCCTGCGCAAGTACGGGCATGTGCATCGCGTGGAGATTGGCGCGGTGGCGCAGGAGATTACGCCCACGCTGGCGGATGGTTTGCACCTGCCGCGACGCTGGGGCGTGGTGGTGGTCGACGTGAAGCCGGACGGTCCGGCAGCGGCGGCGGGGTTGAAGATTCAGGACATTGTGCTCTCGGCCGACGACCGGCGCATTGAAACTTTGCCGTCGCTGACCTCGGCGCTGTATCTACATCGCGTGGATCAGGTATTGAAGCTGGAAATTCTGCGAGGCGACGAGAAGAAAACTCTTTACGTTCCGGCGATTGAGCATCACGACCAGATCGACCAGTTGCTCGATGCGGTCAAGCCGGAGAATAGCTTGATCTCGCGGTTGGGAATTCTCGGTGTGGACCTGACTCCGGAACTGCGCGGGCAGTTAGGTTCGCTGCGATTGCCGTCGGGAGTGATCGTGGTGGGCCGCGCCGCCGATTTGATTTTGCCTGACACGGGGCTGCAGGCAGGCGATCTGATTCATCAGCTGAATACTACGTCCATCGATTCGATGGACGGGTTGCGGGCGGCCGTTCGTGATCTCAAGACGGGCGATCCGGTGGTGCTGCAGGTGGAGCGCGATGGGGGATTGATGTACTTGAGTTTTGAGATGGAGTAGTGGGTGAGGAGATGGACGCGGGTGTGCTCGTGGCGAGAGAAAAGCAGATTCCTCGCTTCGCTCGGAATGACAACGTGAGTGTAATTAACTCGGGGTGATCAGAGCGGGAGCGTCTCAGAAGGCGCCGCCACCGCCGCCACCGAAGCCTCCGCCGGAGAAGCCTCCGCCTCCGCCGAAGCCGCTGCCTCCACCACCGAAGCCTGAGCCCGTGGAGGCTGCGCGCGGGGCGGAGACGAAGACCTGGTGCATGTCGGTGGTCATGCTCTGCATGGAACTGGAAAAGAAGATCGGGTTAAAGCCCATCCCCGGCATATATCCAGGTCCGACATACCAGCTCGGCGGATCTTTCACGATGCCGGCGAAGGCCTGGGCCCAGTGGTGTTCCACGCCGAGAGCCATGGCGTAGGGCAGAAACTTTTCGAACGTGGTGGGCGGCATCACCTTGAGGCGCTCGGCGTCCACGCGATTCATAAATTCCTGGAAGCCGAGGACGGCAATGTGGATGCGCGCGCCGGCGACGGTTTTGGCGGTCATGACGCGGGCAAACAACCACCAGATGAGCGCCGCGAGTGGCACGCACACCACCATTAGCAGCGCGGAGCTGAAGAAGTTGGCCCAGCCGAAATATTGCAAAAGCCCAAACGGGACGAGGATTGCGAACGCGGCGGCGATGCTGTATCCGTTCGCGGATTCGGGGTCGAGCAGATAGATGCCCTTGTTTTTCAGCGCCGACATAATGTCGGCGCGGATGATGGGAACCGCGGTGTAGAAGCGATTCTTCAGGTCCGAGAGGCGAATGTCGCTTCCCGCAGCGAAGATATTTTCCAACATGACGCTTTCGTGCGGAGCGAGGTCAGTCCATTGCTCGCGCGGCTTCAGTAGATGGAACACATAGTCTTTATGGGTGAAGACGAGACCTTTCTCCGCCGTTTCTTCGATCTTGATATAACCACGGACCGCTAGATCGACGATGGTCGATGTAATGTCGCGGGGATGGATTTTGTCGTCGAGCAAGGTTCCGCACTCGGCCGGCGAAACGCCTTTGGGGGGGGCGTACATGGGCGCGACTGACATACCGGGATCAGGATCGCGGCCCTTGAACCACCAGAGCGGGAACATCACGACCAAAGTCACCAGCGGAAAAAAGACAATCGGGTTTCCGCTGACGAACCAGAAAAATCTCGTCAAAACGCTGGGCTGGTGGAGAATTCCTTTGGGGATGTAGACGTCAATGGTCATGCCGCCGCGCATTGGCAAGCGGTTGGTGGTTTCGAAGGTGGCGATGGCGCCCTCGACCGTGGCCGTGGCGTCGTGCCCGGTTGAGCCGTAGACGCCGGTGAAGGCCTGCGCCTGGAGGGAACTCGCGGCAGTGCCCGGGAAGGTCACGATGGCGGCGGCGTGATCGATGGGAACGGGCCAGTCGTTTCCCGTCACGTTCCAATAGAACTCGTCATAGGCGTCGAAGAAACGCGTGCCGTTGCGGACGTTGTACACGATCTCCACGCTTCTGGTGGCGTCGACGGCATCGGGGATATAGATTTTCAGATCGCGATTACCGCTGGAAGTGGAGGAATCATATTTGAGTTTGCCGCCGACACCGTCGGTGACGCTGGTGACATCGATGAAGAGCTCGTAGTTGGTGTGATTGGGGCCGGGATATTCGATGGGCAAGATGCGATGAATGCCGTGCCACTCGCCGACGAAAGTCAGCGTGATGTGTTCAGTGACCACGGCGCTACCGTTGGAGTTGACGGTGATAGTGTCCTGAAAATCGGTGATGCGCCAGCTCTTGGCGAAGAGCGGAGAGGCGAACGCGAGAACGATCGCGATGATCCGAACGATTCCGGAGAAGTGCAGGTGGCCGGGTCTTTTCTTTGCGGACGCAAGAGACGTTGCAAGCAACATCTCTACGACATCATTTTTCTTCGCGGTCGTCGCCTCGACATTCATGCTTAGAACTTCACGGCTACCGGTTCGCGATCGGCTTCGCTGGTCTCGAAGAACTGGCGAGCCTGGAAGCCGAACATGCCGGCCAGAATGTTCGTGGGGAACACCTGAATCTTGGTGTTCAGGTCGCGTACGACCGCGTTGTAGTAGCGGCGCGCGTTCTGGATGGAATCTTCGGTCTGGCTCAGCGACTCTTGCAGTTGCGTGAATTGCTCGGATGCTTTTAGTTCGGGGTAGTTTTCGGCAACTGCAAAAAGACTCTTCAGCGCACCGGTCAGCTGGTTCTCAGCCGCCGCTTTGTCGTTGGGCGAGGTAGCCTGCATGGCCTGCGAACGAAACTTAGCGATGTTTTCAAACGTGTCTTTCTCGTGCGTCGCGTAGCCTTTGACGGTTTCAACCAGATTAGGGATCAGGTCATGACGCCGCTTCAGTTGCACGTCGATGTCGGACCAGGCCGAATCGCAGCGCACCCGCAGCTGGACCAATCCGTTGTACATGCTGATCAGTACAACGGCGATCACAACCAGGATGACCAGGAAGATGATGCCACTCATGTGTCTCTCCCGGACTTGGAATGGAATTCCATCGGACGTTAACACAGAATGAGCTAACGGCAAAATGGGGTCGGCCGGGTTCGGTGAGGGCGGAAGACAAAACCGTCAACCACGAAGGACACTGAGTATCACGAAGGGATTCTCTGGGTGGGTTTCCCTGCACGACTTCGTGCGCTGCTCGGTGGCGGTAGAGGCTCAGAGACAGCAGGAATGCTGATAGGGACGCCTCGCTTCGCTCAGAATGGCAGGCTTAGGGAATGACTTAGCGTTGCGGGGCGAAGTAGCCTTTGCGGGAACGGACTTGCAGGTCTTTTTTCAGAGTGGAAACTTCGATGGAGCGGTAGCGGCCGTCGGTTTCGAAATCGGCGGGCTTGTAGGAGACGACGTATTGGCTGCGGAGTTCGTCTTCAATGGCCGCGAAGGAGTGAGTAACATCCTTCATCTTGAAGGGAAAAAAGGCGCGTCCGCCGGTGGCTGAGGCAAGCTGTTCGAGAACGTTATCGCCGCGCAGGACCAGGCCGCTGTCGTCGGTGGAAATGGCGTAGATGATGACCTCGGCGCGTTGTGCCATCTCGATGGCCTGGGCGCGAGTGACTTCGCTCTGGTTATCTTCGCCGTCGCTGACCAGGACAATCGCTTTGCGCACGGGATGATCGGGACGGTCTTTGAGGAATTTTTCTTTGCTGATGCGATAAATCGCGTCGTAGAGAGCCGTGCCCCCGCCATCGTGCAGCTTGTGCACGCCTACCGAGAGCAGCCCAACATTGTCGGTGAAGTCCTGCGCCATCTGGCTCTGACTGTTGAAGCCGACGATGAACGCTCGGTCAAAGCCGGCGCGGATTGTGTGCTGCAGGAAGCTGGTGGCGGCGCTCTGTTCAAAATCGAAGCGGCTGTTGACCGATCCGCTGACGTCGATGAGGAGGCCGAGATCAAGAGGCAGATCGGTTTCGCGGCGGAAGTTGAAAATGGCCTGGGGCGGTTTGTGGTCGTCGAGAATCGTGAAGTCAGACTGCGCCAGGTCGCGAACAAACTTGCCGTGTTTGTCGGTCGCGATGAAGAGAAGGTTTACTTCGTCGACGCGTTTGTGCAGCGTGACGATGCCGGTTTGTGGATCGTCCGCACCAGCGGATACGGATGCAATATAAGAAACCTGGGGCGCGATGGGCACGGCTGCCGCAGACTGGGCTTGTAGGCGGATAACCCCGGCAGAAACGGCCAGGAGAAGCGCCACCAACCGAAAGACGAGATGCGTGTACTTCATGCCCTTAGCATCCAATTTTTTCACTCATGCCCGATCAAAACGCGGTCATCCGGCTCGAAACGGACCCACCCAACTGAATGTGTGCACGTCACGTGCCGAACTTGGCGTCCGGCAGGGTGGTATCTCATTGACTTTAGGGGTACGCGGCGCCGAAGCCAAGTTACAAAAGGAGCACACGTTTGGTCATCACCAGCCACCCAGCCAGACTTCCAGCGAAACACCGCAGATTCTGACACTTGCGGATGGTGCGCATAAAGAAACGGCCGCCCCTGCGTTCGCGAATTTTTTCCAGAACGCCTGCGGGGTTTAAGATGATGGCTTGGGGTCTGCTGTCTATATTTATTTGCTATTTATTAGGAAAATCTTTCGGAGGAATGCATGAAGAAGGTGATGGGATGTTTGCTGGCGCTGTTACTGGTGGCGCCGGCGCTCGCAGCCGACGAAAATGACCAGCGGGAAGAAGATCGCGTGAAAGACGCGGGGGTGGTGATGAAGGAAGTCCTGAATATTCCCGACGACATTCCGCAGGACCTGCTGGACAAGGCCGAATGCGTGGTGGTGCTGCCTTCGGTGAAAAAAGGAGCGTTCGGGGTGGGAGCCAGCTACGGGCGCGGCGTGATGATTTGCCGCAGCGGCCCACACTACACGGAAAAATGGGGAGCTCCGGCGCTCTATGCGCTGGAAGGCGCAAGCATTGGTTTCCAGGTCGGAGGGCAGGCTACCGATTTCGTTTTGCTCGTGATGAATCCCAAAGGTGCGGAATCTCTGCTGTACAGCAAGGTGAAGTTGGGTGCGGATGCTTCTGCTGCCGCCGGCCCCAAGGGGCGAACAGCTGAGGGTGCGACCGACATTGTGATGGAGGCGGAGATTCTCTCCTACTCCAGAAATAAAGGATTGTTTGCGGGGATTTCCCTGGAAGGATCCACTTTGCGTTCCGATGGAGGCGCTAACGAAAAACTCTACGGGAAGAAGTTGAGCGCCAAAGAAATTATTCGCGAAGGCAAGGTCGGCATTCCGGCGTGCGCGCAGGATCTGGTTTCTCTGCTGGATGCAAAGTCTCCGATCAACAAGTCGGATCCGAAGTCGTTGGAATAGAGTGGAAGTCGTGCCCGCGTGAATCCTGTGGACGCCATTCTTGGGAACAAGAGAAATGCGGTCGAGCCGGTCCGCTGCCACTGGGCGAGCGGTAGCGAACTTATGCTTCATTATCACGACGAGGAATGGGGCGTGCCGGTGCATGACGACCGCACGCACTTCGAGTTTCTTACCCTGGAAGGGGCGCAGGCGGGGCTGAGTTGGGAGACGATTCTCAACAAGCGGGAGAACTATCGCGCGGCCTTCGATCAGTTTGATGTTCAGCGGGTCGCCACGTACGATCGCCGCAAAATGCAACGGCTGCTGAAAGACCCGGGCATTGTTCGCAACCGGCTGAAAATCAGTTCGGCGGTCGGGAATGCGAAGTCTTTCCTTCGTGTGTGCGACGAGTTCGGCAGTTTTGACCGCTACATTTGGCGCTTTACGGGCGGCGAGCCGCGGGTAAATTCACGGAAATCGCCGAGGCAGGTACCGGCGAAGACCGCGGAATCGGACGCGATGAGTAAAGACCTCAAAGCCCGCGGATTTAATTTTGTCGGGTCCACGATCTGCTACGCGTTCATGCAGGCGGTCGGCATGGTGAACGACCATCTGGTGCGATGCTTCCGATATGCGGCGGTTGGTGGAGGCCGCGGAAGAAAGTGAGTTTTTACTGCGCGGCAGCTTTCGCTGCGGCTGCTTCTGGAATTGTTATCCTCACAGAATCGGGCTGCGTCCAAACTTCTTTTCCGTTGGTCAACTCCAGGCGATTCATGGTGATCTTCACCTGCCCGTGATCCACTTCCACGAGGAGGTAGTGGTAGTTGATTTCCTTGCTCTGGAAAGGATCGTCCGGGGCGCGGTCGATGGGATAGGCGTGCGCCGCCCCGCCTCCGGAGACGAAGTAGGCGACTCCTCCGTGTTCGTGGCGCTCGTAGTTGTGCACATGTCCGGAGAAAACGATGAAGCGCACGCGGGCTTTTTCCTCGTGAGCTTTTTCCTGACGAGCCTCGAGCATTTTTGCCAGATGCTTTTCCTGCGAGCGGGCGGAGTGGCCGCCATTCAGCATTTTCATGTCGGAGGAACTGGTGTAGGGCGGATGATGCATCATCAGGAAAACAAAATCGACGTCTGCCGGAATGTTGTCCAGCTTTCCGGCTAACCATTCGCCCTGCGGGCCGGACATTTCATCCAAAGAACTGTCGAGCACCAGCGTGAGGGTATTGGCGGCGCGCACTGAGTAATAGCGGCTGTTCTTGAGGTCTGGGAAGCGCTGGAAATAATTGCTCAACGCAATCTTTTCGTTCTTGCGCACATCGTGATTGCCCAGGGTCGGGTAGACGGGAATGTTTTTCTCGCGCCAGACGCTGGTCTCGCTGTCCCAGACCTTCCAGTCGTCCGTGTCGTCGCCGTTGAAGACGAGGTCGCCGGTGAAGCAGATAAAGGCGGGTTTGGCTGCGGCGACGGCGCGGACCAGCGCGATGCGCACAGGCGGGTTGGCGGCTTCGGTGTCCCTGGGATCGTGGAAGCGGCTATCGCCATAGGCGACGAAGCGAAACGGCACGCTCACGTTAAGCTGCAGATCGGTGGTGGAAGTTTGTCCGATCGACTTCTTCGTGCAACTTGTCGTGATCAGGATTGCCGCAAGGGTGGCGAGCAACAAAGTGCGGGCGAGAGATCTGCGTTGGGCTTTCATACGATTTATTGGTGGGCAGCCAGGCCCGCGGAACTGACGGGATTTCGCGGTGGGCAAGAACGCTGAAGTTATAAGGCTCAGGGCTACGCATCTCGCGCGCAGCGCAGTTGCGACCCTCCAACCGCTCGAAGTCCGACCACGGTTGGATTTAGGGCTGGCATCCGGTAAGATAGCAGCGAGCCGAGATGGCGGAACTGGCAGACGCAGCGGACTCAAAAGCGGATAGTACTTATCTTCTAAGTTTAAGTAAATAAACAAGATAATTGCGCGACGGCAGACGCGGCGGATTTTTAGAGCTTAAATCCTTGTGAAGGCTGGCGATCCCTAACGACACAGATTTCGGTGACTCCGAAATGGCAACTCTGGAGTCGCCTCCGGCATGACACCAACCGGGAAGTATAGAGAGTAAATGTAGTTGTCTTATCTCGCTGGCCCTTTTCGGCCCTCTCTCCGTGGTAATCCTGGTGCACCCAGTATACAATGTTATATTGTTGCGAGCTACCATAAAACCTTGTATATTAGGCGAGTGTTGCCCCTCTCCTTATTGGGCGAGCAGATCGCCACCAAGCGCAAGACGCTCGGCCTGACGCAGCCCATGCTTGCGAAAAAAGCCAGGGTTGGACTCTCCACGCTCGACGCCCTGGAGAACGGACGGCTGGGTGAACTCGGATATTCCAAGATCACAAATATTCTCACGGCGCTAGGACTGGAGTTAAAGCTCCAGGAGGCAAGCGCGGGCCGACCGACGCTTGAAGAACTCATCGAAGAGGCACGGGATGATGAAAGTCTGGACCGACGCCGCTGAAGCGGGACTACTCGATCGTCACGGCGAGCGCGGCAGCACGTTTGCTTACCTTCCCGGCGCTCCGTCCACGCGCGAGGTGTCGGTGACGATGCCGTTGAGACTTGAGTCGTGGAGCGTGCCCTTTGGCCTGCTTCCGGTTTTCGAGATGAACCTGCCCGAAGGCGTACTGCGCGAGCGACTCCGCCTTGCCTTTGCGAAAGCCACCGGCACTTTCGACGAATTCGACCTGTTGTCCATTGTCGGCCGCTCACAGGTCGGACGCATCCGCTACACCGGTGACAAAGAACACCTGCACGAGGACGTGCCCTTCCAGTCGGTGGACGAGATTCTCGAACGCAGACGCGGCGGCGACCTGTTCCGGTATCTGCTGGAGAAATTCGCGTCGTTCTCCGGGATCAGCGGAGTGCAGCCCAAAATCCTG
>JBEKDY010000189.1:0-12136 GCA_050014115.1 Candidatus Sulfotelmatobacter sp. | reverse complement strand
CCAGAGCGGCTGCCAGGCCAGAGTCATGCTTCCTCGCACCCAGCCGCCCGCTCAATGAAAACAGATGGGCGAACCGCAGCTTCGTTTTACAAGCCGGGGAAGCAGCGTGTATGGTTGGTTCGCAATTTCCAGTATCCTGAATTTCCTTGCTTACAGGCGGAGTCACCCCATGTCCATTGATCGAACTCTTGTTTGTCGAACTGCTCTGGAGCGAACCGTTTTGTATCGAAGTTTGTATCGAAGCGCTCTGGTAGCACTCCTCACATTCACGATTTTTGCGCAGGGCGGAGTGTTTGCTTCGACCCCTCCAGCGTCGCAGCAGTCCGCGGAAACGAAATCAGCGCCCGAGTTCCTGACGGCAGATACGCCGCGAGTCACGCCGGGTGGAGCGACCTTCACAGTTCCCGCCGGCTGGTCGATCGCGACCGGCAAAGATCTGGTCGTCGTGACGCCCCCCGAGACTGACACGCACATCGCGATTTTCGATTCCCAGGCAGCTGACGCCAGCGCCGCGGTCACAGCGGCGTGGGCGGCGTACAAGCCCGGAGCCACGCGGCCAGTCAAACTGGTCACGCCGCGCCCCGCGCGCGAAGGCTGGGACGAGCGGCAGACGTTTGACTATGAGACCTCTCCGAACGAGCGCGCCGTCGTGGTGGCATTCGCCCTGCGTGCCGGCAAGGCTTGGACCGTGTTCATTCTGGACGGAACAGAACCTACGGTGGAGAAGCGCAACTCACCAATTGGTTTGATGTTCGAGAGTTTGCGTCCCAAGAGCTACCAGCGCGAGTCGTTTGCCGGACGCAAGCCCCAACCTCTGGATGCCGCGCATATCGCGCAGCTCAAGGCGTTCGTGGAAACCTCGATGCAGGAACTCGGCATCCCCGGAGCTTCGATTGCGCTTATTGACGGCGGCAAGATTGTGTTCGAGGGCGGGTTTGGCGTGCGCGAACTCGGCAGGCCGGAGCGGGTAGACGAGAACACGGTGTTCATGGCGGCGTCCAACACCAAAGGAATGACCACCCTTCTGCTGGCGGAGCTGGTCGACGAGAAGAAGCTGAAGTGGGATGAGCCGGTGATCGACGTCTACCCCAGCTTCAAGCTGGGCGATGCCGAGACGACCAAGAAAGTTCTGGTAAAGAATTTGATCTGCGCCTGCACCGGGTTGCCGCGGCAGGATATGGAATGGCTTTTCGAATTCAAGAATGCCACGCCGGAATCCACGCTGGCCCTGCTCGGGACTATGCAGCCGACCAGCAAGTTCGGAGAAGTATTTCAGTACAGCAATCTGATGGCGGCGGCCGCGGGATACATTGGCGCGCATCTTGTGTATCCGAACAAGGAACTCGGGGCGGCGTACGACGAAGCGATGCAGAAAAAGATCTTCGATCCGCTGGGGATGAATTCGACGACCTTCGATTACGCACGCGCCCTCGCCGGGAACCATGCCAGCCCGCATGGCGACGACGTGGATGACAAGCCCCATGTGGCCAGCATGGCGATCAATTATTCGATTATTCCGGCGCGGCCCGCGGGCGGGGTGTGGACTTCGTCTCACGACCTGATCCGTTACGTGCAAGACGAGCTCACGCTGGGCAAGCTGCCCGACGGGAAGCAATTGGTTTCGCCAGAAAATCTGCTGATGCGTCGCGCGCCTCAGGTTATGCTCGGCGAGGATTCGAGTTACGGGATGGGCTTGATCGTGGACCACAAATATGGCATTCCGGTGGTCAGCCACGGCGGCAGCATGCCCGGGTTCAAGAGCGACCTCTATTTTCTGCCGGATTCCGGCATTGGCGCCGTGCTACTCACCAATTCGGATGATGGGGGAAGGCTTACGGGTCCGTTCGGGCGTCGCCTGCTGGAAGTTGTATTCGACGGCAAGCCCGAAGCGGCCGGTGACGTTGCGGCCCGCGCGGCAAACTACAAAGCAGAGCTTGCTAAAGAGCGAGAACGCCTTGTCGTGCCCGCCGCTCCGGCGCTGGTGGCTGCCTTGGCCAAGCGGTATTCTAGCAAGGAACTCGGTCAACTCGACGTGCTGACTGAGGGCGGAGTCACCACCTTCGATTTGGGCGAGTGGAAAAGTACGGTGGCTTCGCGAAAAAATGACGATGGCACGATTTCGTTTGTCACGATTGACCCTAGCAGGGACGGATTTGAATTTGTGGTGGGAGAACGTGGGGGCAAGAAGGTGCTGGTGATTCGAGATGGGCAGCATGAGTATGTGTTTACCGAGACTGCGTGAGTAGCTTCATCACCAGCGTAGGGAACGGCCGCCTCGGCTGTCCCGCGCCGAGCGCAGCTCGGCAGTCAAGCTGCAGTCAATTGTCTTTATTCCACGGTGACGGACTTGGCCAGGTTCCGGGGTTGATCCACGTCGCAGCCGCGTCTGACTGCTATGTGATACGCCAACAACTGCAGCGGAACGATCTCCAGAATCGGCGACAGCTCTTCCGGCGCGGGCGGAATGTACAGCACGTGGTCGGCGGCCTCTCTGATTTCTTCGTCGCCTTCGGTAGCCAGCGCGATCACCACACCGGAGCGCGCCTTCACTTCTTTTAAGTTCGAAGACGTTTTTTCATAGCGTGTCATCGAGCCGGGATTATTCAGATCCCGCGTGGCGATGATAACCACCGGCAGATTCTCGTCGATCAGCGCGTTCGGGCCGTGTTTCATCTCACCGGCAGGATATCCCTCCGCATGAATGTAGGAAATTTCCTTCAGCTTGAGCGCGCCTTCCAGCGCAATGGGATAGTGAATGCCCCGGCCAAGAAAAAGAAAGTCCTGCGCCCGCTGGTATTGTTTGGCCAACTCTTCGACATGTTTGTCGTGACTGAGAAGATGTTCGAGCTTCGCGGGAATGTGCGTAAGCGCCTGCACCGCCGCGATGGATTGCTCGCTCGTCATCGCGCCGCGCACCTGCGCGAGATACAACGCAAACAGATAAAGCGCGGTGAGTTGCCCGGTAAAAGCCTTGGTCGAGGCCACGCCGATCTCCGGACCGGCATGCGTATAGATCGTCCCAGCCGCCTCGCGCGTAATCATAGAGCCAACCACGTTACAGATAGCCAAAGTCTTCGAGCCGCGCATCTTGGCCTCGCGCTGCGCCGCGATGGTATCCGCCGTTTCGCCGGACTGAGAAATCACCAGTGTGATCGTGTCAGGCGAGACGATGGGGTCGCGGTAGCGCCATTCGCTCGCGTAATCCACTTCCACCGGAATCCGCGCCAGCGTCTCGATCATGAATTTTCCGGCTTGGCCGGCATGCCAACTGGTGCCGCACGCGATGATGTTGATT
Source organism: Candidatus Sulfotelmatobacter sp. (assembly GCA_050014115.1). Taxonomy (GTDB): domain Bacteria; phylum Acidobacteriota; class Terriglobia; order Terriglobales; family Acidobacteriaceae; genus Sulfotelmatobacter. Next base: position 8,841 of record JBEKDY010000189.1, on the reverse strand, counting down.
TTTCTCGCGGCGCGAAACTCGGCTTCGCTGATCTCCATTTCGTCGAGAAACACGTGGCCGGTGTCCTGCGAAACGCGGCCCAGCGTGGTATCGCGCACGGTGCGGGGCTGCTCGTAAATTTCCTTGAGCATGAAATGCTTGAACCCGCCCTTTTCCGCCATGATCGGGTCCCACGTAATGTGTTGCACCTTGCGCTGTATCGGCTTGCCGTCAAAATCCGTCAACTCCACCCCGTGGGAAGTCACCACGGCCAGGTCGCCATCGCCGAGAAAAAGAATGTCACGCGTGTGGGAAAGAATCGCGGGCACATCGGAGGCCACGAAATATTCGTCGTTGCCCAGCCCAATCACCGCCGGAGGCCCGTTGCGCGCCGCCACAATCTTGTTGGGATCGTCCGTGCAGATCACCGCCAGCGCAAACACGCCGGTCAGTTCCTTCACCGAACGCCGCACAGCTTCTTCCAGCGACGGACGGCGGCCGTTCCCCGTTTTATACAGATGTTTTTCCACCAGATGCGCGATGATCTCGGTATCGGTCTCGGTGGTAAACGTGTGCCCTTCTTCAATCAACTTCTTTTTCAGGCTCAGATAATTTTCGACGATGCCGTTGTGCACCACCACAATCTTGCCAGTGCAGTCGCGGTGCGGGTGCGCATTTTCTTCAGTGGGGCGTCCGTGTGTGGCCCAGCGCGTGTGTCCGATGCCGTAGGTTCCGTCCAGCGGATGCAGGCGGATGGCTTCTTCCAGGTTACGCAGCTTGCCGGAGGCGCGGCGAATTTGCAGGCCCTCGCCATTGCCCGCGACGGCGATTCCGGCGGAATCGTAGCCCCGATATTCCAACCGCCTCAAGCCATCCAGAATGACAGGAACGACAGATTTCTTTCCGACATAACCGACAATTCCACACATGAGCGGCGCCCCAATCCTTACTGATCTGCTTCTAGTCTGCGAGGGAGAAACGGAACTCTTCGATAACCGGGTTGGTCAACACTTCGCGCGCAATGCGCTCCACTTCCGCCTGCGCCGCCTCGCGCGAGAGTCCGCCATCAAGCGTGAGCTCAAAATATTTGCCCTGGCGCACTTCTTCGAGCCCCTTGTAACCCATCTTCTTAAGCGCACCATGGATGGTTTTGCCCTGCGGATCAAGAACGCTCTTCTTCAGCGAGACGTAAACGTAAGCTTTCATTGTCGTATTAATTTGCCGCTCAATTATACGTCAGAGAACTTGCGCTTCCAGGAGCAGGCTCGGGTTCAAGCCTGCCGTTTGGCGCTGTCCATTCGGTGTTGCAGTTCGGCCAACGCTTCCTCGAGCATGCGCCGATGCCGGGGATCGTGAGCGCATTCAAGTTGCTCCAGAATGTTCTGCCGGGAAAGCCGCAGGCCCTCAAGTTCGCGCTCCCGGGCAGCTTCCGGTGGCGTCATTGCGACGCGGTGCGGGCCGGGCTTTTCGGCAGCGTCCGCCTGTTGAGCTTCCACCGATTTGCTTTCCCAGCCGCGCGCCATACGACAATTATAGGCCGGTTTTCTTTGCGACCTTTGCGGTCGTTCTTTGCGTGCTTTGCGGTTAAGAGCTTTGAAGCCGTTAAGCGAAGATCGCAAAGAACGGCCGCGAAGGTCGCAAAGAAAAAGCCAGGGTTGGCGGACGTGCTACCCTACATCGCTGGCCGCCGTCTAAACCTGGCTGGGCTCTTATGCCGCGACTTCATTTGAAGCATTCCTTTGGAGCAATCATCATGAAATTCAAACTTGGTTTTTTCCCACGCTACGCCGCCGCATGCGCTTTTTTTGTCCTCGCCTCGTTCTCCGCTGATTCGCAGAACGCGCCGACGCCCCAGACCCACGGCATCGTCATCGCCAACATGGACCGCGCAGTCAAGCCCGGGGACGATTTCTTCCACTACGCGAACGGCGACTGGATCAAGCGTACCGAAATTCCTCCCGATCGCAGCTACGTCGGCACCTGGGACACCCTGGAAGACTTGAGCCGCAAGCGCACCGCTGGCCTGATCGAAGAAGCCGCCAAGGCCAACGCCCCTGCCGGCTCCAATGCCCGCAAAATTGCCGACCTCTACAACTCCTATATGGACGAAGCCGCCATCGAAGCCAAAGGCCTCGGTCCGCTCCGCCCACACCTCGACGCCATTGCAGCGATTCGCGACAAGCACGAACTCGCCCGGGCTTTAGGTGAGACCCTCCGGGCGGATGTCGATGCCCTGAACAACACCAACTTCCATACCGCCAACCTCTTCGGGCTTTGGGTCGCCGGCGGCTTTAACGACTCCGAGCACTACGCCGCCTACCTGATGCAAGGCGGCCTGGATATGCCCGACCGCGAATACTACCTCTCTGACAGCCAGAGCATGCGTGAAATCCGCACCAAATATCAGGCGCACGTTTCTGCTCTGCTCAAACTTGCCGGATTCTCCAACCCGGATCTCCGCGCCCAGCACATCATCGAACTCGAACGTGCGATCGCCGAAAAACACCTCAGTCTGGCGGATGAGCAAGACATCCATAAGGCCAACAACACCTGGAAGCCAGCCGACTTCGCCGCCAACGCTCCTGGCCTCGACTGGGCCGAATATTTTCGTGCCGCCGGTCTCAGCAACCAGGCCAGCTTCATCGTCTGGCAACCCACCGCCTTCACCGGAGAGTCCGCTCTCGTCGCATCAACCGAGCTCGACACATGGAAAGACTGGCTGGCCTTCCACTTGATTGATTCCTACGCCGGCGTGCTGCCCAAAGCGTTCGCCGACGAAAGCTTCTCTTTCTTCGGCAAGACTCTCTCGGGCACCCCGGAACAACGACCCCGCTGGCAGCGCGGAGTCGGCGTGGTCAACGGCTTGCTGGGAGACGCCGTCGGGCAAATCTACGCCCAGCGCTACTTCTCTCCCGAAGCCAAGGCCCAGGCCGAAGCTCTGGTTGCGAACCTGATCACTGCGTTCCGCCACCGCATTGAAGCCCTCGCCTGGATGGATCCTGCCACCAAGGCCGAAGCCCAGGCCAAGCTCACCACTTTGTATGTTGGAATCGGTTATCCCGAAACCTGGCGCGACTACTCCGCCTACGAGATTAACGCGGATGACATTTTCGGCAACATCTCACGCGGCCGGCTGTTTTATTACCACCGCGACGTCGCCCGTCTCGGCCTCCCCGTCGATCGCAAAGAATGGACCATGGAGCCGCAGACCGTGAATGCCGTCAACCTGCCGCTGCAAAACGCGCTGAGCTTCCCCGCCGCAATTCTGCAACCGCCGTTCTTCGACCCGCAGGCTCCCGAAGCGGCGAACTACGGCGCCATCGGTTCCATCATCGGACACGAAATCAGCCATACCTTCGACACCGAAGGCAGCGCGTTCGATTCCAAAGGCCGCGTGCGCGATTGGTGGAAGCCCGCCGACCTGGCGCACTTCAACGCTGCTACTGCCCGGCTCGCCGCCCAGTACGACGCTTACAAACCTTTCCCCGACCTGGCCCTCAACGGCAAGCAGACGCTGGCGGAAAACATCGCCGACGTCGCAGGCATCTCCGCCGCCTATGACGCCTACCGCACCTCCCTCGCAGGCAAGCCCGCTCCCGCCGACAACGGTTTCTCCGGCGACCAGCAGTTCTTCATCGCATTCGGACAGAACTGGGGATCAAAAGAGCGCGAAGCCGCCCTCCGCGAGGAAGTGATGACCGACTCGCACTCCCCCGACCAGTTCCGCGCAGCCACCGTCCGCAACATCGACGCCTGGTACGAGCCCTTCAATGTCCAGCCCGGAGAGAAACTCTACCTCGCTTCGCCCGACCGCGTGCGCATCTGGTAAGAAAATCTCGGAGCGGACGCGCATCCCAGGCAAGTGTTGGCTTCCCTTCGTGCACCTTAGTGCCCTTTGTGGTGGATGACTTTAGAATGCCAAAGACCAAACCACCCAGCACTCCCGTTGCGGCGATCCTGTTACGAAAAACGTAACGCACGAGAAAAATTCGTTCGATCCTTGACGCATCCGGGTATAATGCCCCGACCATAGGGGTTAGGTACGGGTGACCCCCATTCCGAATTCTTATGAGCTCTCTTCGTCAGTTGCCGGTCCGGCTCCGTGCCAGGAAGGTGTCCGCTCGTTTTGATCCCGCGACATTTCTCGCGAATGCCGGCATCGGCAAAACGATTCGTCAATATGCTCCGAAGTCGGTCATCTTTTCGCAGGGAGAACACGCCGAGTCTGTTTTTTACATTCAGAAAGGCAGAGTAAGGCTCAGCGTCGTCTCCAAACAAGGCAAGGAAGCCACCCTCGGACTGTTTGGCCCCGGCGACTTTCTGGGCGAAGGATGCATCGCATCAGACCAACCCCTTCGCATGACCACCGCCACCACCACCTCGGCCTGCTCCCTCCTCGAGATCGAAAAAAAACAAATGCTGCGCACCCTGCACGCGCAGCATGAGTTCTCCGATGTTTTTGTGGCGTACCTGATTATGCGCAACAGCCGCACCCAGGAAGACCTGGTCGATCAGCTCTTCAACTCCAGCGAAAAGCGCCTGGCGCGAGCTCTGTTCCTGCTGGCCAACTTCGGAAAAGACAAGTCGGAAAAAGTCATCCCCAACATAAGTCAGGAAACTCTGGCGGAAATGATTGGCACCACCCGCTCGCGTGTCAACTTCTTCATGAACCGTTTCCGAAAGCTTGGTCTGATCGAGTACAACGGCGAGATTTTAGTCCACAGTTCGCTCTTGAGCGTAGTCCTGCACGACTAGACTTCCGGGCTTCGGGCTTCGGGCTTCGGGCTTCGGGCTTCGGGCTTCCGGGCTTCGGCTTTCGGCTTTCGGGCTTCAGCTTTCCGCTCCAGCCTCTCATCGCCATTTTTCCGTTTCCTCTTCCCCCGAACCAATCCCCGCTCGCCCTTAGGCCTGAAGCTTGAGGCCCGAAGCCCAAAGCCCAAAGCCCGGAAGCCCAAAGCCCGGAAGCCCAAAGCCCGAAGCCTGAAGCCGCTTTTTTTCTAACGGCCCTGTTCAATTCTGAACAGACAACCGCCCACAAGCAGGTTATGTTGAGTTCACAACTACGTCAGGAAAAGGCGGGCTGCTCTTGAGGGGGTGCAGCCACCGCCAAAAGGCTCGGGTTTTGTGTATTCTTTGAGCGCGCCAGCTTTGCAGCGTTACGCCCCGCTGCAGGCACAAGTCGATTTGCACCCTCACCTGCGCGAGCTCGCGAGGCTCTGCCTTCGCTCTGTGCATCGTCTCCTGTTCCCCCTTCCACTTACCCTGTTCACTCCACCCGGCGGCCTTCAATCCGCAATCATCGCCGCGATCCGCTCAGGCGGAAGCCCTCATCAACCGCGTTCTCGCCTACACCACTCCTGACGCCTTCAGTGAGCCCGAACAACTGCTGGCGGCCTTCTTCAGCGCCTCCAACGTGGGCTTCTACATCCTGGACAAGGATCTGAGCTACGTCGCCGTCAACCACGCCCTGGCCGACATGAACGGCAGGCCGGCCGCAGCCCATCTGGGCAAAACCTTGCGTGAAGTCGTGGGAGAACTCGCGGACAAAATCGAGCCCGAGTTACAGCGCGTCCTGAATACGGGCAAACCAGTCTTGAACCTGGAGGTGAGTGGAGTGCTGCCCACCAGGCCCGAGGTCGAGCACCAGCTTGGCCATTACTTTCCGATCCAGGACGGCACCGGACAGGTGAAGCAGATCGGGGTGATGGTCGTCGGCAATACCGGACGAAGGCGGCTGGAGCAAGCCATCACGACTCTTGCCGACAAACTGCAACAGGAGAAAGAGCGGCTGCAGGCGCTGCTCGAGGTCAGCAATGCGCTGACCGAATCGAAAGCCGATTTCGAGCAGGCCTTTCCCGCCATTTTCACGATCCTGCAGAAAGCGGTGGCGCACGACTCGGCATTCGTCAGCTTGGTGGATCGAGTCGCTGGGACCGTACTAATGCTGGCTCTGGGTGGTACGCCACAAGGGACGGGATACGAACATGGCGCAAAGGTCCCGTTCGGAAAAAGTATATCGGGTCAGCTCGTGGGAGAACGTGAAGCCAGAAACCTCAACAAGGGACAGTTGGAGACATTCGCGCAAGCCTCGCCCAGGGTGAAGGAGTTGCTGAAGCAAGGGATTCACTGGATGTGCTTTGTTCCTCTGATAACTCCGCGGGGAACGGTCGGGTTCCTGTTTCTGGCTCGCAGGCAGGATGTCCCGTTTGCCGAGCAGGATCTGGATTTCTTGAAGCGGGTGGCGTCGGAAATGGCGCTGGCGGTGGAAGGCAATGCTATCCAGAGCGCCCTGGTCCGGGAAAAGGAGAGGCTACGGGTTCTCCAGGAGATCGACACCACCCTCCTGTCCAGTCTGGATATCCAGGAGCTTCTTCCCGCGGTTTCCGCGTTCCTGCGGAAGGCGCTTCCTCACGACCACGTTGCGGTCTGCCTCTATGACCCCAGCGCGAAGGCGTTGCGCAGCTATGCCAACACCTCGGACCTTAAGCGAGGAATCTTTCCCGAGAACGGGCTGTTGGGGCTGGATGACACGCTTACGGGTCAGACTTTTGTCGAACGCAAAACGAAAGTGTTGAAACACGCCGACCTGGTGCACGTGCCGTTCCCGGTCACACAAAGGGCTCTCGCACTGGGGGTGCGCTCCTCCTGCTTTATTCCGTTGCTCACGGCGAAAGGGCCGCTGGGAGTGTTGACCCTGTCGAGCCATAGCGACGAAGCCTTCGACGCGGAAGACGTGAGCTTTCTCGAACAGGTGGCGGCCGCCCTGGCGCATTCGCTGGGAAATGCGTTGGTGCACAAGGCCTTGCGGATGGAGGAAGAACGGCTGCGGGTGTTGCTGAAGACGGGTGCCAGCCTGGCCTCGAATCTGGATATCCGCCAGGTCTTCCCGTCGATTTCCGCGCACGTGCGCCATGTAACCCATCACGAATTCGCCAGCCTGCTGGTGTATGACGACACTTGCGGGATGTTGCGGCGGCAGGCCACGGATTTTCCTCTCGCTAAAGGGATTCTTCCGCCGGAGTCGATCGTGCCGTTAGACAACAGCCCGGCAGGAAAAGCCATGAAACTCGGCGCGCCACAGATTTTCACCAAGGACGAAATCGCCGCCTTCGGCATCGATCCTACTACGCAGCTGATCGGGGAAGGCATCCAAAGCCTGTGCTGTATTCCCTTGACCACTTCCAAGGACACCCTGGGCACGTTGAACTTCGGAAGTACGCGGCCGAATGCTTTCCAGGCCGAAGACTTGAAGCTGTTCAGCCAGATCGCGGCCCAGGTCGCAGGCGCTCTGGAGAACGAACGCGCCTACCGGGAGATCGAGCAGCTCAAGAACCGCCTCGCTGCGGAAAAGCAATACCTGGAGGGTGAAATCCGCACGGAACTGAATTTCGACGAAATCGTCGGCGACAGCCCGGCGCTGAAAAAGGCTTTGGAACCCGTCCCAATCGTGGCCGACAGCGATGCCACCGTCCTGATTCTGGGAGAAACCGGGACCGGAAAAGAGCTGGTGGCCCGCGCCATTCACCGCATGAGCCGGCGCAAGGAACGGAATTTCATTAAAGTGAATTGTGCCGCCATTCCGACTGGACTCCTCGAAAGCGAACTTTTTGGTCACGAGAAGGGTGCGTTCACCGGCGCGGTCAGCCAGAAGATCGGACGCATGGAACTGGCCGACCATGGGACCCTGTTTCTGGACGAAGTAGGAGAGATTCCGCTCGAACTGCAACCCAAGCTGTTGCGCGTGCTGCAGGATCATGAGTTCGAGCGGCTGGGAGGCACGCGAACCATTAAAGTGGACCTGCGGTTGGTGGCGGCCACCAATCGTGATCTGGCAAAAGACGTTGGCGAACACCTGTTTCGCAGCGATCTTTTCTACCGCCTGAACGTCTTTCCGATCCACGTTCCCAGCTTGCGGGAGCGGCGCCAGGATATTCCCATGCTGGTGCGGCATTTTGTGCACCACTACGCGCTCCGCATGGATCGACACATTGAAACGATTCCTGCTGAAACCATGAACGCACTCACCAACTGGCACTGGCCGGGGAACGTGCGCGAGCTGGAAAATTTTATCGAGAGATCGGTGATTCTCAGCGACGACACGGTATTGCGCGCTCCCCTGGCCGAGCTTGAAATTGAGATGCTGGAGGGCGGCTCCTCCGACCACACCCTCGACACGGCCGAGCGTCAGCACATTCTCGGAGTGTTGCGTGAAACCGGTGGCCTGCTCTCCGGCCCCACCGGCGCAGCCCACAGGCTTGGCTTGAAGCGAACCACGCTGCAATCGAAAATGCAGCGCCTGCGCATCGCTCGCGAAGACTACCTTGGGCCGAAGCAGACGTGAAGCGTGGGCTCTTGGCTCTTAGCCTTTAGCTCTTAGCCTTTAGCTCTTAGCCTTTAGCTCTTGGCTTAAAGCCCATGGCTCCTGCTTTCGCTTGACGATTTTTTCGCCATCAAGCGAACACGCCATCAATTGCTTCTCACTTGGGAATGTGTTCGAACCCAAATGTTAGGTTCACTAACCAACGTCCACAAAAGTTGAGCGCTTCAAGCTAAAGGCTAAGAGCTAAGAGCCAAGAGCGCCGTCTGGCCTAAGCCTGCCGACTAATCGGCAACCCGCCGACAGGTCGGCAATTTCCTGGTTTGGGTCGTGTGTGGCCTTTTACGGAACTCATTCCAAACAGGGAAGTTGTACCGTTCCGAAACTCAGACCCGTTCCGGAACTTGAATTGCAGGAGTCATTGCGTCGCGCTTGGGACAGCCACTTCTTAAAGGTTTGCCTCAGAGTCGAGATCGGCCCAGCCTCCCTTACAAAATCTGAAATACGGCTCAGCCGTGGAGTGGAACCTGTGTTTGCACCCACTA
>JBEKDY010000188.1:0-8783 GCA_050014115.1 Candidatus Sulfotelmatobacter sp. | reverse complement strand
CCTCTTCAGAATCGAAAGCGTGACGTGATCGTAAACGCTCGCATGGCCCCGGCCGCGGTCACCCGGCCAAACGTGGGCGAAGTCACCGATGTATCGATCGAGGAGTAATTCACCATGTTGAAAATGTTAGTGGCCTGCGCTCGAAATTCCAGCAAGCGCGACTCCTTCATCGGAAAGATCTTTGTGAACGCCATATCAAACACTTTGCTGCCCGGCCCAATGATGCTGTTGCGCCGCGCATTGCCGTATTGTCCAGACGGTGGCGCAACGAATGCCGCAGTATTGAACCACGCTGCAATCGAGGGATTCGGCAGACTCACCGATTGCCCGGGAACCAGGTCTGGCCGCAGCGTGCCGTTCGTTCCCGCATTCACGTCGCTCACGTCGTTCACAAATCGTGGCGTAAACGGCAGGCCCGATGCGAACGTCCAATCGCCGCTCCATTGCCAATCGCCGAAAACGGCGCGCAACGGCGTGTTCCCGGTGAGCCAATGCTTGTCGTGTCCAAAGGGCAACTCCCACAAATAGTCCGCGGTGAACTTCTGCGTCTGGTTGAAACTGGAAAGCCCGCGCTCTGCCGATAGATTGAAAGGATTCTGCGCCACGTTGGCCGCACCCCCGCCGGAAGATCCTCCGCCTCCGCCCGCGCCCGTGCCGCCCGCGCCCAGTCCCGGCGTGTTTGCGCCCGACGTCGCTCCCGCGCCAATGGAAGATGCATCATCCAGCGACTTGGAAAATGTGTAGGTGCCGCCGATCGAGAACCCTCTCGCCAGCCGCTTGCGCAGTCGCACCGTTCCTGCGTTCGCCTCCGAATCCGCTACCGAGCTTTCGTAAGTGAAGGCTTGAACTCCGGAAATACGAATCCCGGTCGCGGTTCGATTGGGCGCCTCCAGAATGTCGAGATCGGTTCCCTTGGTTCCCGTGTAGTCGATGTTCAGGAGAATCGTGGGACGAATCTGTTGCTGAATATCCAGATTGCGAATCTGCACGTAGCCCAGCCGGTAATTCGGATTCACCGCATAATCATTGGTGATGCCCGTGGGCGCAGGAAATCCGCTCTGCAGCGTCAGGTTCGGGAAAGACGGGAATGCTGCCTGAACATTCGTCGCCGTAGTGGAGAACGGCGGCTGGAACGCAAGTTGTTGGGCAATGCCCTGATACGCGCCCGTGTTGTAGTTGATGCCATATCCGCCGCGCACTACCGTTCTCGAAAACGGCTTCCACGCAAAACCCACTCGCGGAGCGAAGTTATTGCGATCGGGACGCACCAGGCTGGCCGGCAACGGACCACTGTAGGGGCCGGCCTGTCCCGGCTGAATCGGCGTCACTGCCAGTGCGAGCGCCGGGTTCTCCACCAGCACACCGGGAGAAAGGTCGAGGTTCACAATCCGATTGTTGATTTCCGTGAGCGGCGAAACGTATTCGTAGCGCACCCCGAGATTCAGCGTTAAATTCCCGCGCATCTTCCATTCATCCTGCGCGTACGCATCCCAGAAGTTGCCGCGAAAATGATTGTTCTGCCCGAACTGTTCCGAAGTCTGCTGCGGCAATCCCAAAAGAAAATCCGCGAAGTCGTATCCTGTCCCGGACACAGGGTCTCCACCGACAAGTTGCGAGGTATTTAGGCCGCTAAAAACGAACGAGCCCCGCGGATTGCTATCCGTTTCCGTATTCACCTGCACCCGCCGGAAATCCGCACCCCATCGCCACGTGTGCTTGCCGTGGTTCCAGATCATATTGTCGGTGAAAGTGTAAGTCTGGTTGCGCGTGAGCGCCGGAGTAATGTCCTGAAGACTGCCAACGTCCGTGAACGACAAACTCGGCAGCCCCCAGTCAAACGGGTTCGTCGACACTCCCTCAACTCCCAGCGCACCCGTAATGTTGTCATTGAACGCGTACAGGTTCTGTGTGTGCGTTCGGCTGCGGTTAAAGTCCGCGCGAACAATATTGGTCAGCTTTCCGATGCTCCGCGTATAGGAGACGGGAACGTCGAAGCTGCGCACTGTCGTGCTCCCGCCCACGCTGGGGAACGGATTCGTCAGGTTCGCGCTCGACTGGTGGTAATGAAAACCAACCTGCAAGCTGTTCTGCGGAGCGTTGCGCCCACCGCCGCGGCGCCCACGAGCCGGAGCCGCGCCAAAGCTGTGGTTCACTCGCACGTTCAGATCGTCGCTGTCGCTGATCGCGGAAGTAACGAAGTGAAAATTCTGGAACGTCCCCGCATTCGCCAGGTTCGGCAGCGGTATATAGTTCAACAATCCCAGCGCGACACAGCTCGCCGCCCCAGCCGTGGGAATGCACGCTCCCGACGGCGACAACGTCGGCAGCGGAATCTGGTTGCCCAGAAACGGCGTGTTGGTCGCGGGATTGAAAAGTTCTACCTGTTGTCCTTTGTCCGATCCCGAAGTGTAGTCGACCCCGGAAAAGTTTCCCTGCCGCTCCTGCAGTGTCGGCACTGTCGAAAACTGATCGAACGGATTCTCCCCGTGCTTGCCGTTGAAATTAACGAAATAAAAAGTCTTGGTCCCGCCGTGGTAGATGTGCGGAATATTCAACGGCCCGCCCACGGATCCGCCGAAACTATTCTGCAGGTATCCCGGCTTTTCCACGGGCTGGCCGGTAAGTGAAAACGGCGAGGCATTCAGCGCCGCATCGCCCACGCCGTAATAGACCGATCCATGCGGGCGATTGATGTCAAACCCGCGCCGCCCAAAAACCATCGGCCCTCCGCCGCCGAACCCTCCGCGGCCACCCCCGCCGCCAAATCCGCCGCTGTCGCCGAATCCTCCGCCCTGCTGCCGGGCATCGTTGAAGCGCTGCTGCATTTCGTCGGCGCTCATCGCGTTGAACGAATTGGAAGTGTTGCCCGAAACCGCAACAGATTCCGTCGCGCTGTTAGGAGCGATCCCCGGCACCGGCATACCCGAAGGCACAACGTCACTGATCGAACTGCCGCCAGAATCCTGTCCCGTCTGCGAAACAGAAAGACTCTGAAACCCGCGCCCGCCGCCATTCGCCCGCTGCTGTTGATTTTCGCCGCCGTTGCGAGCCGCGTTATTGCCGGCCTCATTGCCGCGAGCCTCGCCGTTACGGATTTCGTTTCGCACCTCGCGCGCCCGCGACTGCAACACCAGTTCAAAGTTCTGCTGCACATCCGCATGCATCGCGTCGAGCGTCACTTCCTGCGCGCTTCCCGCAAACGCCGCCATCTGCACCCGCACGCTATATTTCCCGTCGGCGGGAATCCGCAAGACGTAACTGCCATCCACATCCGTCCAAGTAGTGACTTGTTCGTTGCTGGCCGCATTCGTGGCGGAAACTCCTGCTCCAGGAATCGGCATGTTGCCCGATTTCACCACTCCGTGAATGCTGCGCGGCGCAGGCGCTGGAGCGGCAACTTGCTCCGCTTGCCCCCACAACGCATCCGAATTCAACGCAGCGAAGAAAAAGAAGCAAGAAAAGATAACTTGCAGCACAAACCCAGGGCGCAGCCCGCCCCTCTTAACTCGAAAGCCCGGCAACCAACGACGGGAACTCCTCATAGCATCGTGCAGACGCGGTGCTGTCTTTCCGGATCATACCGCCCCGCCCACATGCGAACTGTAAAGTTTTGTTGCGTTTCTTTTAAATTTGTCTCCACGAAATATCCCACGATATGGCTGCAAAATGCCTGCCATTCGGTGGTTCAGGTCACCAATTTCGATCCGCGCGCATCAAACTTTTTGTTTTCTGCCGGCCCCAGCGGTCCCGTTCCAATCGTAGAATATTCCTTGGAGATCTGGCCCGTGCTCGTCCGACCCATTCTCGTCTGGCTCATGTTCCACAAAGGACTTCGCCTTCCTGGCGTATCGGCCCGTGGCGTCTATTTGCGTGCCGCGTTCGCGTGCCGCAGATTGGTGCCCGCAATCGCTCTATCTCTCGCCGCGATCGTATCGCTCGCCAGTCCCCCCAGAATGCTGGCCCAGCACGGCAGCGGAGGCGGGCGCAGCCAGCCTGGAGCCAACTCAAGACCCGTCATCTGTGTGCACGACTGCGTTGAACCTCACGCCGGACTGGGCGACGATGACGACAGCAACCTCGAACGCCTGATGGCCGTGCAAGCCACCCCGGACCAGACCACTTCGTTCAACACCATTTTGAAAGATGTCCAGGCCGCCCGAGATCGGCTGCAATCATTCATCAAGCTTCCGAAAGCGCCGTCTGCATCAGCGTCCGATTCCGCAGCGATGCTCGATCAGACCGTCGAAGATCACGCCGTCGAAGATCAGGCCGTCGAAAAAATCCGCACCGCCAGCCAGAACCTTCTCGCTTCATTTTCTCCTATCCAAAAGTCCGGATTGAAAGACGTCGCCAGGAAAGTAGAAACCGCGGATTCCGATCTCGACAAACAGCGAACCGCCTTCGATCGCGCCCTCCAGGCCGCCAAAGCGGACAGCGCGCCAGTCGCCGCCTCGGCCGCGAATCTCGACAACGCTCTTGCCAGCTTTCAAAATCAGCAACTCGCGCTCGGCAGGGAAATGAGCATCGTCCTTCCCTCCGATGGTCAGGATCTCTCCTTCATTCTCCCCTCGGTGAAAACAGCGGTCGATGTCGCCGGCCGTTCCATCTCAATTCCGCTTTCAGGCGCTACGGCCCGCGCCTCCGCGGCAGACAGTCACGACCAGTTCAGTCTGCGGATCGTCGCTGATTTTTCCGACCTGCAGCAAAACATTGCCGGCGTTCTCCGTTCGCTGCTCACGCGTTCTCCGCGCTGCGGTGAGCGCCTTGAGATTCAGCATGCCTCGCTCACGCCTCTGGATCCCGCCAGCCTCGTGGTGCTTCGCCTGCACTTCGAACGCTGGATTTGCCCAGGCGGAAGCCCCATGGAACTGGCCTCCAGCGAAGGCACGGTTGAGATCAAGCTCACTCCCTCGATCGAACTAGATAAGATCGACCAAACGAAGATCGACCAGAATAAGATCGAACAAACAAGGATCGATCAAACTAAGATCGATCAAAACGCGATCGCACAACATCCGGTCGAACCGAATTCGACCCAACCAAACCCGAGCCTGCATCTTGCCTCCGAGTTTGGCCGCGTCGATGCCGATGGAGTGTTCCGTGAGTCGCTCCTTTCCGGCTCTCTCGGGGACACGGTGCGCGAGCAAGTCGCGGCGGCGCTCTTCCCAGCCATGCAGAAGGCCGCAAACCTCAAATCCACACTTCCACCCGTCGCTCAGGACTCCGCCATCTTCCGGAAGGCGCAATTTCAGGATGCCGGCGCCGGCCAGTTGAGATTGGTCCTGGATGGCCAGTTGCAGCTTTCCGGCGAGCAAACAAAACAATTTGCCGCCCAGCTCAAGCAACCCATATCCGCCAAGGAAACTTCAGCACCGTAGGTTGCGCACTTACCGATTCATCGACCGATGTCATCCCGCAGGAGCGCGCCCAGCGCTCCGAATGACATCGGGCTAAAACAATTGTGAAATTGAGCCGCTACTTCAAATCGGAACATCCAACGCACCCCTGCGTAAAGTTATGCAAAGATTGCCCGAATCTTGTTTTCTCGCGCAACTTCGGGCGCATAATTCCGTTTATAGAGGTAGACAGACCAATCTTAAAAAAGATCAAAACGATCAATCTGAAAAGCTCGTTCCAAAAAGTTCGCTCGAAAAGGAGATTCCCCTATGCTTAAGCAATGCTTGCTCGTTCTCGTCGCGGCCGGCGCCATCTCAATCGCCGCGCCTTTCGCTGCGGCCCAGGATAGCCCGCCTCAGAATAGCGATCAGCAACCCTCACAGGAGCACGGCCGGCATCACGGTATGGATCCGGCTCAACGCACTCAGGAGCTGACCAGGAAACTAAAACTCACCACCGACCAGCAATCCAAAGTGAAAGACGCGCTCGAGTCCGAACATTCGCAGATGGAGACCCTGCATCAGGACAGTTCTCTTTCTCAGGATGATCGCCGGGCCAAGATGATGGACATCCGCAAGACCACCGACACACAAATCCGCGGACTTCTCGACTCCAACCAGCAGAAAAAGTGGGACGAGATGCAGGCCCAGCGTGGGCAATGGGGACAGCACCATGGCCAGGGCGCGCCCGACCAGCAGTCCCCGCCACAGCAATAACGATCCGGAAAGCGAAGGCCGGCCGTCTTCTCGCGGGAATCCCGCGGACTCGGTCGGCCTTAGTTTTTTCTTGTGCTTCTTTCTGCGAGAGCACATCCAGTCCTTCGCCGGTAGGGTTTCCTTCGTGTACCGCAGCCTGCCCTGAGCGAAGCCGAAGGGTGTCCTTTGTGGTAAAAAGCCTTCCTTCGCTTCTCTTGCTTCTTTTGAGGCCCATAAACAAGCCTCACCGGTCTACGGCCTCCACCTCCCAACCGCGCAACTTCCAACCGTTGCCTTCACCCACTACCGCGCCCACGTAGCGCCCCCCTAGGCGGAGGGAATGCAGACTCCAGCGGGAACTATCATCCGCCTGTAACCGCGCGGGCTCTCCCGGCGTGAGTGAAACGTGAAAACTCTTGAGCGGAATTTGCAGTCCTTCGCCCCGCGCCTTGATGTAAGCCTCCTTACGTGTCCAGCAAAGAAAGAAGCCTTCGTCCAGCACGGCCGCAGGCAAGCTTCGTAGTTCCATCACTTCCTGCGAAGAAAAAAAACGCTCGGCAATCTTCTCACCCGCGAAATCAGGCCGCACCAGCTCCACGTCCACTCCCACCTGCCGTCCAGCGGCAAACGCAAACAACGCCACGCCGTGGGAATGCGACAGATTGAACTGTACCGGCCCCTCGTGCGACCCACTCCTTAGCGCCGGTTTGCCCTGAGGGCCGTAGTCAAATTCGATCTCACTCGGAGCCCGCTTCAAATATCTCCCAAGCAGTTCGCGGAGAATTCCCCGCGCCGCGATATAACTGTTTCGATCCGGCCGGAAAACGAAACGCTGTGCACGAGCCTTTTCATCCGGAGCAAGTGTTTCGTCGAATTGATGAAGCACTCGCCCGTCGCAATCAAGAGAGGCCCGCCAGACATGAACCTCGTCCTCTTCAAGCGCGAGCAATTCCGGGCTTGCTTCCCAGGAGTCGAAGTCAGGGGCGCCGTCATTTGCCGGTCCATCGGCCATAAGTAATTCCAAGTCAGAAGTCAAAAGTCAGAATGCAGAAGTAAGAGCGGTCCGCGCAAGTCAAAAAGTCAGAATGCGAACGCCGGAACGCAAAAACAAGAACGCAACAGCAATCCTGCCCCCTGCCTTTCGCATAGAATGGTCGCAGGCAATTTCGAGCGCGGTCCCGTGCGGATTCGCCCGAATCACCTGCTACGCGATGATCAAGCGAGCCCCAAAAGCGGCGTTCCTCCTTCTGTGTGCCATCTCCGTGATCGTAGCCTGGCACCCCTTGCGAGAAACGCTCTGGTTGGCGACGCACGAGGATGAATATACGCATCTGCTGCTCATTCTCCCGGCTGTCGCAGCCCTGATCTGGCTGAAATCTGGGAAAGAGAGGCGCTCTTCATCGGCATCATCTCCATCTCGATCAAAACGGTGGTTGATGGCGCCGGGTCTCAGCGCCGGGACGATTCTGCTGTGCGGTTCTCTTCTGCTCGCGGCCTTCGCAAGATGGCGCGTGGTTCTCCCGCCAGATCAACAACTTACCGCCAACATGCTGGCTCTGGTCACATGGTGGGCCGGCTCGTTCGTCCTCTGTTTCGGCACAAGAGCTTCGCGAGCTTTGCTGTTTCCACTCGGCTTCTTGTTTCTGCTGGTGCCCCTGCCGCGGTTTCTGCTGGATGAGATTGTCGCCTGGCTGCAGCAAGCATCAGCCTTTACAGCGCATTGCATGTTCTCCGTGGCCCGCGTGCCGGTGACTCAAAACGGCGTACTGCTCGATATTCCGGGCCTGACCGTGGAGGTTGCCAAGGAGTGCAGCAGCATCCGTTCGAGCTCGCTGTTGCTGGTCACAACGATGATTCTGGCGCAACTCCTGCTGCGCACCTGGTGGCGAAAATGGCTCGCGATTGCCGTGGCCATTCCTGTTTCCGTGGCCAAAAATGGTCTCCGCATTTTCACGATTGCGATGCTTGGGACGCGTGTGGATGAGTCGTATTTGACTGGAAAGCTGCATCACCAAGGGGGAATCGTCTTCTTTTCCATTGGCCTCGCCTGCATGTTCTTTGTATTGTGGATTTTGCATCGAAATGAGCGGGCATCTTTTTCTCGCGTGCGCAACCCAGGCTAAAGTCTTGAACATAAAGGAAATCCGGGCGCATCGAGCATTCCGGCGGATGAAATCATGCTTTCCAGTGTGTGTGCGCGCCAAGCGTAACTCGCCTGCCTTCTTAGCTTTAGCGGTCATCGCGATCGCCGGCGCGGCGCAAACCAGCTGTACCGGATGCCAAACTGCCGCAAATCCCTCTCCAACTCAGCGGCTGGAGCAAGCGCTCAAGCGCAGGGACGCGCTCAAACAAGCGCAACTGGTCGCGAGCAGCTCTCGGGCCGCCGGCGCGGACCCGACCTGCCCTCCGCTGAACGCATCCATGGTGCCGTCCACGCCGCCGCCGAATGGAGGGCACCGGGTGACTCTCACGTGGAAAGCCAGCGCGCCCGCAGATCCCAAACATTCCGCCGCTTTCGGTTATTGCATCTATCGCGGCGCGCCTGGGGATCCGAACCCCGGGCTGATTAACAACGTCCCAATTCCTGGAACCAGTTGCGTCGACGACTTGGTGGCGAATGGCGGGCGTTACTCCTACGTGGTGCGGGCTATCAGCGCCGGCGGCGCTATGAGTGTCACCTCAAACGCGGCG
>JBEKDY010000187.1:0-14739 GCA_050014115.1 Candidatus Sulfotelmatobacter sp. | reverse complement strand
AGCGCCGAACAATTCAAGTGGCTCTACGCCTACTCCCCCTATCACCACGTGAAACCAGGCGCAGAATATCCCGCAACCCTATTCATGACCGCCGACACCGACACCCGCGTCGACCCCATGCACGCAAAAAAGATGGCGGCCCTGATGCAGTCAGAAGCAAAGAATGGCAGAAGCCGGAGCCGCCCGATCTTATTGCGGATCGAACCAAAAGCCGGCCACGGCGCGGGCAAGCCAGTAACGAAGCAGATCGAAGAGTTTACGGACGTGTATTCGTTTTTGTTCTGGCAGCTGGGAGTGAAGGAGTAAAGGAGTAAAAGAGTGAAACGCGGGCGCCCCGTTTCTCGTTCTTTGCGAGAAGTGGACGTCGGAAACCACCGTGGAAGAGCGGCGCTTCAGCGCCGCGTAAAGACTTAACAATAAATGTGGGCTTCAGCCCCGGGCCGGATGGCCCACTCAAGCCCGGTTTTGCCTTGAGTGGGGATTTCAAGACTCCCTCAACTCCGTCATCCCGACCGGATCAGATCATCGCGAACGCAATGATCCGCCGTGGAAGAGCGGCGCTTCAGCGCCGCGTAAAGACTTAACAATAAATGTGGGCTTCAGCCCCGGGCCGGATGGCCCACCTAAGCCCGGTTTTGGCTTGAGTGGGGATTTCAAGACTCCCTCAACTTCGTCATCCCGACCGGATCAGATCATCGCGAACGCAATGATCCGTCGTGGAAGAGCGGCGCTTCAGCGCCGCGTAAAGACTTAACAATAAATGTGGGCTTCAGCCCCGGGCCGGATGGCCCACTCAAGCCCGGTTTTGCCTTGAGTGGGGATTTCCAGATTCCCCCAACTCTGTCATCCCGACCGGAGCAGATCATCGCGAACGCGATGATCCGCGGAGTGGAAGGACCTGATGTTCTTTGGAGTGAGTAACTCGCCGAGGTCGAGTCCGAACGGACGACACGAAAACAGCAGAACGAAGCCCAAACCGGGTTCGAATGGGCCACCAGCCAGCCGAGGAGTTTACGGATTTATACTCGTTCTTGTTTTGCGCGGCTGGGCCCTGAAGTGAGGGGGAGCCGGATTATTCGTCCTCTCCGGTAGCAGGGTTGCAAAATGTGATCGGGTAGCCCAAAGCATCTCGTACACGTTTCTTGCGATCTAGACAGGTTCGTGCGTCATTGCAACCAATGTCGCCTATTTGTTTAGCAAGGACCTCGGAGCGCTGTGCCACAGCGGGGCTGATTTGGGCCCATGTCTGTTGTATTTGATCCGAGGGAGCCCTCAGTCGGTGGGAATAGCAAACCACTAGCAGAGCGGTGCCGTTGAAGGCTATCGGATCATTTGGCGCCACAGGGGGCTGGCGTTTTAGATTTTCTGCCGCGTCGTGGTTCAGGACTTTAGGGTCGAAGCCGAGATTAGCCATCCTTCGATCGATGAGCGCATCGTCCACACAGCTCGTGATGGTGTATCCAAGCTCAGGTAACCATCTCGCGTCGCCCTGAACCTTCGCCTCTGAGACATGTACCATCGCAGCAAAACCTCGGCCCTGAAGGATGATGTGGAACAACTCGTGTGCGATGGCGTTCTCTTCGAGCGCAGCTCCCATCCCGACGCGAAGTGCAATAACCCTTTCCTGCCTTGTGGCTTCCGTTGCGCTGGTGTTAGGGAAGTTCGCCGGAAGTTGTGTAAACCTAATCGGGACCTTGCTGGCGGACTCGGCTCTATCGAGCAGTCGTTGTAGACGTTTGGAATAACGGAAACGCGGCAGGGCGTTAACTGTGTCGTCTGTGAGATGTTTGAAATCGGACACCGCTTTCAGATCGTCGTCGCAACGGCGTGGACCTGCCCCTGCACCTAGAGCGGGAGACAGCAAGCAAAAGAGGCAAGCGCAAATGATGCGCTTGGAAACACGGATCGTCACAATGAGCAGACTACCATGCGCGGCGGTAGCCATCCTTCCGCGCCCCCTACGGAAGGGTGGGACTCCGTGCGGCCGGGGGCGTCCTCTGATTTCTTGATTTGCCCTTGACCGACTCGGATGTCTCCTACCCCCACCCCACCCTCCCTGACACTTTTCCACAGCCAGACCATGTGACGAACAACCTTTACTCAAGAACGCGAATGCGTAATTCTGATCCCAGCCGCGACAATCGCCGAAACCGCGAGACCGTCCGGCGCTAAGTCCTTTGTTTCACGGATTTTAGTACTTAAGTCCTTTGAAACACGGATTTTGCGGAGAATTTCCCCGTAACCCGATGATTCCAAAGATTCGGGGGGAGGGGGAGGGGGGTACCCGCGGACTAGTCCGCCGCGTAAGGTCAGTCGAGAAGAGGAGAAGAGGAGAAGAGGCAAAGAAAAATATGGATCTCGAAAATGTTCCACGCTGTCAGCACATCAAGGTAAACGGAACGCAGTGCGGGTCTCCCGCTCTGCGCAACCGCCGCCTCTGCTTTTTTCATGATCGCATCCGCCGCGAGCGGGCAAAAATTGCCGCCGACGTCTCAGCGCCGCGCAGGTTCGATCTGCCCCTGCTCGAAGACGCCAACGCCGTGCAGATCGCACTGATGAAGGTGATTCAGATGCTCGGCTCCGGCCGCATGGATCACAAGACCGCCGGACTGATGCTCTATGCCCTGCAAACCGCCAGCGCCAACCTGCGCATCGCCGACCTCGAAGCCGACGACGCAACCGACGTCGTCGTCGACCGCGACACCGTCAACGCCACCTGCATCAACGGCCCGCAGTGGTTCGAAGAAGACTTCGAAGACCGAATGGGGTCGGACGAAGACACAAACGAAGAAGACACAGAGGAAGAAGCAGATGACGCCGCAGGCAACGACGCCCCGGCACCGGCGGAAGCGAAACCAATCAGCATCGAGGAGGCTCGTATGCAGGTAAAGGGAGTCATCCGCGATTGGTTCTTGACAACCGTATGCCAGAAGCCGCAGTGACGAAGCTCCCAAACCCGGCTTTATTCTGCGAAGCTGTTGTCAAAGAAATTGCCGGTGATGACCCTGGTAATTAGCGGCGCGTGACGGTACCTCGGTAGAGTCACTATGGGTCGTCTCATAAGCGGTTCGGGAAAGAATGGTTCGGGAAGGGCACGGCTTCCAGCCGTGCCGCAAAGAACCAACAAACGCGCGGGCTTTAGCCTCTGAGGTTTCGCTCGCCGCCCGGTACAGAGCATTTATGAGACAGCCTCTATGGGTGAGGGATATGAAGCGAGTTACGATTCTGATTTTGATCCTGGCCGTCTCGACCCTGGCGGTGGCGCGCGACAAAAAAGAAAAAGCTAAGCCGGGGCCGTATGTGTTACGATTCTGATTTTGATCCTGGCCGTCTCGACCCTGGCGGTGGCGCGCGACAAAAAAGAAAAAGCTAAGCCGGGGCCGTATGTGTTTACGACCAAAGCGTCCGCGCAAACGGTAAAGGCGCTCATCGTTCAAGCGAGTCTGAGGGACGGTTACGCGGTCGATACTGACACCGACTCGAGCCACGAGCTGCAGTTCCGTTTCTCGAGGCCGGCGCAGATGCCGCTCTACGGTCAGCTTTTCATGGCTTCGAATGCGTGTCCGGGGATGACTACAAAACAAGTGTGGTCGTACACCTTGGCGGAGAGCAACGGTCTGACGAAAGTGACAGTGCAGCCGGCGTGGGATTTTCCGGACGATTACTGCAAAGTGCAAACCAATCCGGTGCCGTGGAGCAAGCCGGAAGAGATGGTCGCATTTCAAGCCATGCTGGATAAAGCTCCGGTCGTGGTTGTTCCGACTCCGGCCGCGAAGTCTGCCGCAGTCGCGGCGGCGGTCGTTCCGGCTCCTGCTCCGACTGCGATGGCGTCCGCGGCGCAGCCCGCAACGCATCCCACAACCCAGCCGCAAGTTGTTGCTCAGGACGACGCCGCACGGCGCGCGCAGCAGCACCAGGCTTGTTTGGACCTGGCGAAAAATAATCCCAGCATCATCTGCAAATAGAAACGTCTGCAAATAAACGTCTGCAAATAAAAAAGAGCGAGACAACTTGCGTTGGCCCGCTCATCTTCCTGTCAGACTTCTCTCAGGCCGCGATTAGTCAACGGTCAGTGCCGCGGTCCCGCTCACGCCGTTCATTTTCGCGGTGATCGTCGTGGATCCTTTGCCGGCGGTGCTGGCTAATCCGCCAGGACTGATGGTCGCGACGCTCACCTCGGACGACGACCAGGTCACTTGCGCCGTCAGATTCTCGGAGCTTCCGTCACTGAAGTTGCCCGTAGCGGTGAATTGCTGCGTACCGCCCAACGATATGGTCGTAGTGTCCGGAGCAACGGTGATGGAGTCGAGCGTAGCGTTGGTTACGGTTAACGTCGCTGCCCCGGATTGTCCGGCGAACAGTGCGGTGATGGTCGCAGTTCCGGGCGCGACTCCCGTGGCTAAGCCTTTGGTCGGCGATGCGTTGCTGACTGTGGCAATCGATGCTGGAGATGAGGTCCAACTCACGGAGCTGGTCAGGTTTTGCGTACTGTTGTCCGCAAATGTACCGATGGCGTTGAATTGGGTAGCGGTCTGCTCGGCAACGCTTGCAATAGCGGGAGTAACCGTCACGGAGCTCAGACTTGACGATTCGACCACCAATGCAGCTGTGCCGCTCACGGAGCCCTGCTGTGCCGTGATGATTGCGGTACCCGCCGATTGGCCGGTGACCTGGCCAAAGCTGCTGATGCTCGCCACGTTGGTCGCGGAGGAACTCCAGGTCACGACGTCGGTGACGTTGGCGGTGGAACCGTCGCTGAATGTTCCGGTTGCGGTGTAGGAAAGTGTCGAAGCTGGTGCGAGCACAGCAGTAGACGGCGCGACCGCGATCGATTTCAGGGTTACTGAGCTCACCGTCAAGGCCGCAAGTCCGCTTTGGCCGCCGAAAGCGGCGGTAATGTTTGTCGTACCGGCCGCGACGGCCGTGGCTACGCCTTCCGGCCCAACCGTGGCTACGGCAGTGTCACTCGATGTCCAGGTTGCATCCGTGGTAATGACCTGCGTACTGGAATCGCTGAACGTTCCGGTGGCCGTGAATGACAGCTCGGTGGTGGGCGCGATGGTGCGGCCGGTAGGCGTGACTGAGATGGAAACGATGGTGGCGGTGGTGACCTCGAGCGTGGTGGTGCCGACGGTGGTACCCAGGGTCGCCGTGATGGTGGTGGTTCCCTGACTCAGTCCTTTGGCTAGTCCGGTGGAGCTGCCGATGGAGGCCGCGGCAGGAAGGGAAGAACTCCACGCCACCTGAGCCGTTAAGTTGTGGGTGCTGCCGTCATCGAAGGTGCCGATTGCCGAGAACTGCTGGGTGGTACCTTGCGCGATGGTCGAGGTGGCGGGAAGAACCGCGATCGAGGAGAGATCGGCGGCGTTGACGGTGGCCATGACGCTGTTGTTGATGGCGCCTGAAGTTGCCGTGATGGTGACGGTCCCGAGATCTTTACCTGTGGCCAGCCCGCTGACGGTGATGGAGGCCACGCTGGTGGGCGACGCGCTCCAGACTACAGTCCCCGTTATATCTTGTGTGGTGCTGTCGGAAAATGTTCCGGTGGCGGTGAACTGCTGCACGGTGCCTAGGGGAATGAGCGCGCTCAGCGGCGTGACGCTGATAGACGTGAGGGTTGCGCTGGTGACGGTGAGTGTTGCGCTGGAGGAGACGCCGTTTGCGGTTGCGGTGATATTGGAAGTGCCAGCGGTTAATCCCATTGCGAGGCCTTGCGCGCCATTCACATTGATGCTGGCGACGGAAGGATTCGATGAACTCCAGGTCACGAGGCCGGTGGCGTTTTCAGTGGTTCCGTTGCTCAGTGTGCCGGTAGCCGTAAACTGCACGGTTGTACCACGCGCAATCGACGCGATTGTGGATGAAACGACCAGCTTGGTAATTACTGGGGCGCCGACTGTCAGGGTTACGCTGCCGCTCACGCCGGAAAGCGTACCAGTGATTTTTGCGCTTCCCTGCGTAAGGGTGGTCACGACGCCGGCGGAAACGGTAGCGACACTCGTGTTGGACGAAGTCCAGGTAACGCTCGCGGTGAGGTCTTTGCTGGTGCCGTCGCTATACTGGCCGGTAGCAGTGAGTTGATCCGTCAGGCCAGCCGCCACCGAGGGAGTGGTCAGGGTAATCTGGATCGACGTTAACGTAGGCGCTGAAGTGGAAGTGGAGCTGTTGCTGCTGCAAGCCGGGAGCAATCCGAGGCAGAGGAGCGCCATCAACATTTGGAACTTCTTCATCAACTTTTTTCCTTTTACTTACGTCTGGGAATCGAGTGCCTCACTTCGCAGGGGAGCAAGCGGAGCGCATAACTGTTAACGACGAGTAGTTGCAATCGATCTGCCAAATTGCCTGGCTGAGGATCCGCAGAGGCGAGTGGTTTCAGAGACTTAGCTGCGGGACGGGGAGCCTGGAGATAGGCTCCAACAGGCATGCGCAATTGTTTTCACTGGTGAGGGAGATTGGGGGGCGTAAATTCTATGCGGGTAGACATGAGCGAGCGCCTCAGGGGCTAAACTTGCGTAATTCGTAGCTCGGGACGGCACGATTGAAAAGTCGATAGAACAACTTGTTGTAGCCACAAAATGCGACCACAGGGGCTGAAGCCCGCGCTAATTTTAGAGGCTTTACGCGGCGCTTAAGCGCCGCTCTTCCACGGTACCGCTACATGCTCGTGAGTTTTTCCGCAACCTCCGGACGATGACCGGCGACAATAACAAGCAGAACTAATTAAGACAGGAGACGAGTCTACACATGCCGAACAGATTGCGAGCGTCGTTCGTCCGCAGACCCGGCCATTGGACCGTATTGATGTTCGGTATGGTCGTAGCTGCCAGTTTCACCGCTTCGCTGCACGGACAGGCACTGCCTAAGGCTCCGGGCGCCGAGGTGTTTTCGTTGACTCCAACGCCCGGCTACTTTACAGAGCCGGCGATTGCGATCAATCCCAATAATGCGCAGCAGGTTGTGGCAGTTTTTCAGGACAACGCCCATGCTTCCTATTCTCAGGACGCGGGCCGCAGCTGGCTTGCGGCGGAAGGTGTAGCACCGGCCAACTATAGAACTTCCGGCGACGTCTCCGCGGCTTTTGACAGCCACGGCCATGCGTTTATCTGCTACATGGCTTTCGACACGTTGGGAACTTTCAACTACTGGGGCCACAATGCGTCACGCAGCGGTTTGTTTGTGCGGCGTTCGCTCGACGGCGGAAAGACCTGGGAAGCGAACCACGCCCCTATTATTGAGCATGCGAGCGACCCGGGAATTCCGTTTGAAGACAAGCCCTACATTGTGGCGGACACAACCAAGAGCCGTTATGGCGGAAATCTGTATGTTGGGTGGACGCGATGGACGCTGACCGATTCGGAGATACTGCTCTCGCGGTCCAGCGATGATGGGCAAACGTGGTCGAAGCCGGTCGAGATCGACCGGCATCCCGGATTGCCGCGCGATGACAATGGCGCAGCGGAAGGGTTCGCCGGCGCGGTGGGAGCGGATGGAACGCTGTACGCGGTCTGGAGCCAGGATGACGACATCTTTCTAACCACGTCGCGGGATGGAGGGAGGACATTCTCCCGTGCGCGGGCGATCATGCACACTGCTCCCATCATGTTCGCTGTGCAGACGCTGGAGAGAGCCAATGGCTTTCCGCAGATTGCCGTGGATCCGCGCAGCCGGCGGCTTTATTTAACCTGGAGTGACTACCGAAACGGGGACATCGATGTGTTCATTTCCGCATCCAGCGATGGAGGAAAGAAATGGAGCGCACCTGTGCGAGTAAATAACGATCCGGTCCATAACGGTGCGGACCAGTTCTTTCAATGGCTGGCGGTCGACGCGACGGATGGAGCAGTCAACGTTATTTTTTACGACCGGAGAGGAGATCCGCAGAATCGAAAGCAGATCGTTGTTTTGGCGCGGTCGGTGGACGGCGGGCACAGGTTTCAAAATTATGCCTGGACTTCGGAACCGTTCGAAGCGGGCGGAGTGTTCTTCGGCGACTACTCGGGGATTGCCGCATACGACGGTCGCGTTTATGGAGTATGGACCGAGAAACCGGCAACGGTACCGGAGACTGGGAATAAGCCCGATGATGCGAAGCCCAAGCCGCGGGGCACGGTGGTCAAAGTCGGCATTGCCGACTTCAAGACCGCATCTGCCGGAACATCGCAGTGATTATTTTAGAGACGCCATGTCGATTACGAAGCGGTACTTCACGTCACTTTTGAGGAGACGCTCGTAAGCTTTATCGATCTGTTGAATGTTGATGCGCTCAACGTCGGCGGTGATGCCGTGCTCGGCGCAGAAATCCAGCATCTCCTGAGTTTCGCGGATGCCGCCGATGCCGGAGCCTGCAAGGCTGCGCCGCCTCATGAGGAGATTGAAGGCTTGAACCGGTGCAGGTTTCGACGGCGCGCCGATCAGAGTCATCGTGCCATCGACTTTCAGGAGCTGGAGATAAGCGTTCAGGTCGTGGTCCGCGGAAACGGCATCGAGGATGAAGTCGAAGCTGCCGGCATGTTTCTGCATCTCGGCATCGTTTTTCGAAATCACGACTTCATCGGCACCCAGGCGGACGGCGTCGGCGGATTTGTTTGGCGACGTGGTAAAGAGCACCACGTGAGCGCCGAAGGCGTGGGCAAACTTCACTCCCATGTGTCCCAATCCACCGAGGCCGACGATTCCAACCTTCTGACCTTTGCCTACTTTCCAATGACGCAACGGTGAATAGGTAGTAATGCCGGCGCAGAGCAAGGGGGCAGCGCCAGCGGGGTCGAGTTTGTTGGAGACGCGCAACACATACGCCTCGTCGACCACGATGCTATCGGAGTAGCCGCCGTAGGTGACACCCCCGAGAATCTTGTCTTCAAAGTTGTAGGTCAACGTGAAACCGTTGAGGCAATACTGCTCCAGCCCCGCACGGCAACTGGTGCAGACGCGGCACGAGTCCACCATGCAGCCGACGGCGGCGATGTCACCTTCCTTGAACTTCTTGACGACGTTGCCGACCTTGACGACACGGCCAACGATTTCATGACCGGGGACGCAGGGATAGACCGTGGGCATTAACTCTTTCCACTCGTTGCGAACCTGATGGAGATCGGAATGGCAGATGCCGCAATAAAGAATTTCGATCTGGACGTCCTGCGAACGCGGAGAGCGGCGTGCAAGCGTGAAGGGGGCCATCGCTCCGGTCGGGCTGTGGGCTGCGTAGGCTTTCGCCGTGAAGGTCTGCGGTTTTGAGGAACTATCCTGCGATGCTGGAATTTGCAGAGCTGCGTTGCTCATGTTCTGTTTCCTCGTGACCTCGATCCACAAATTTTATTTTATTCCCGCATGCTGGACTGTGTCACGAGCCGGCGGGGCCAAAATACTCTCGGAATATGACATCCACGATTTGCATTCGTGGGGGGTCTACACGGTTTATGCATGGATTTTTGTGATTTAATTGTCAGCATGGAACAGGTTGGAATTCGTCCGCGGCCGGTGGTGGGAGCGATCATCGTGGTGAGCGGGCTCGCGGTGTCATTCCTGCTGTGGCTGCTGTACGTGCATCATCCTTCGGCTGATTTCGCGGGGCGCTGGATGTTTTTGCCGGCGCTGAATGCACTTCTGAACGGGTTGTGCGCGGTTACGCTGTGCGTGGGATTGTATTTCATTAGACATCACAACCGGGACGCCCACCGGGCGAGCATGCTGCTGGCCTTCGCCTTCTCTTCCGTTTTTCTTGTCAGCTACATCGTGAACCACGCGCTGCACGGCGACACGATTTTTCCCGGGCACGGCGCGGTGCGGACGCTCTACCTTTCTATTCTGGCCAGCCATGTGATCCTTTCCATCGTTGCGCTGCCGATGGTGCTGACGACGTTTTTCTTTTCGCTGACTGGCCGGTTCGCAATGCACCGCCGAATCGCACGCTGGACGTTTCCCATCTGGCTTTACGTTTCGATCACCGGTGTGGTGGTTTTCGTTTTCCTCAAGGCATACGTGTACTAGACGCTGACAGCGCACTCGGCTGGATGTTGAAATCTGCCGGCGGCAGTGCGACCAGTGCTTCGGGGTTGTAATAGTCGTAGAGGACTGAGGGGGCGGTTCGGGCCTTCAAACCGTATCGCGGATGAAACGCGAACGTCAGTTTGGTACCTCCGGCGTTGGGCCACAGATAGAGCACAAGACGATCGGGGAGAACGTCGTAGTGAGAAACAGTCCAACCTGAGTTGCTGACTACGTCGTCGAGCACGCGACGGTCGACGTCGGCGCCGGGCGGCAGGCCGATTTCGGCAATCATCATGCCCCAGCCACGGCTTCCGATTCGTTCCGCGTCGACGGAACAATGAACGTCCTCTCCGGCGCGGGCTTCCGTCTTGTCAAACCTTACGGCGAGGCGGAGGGCATCAGAATCGCCGGGACGCGTGGCCTCGGTGAGGAGACCGCCAGTCCATGGGATGTAGTATTCGGCGACGGCCTGAACGCTGGCCGTCGAGAGTGCGCTTCCATTCTGGACCACGATCGTGTTATCGCCCGGCTGGATCAACGCTGAGATGTCGATCATTGCCGGACCGTCTGAGGTGGGAGACAAGCGACCAGGCAGCGATACAGACTTGCCATTCACGGCAGCCGCGAGGCTGGCATCGGGATTTCTGGGGGCGCTGGTGTCGATCCCTTTGAGTAACGCAGATAGAACATCGACGGTCGCCTGACCGGAGTACCATACTCCGTAGCGATCTTTCTGCTGCAACAACCAGAACGTGCCGGCATCCACGAGGCGGCGGGTCTCGTCGGTTGGATGGACGCTTGGATCGACGGTGGCCAGCGCCAGGACTGCCATCGCGGTACTCTCGACGCGGCCCGCATGTCCCCAGCCGTAGAACGGAGTGTTATGTTCGAGCACCCAGTACATGCCATTGTGTTCCGGAGTTGCCATTTTGATCAGTTTCGAAATTGCGTCGGAAGCGCGTTGCCGATCGCCGAAATCAGAGGTCGCGATGGCAAACTCTGCGAGGGCGTACGGTTCACTCAGATCACGGTGAGGATCCGACAGATACTCGAGAGCGTGTGAAACCGATTCGTGAAGAGTCTTCTTCAGTGGGTCGTTCGTGCTATTTTCGGATTCCGCCAGAGTGACGGCGATGTACGCGGTCAGACCACTGTCATCGTATCCATACTTCGGTTGCCAGTGGCCATCTTTCGCCTGCTGCTCAACGAGCCATTGCTCGGCGCCGTGGATGATCTCGGGATCGACATCGGTGAAAGCTGAGACGTCCGACAGGAAGCGCACGGCGTACGCGGTGAGCGCCGCATCCGGCGAACCGTGGCCCCAATAACTGAACCCGCCGCCGGACTCGCGGTAGTTAAGCAAACGGTGATAGCCGAGGCTGACGTAGCGACTGGCCTTTGCCTGCATGGGAGCACTCGTGACGCCGGAAGCTTTGTAGTATTTCAACAACATGACGCTGGGATAGGTCGAAGATAAGGTTTGCTCACCGCAACCGTAAGGACGCTCAAGTCCGGCTTCGATGCTTTCGGTGACCTGCGCCAACAGGTTGGGATAAACCTTCAGCCGCGCACGCATGCTGCCCGGAATTAAGTCGGCCGGTATTTTCAGCGAGAGCGTAGAGTCGCCGCGAAGGATGCCGGCCACGGTCGAGGTTTGGTCCCGGCCGTTGGGGTGAACCGTGATTGTCTTCTCGACAGCATCGCCGGTGCTGCGGTTGGCGCCGTAGACTTGCTGCTTGCCGGCGGTCACCATCGCGGTCGCGCGGAACGGGAATATCGCGGTCGTGGACTCGCCGGGTCCGACTGAAATCTGCTGTTTGCCGGGGTGTTCCAGCTCGAACCAACTCGAGGGCTTCATCTCCATGCTGAGTTGCTGGGCTTGTGGAAGGTAGTTGCGGACCACAACCGGAAGGTCGATCACATCGCCGATGGTGAGAATCTTTGGCGGGTCATGCTCCAGGAAGAAGGGCTGGAAGGCGGTGATTTCGCGCTCTGCGACACCGATCTCGCCAGTTTTGTTGGACGCCAGCACGGTCATCCAGTTTTGTTGGACGCCAGCACGGTCATCTTCCAGGTGGTGATGTTATCCGCAAGTTTGAACTTGAGTTGGGCGCGACCTTTGGCATCAGTGATTACAGAAGGCGACCACAGAAGAGTTTCGGGAAAGTAGTCACGCAACCGCGGTGTAAATGTCTCCTCGTGAACCTGAACCTTGGTGCCCACGGCGGACTTGCTAACCCCCATGGATGAGCTCTCTGTCTGGACGCTGAAGGCATCTGCCGTCACTTCGACCGTTTCGGACACCGACCCGACACTGAGCTGCACGTTTACAGCCGTCAAGCTGGTGGAGTGGACTGGCACCGTGCGGATTTGTGTCGCTCGAAATCCCGGCGCAGAAACGGTTATGTCATAAGTGCCAGGCGGAATGTTGCGAATGATGTAGGCGCCGTCCGGGCCCGTGGTCACGGTGAATTGCTGGCCGGTCTGGCGAAGAGTTGCAATCACAGTGACGTTCGAAATAACGGCGCCACTCGGATCGGTCACGATGCCGTCGATGGCACCTGTGTTTCCGCCCAGAGGCTCAGAACTGACGGATTGGGGAATGATGTCTTTGCCGCTTTGCTCGGCAATGTCACGGGAGAAGCTGGCGACGGGAAAGTCATCCGGCGTGTTCGCTTTGCCGTCCGGGCCAGGACTCATGATGCGAATCCAGGCGAGCTTCCGGGTTACAGGAGTGCCGGTTTGCACCCTGGCATCGGGCTGGTAAGTAATTCGCGTGGCATCGCCGTAGTCCGATTCGATACTGTATTTGACGTAATAGAGCGAGAGAGTTTGTAAATTGCGGAATCGATCTTCGCGCGAGCCTGCTCGAAATAGTCGATTGCGCTGGTCCATATGGCGAACGATCCGTAAAGCTCGCGCGGAATGTTGTGGCCCGTGCCTTGGACCATGCTGCGGACGATGACCTGATAGAGCGAGCCGCTCGGCTGGAAACTGAATGCGTAAGGATTACCCCAGGGATCGCGAAGCGCTTTGAGATCGAGTCCGCGTGAAAGGACGGCGGCGCGAAGTGCATCGAAGTCGCGGATGTACGCGCCGGAGGAAGCGTAAGTCTCCTTCACAACCCGGTCAATGATCTTGCCGGCCGGTTGGAAGTATGGCCAGCTTACGGTAAGAACCTCGATGTCGTCGGCTGTGCCCAACTGCTTGTCGGGGCCGGCAGATAGGACATTCAGCGTTCGATTGCGGTAATCGATGCCGAAACTGTAACGATACGGCGTGCCCCAAGGATCGACGATGCTGGCAAGATCAAGCCCAGCTTTGCGAAGGACGGCCGATAGTTCATCATTGTTTGTCGCAAACTTCCACCCGGTCGCGTCTTCATTGAGAAGTGCAGTGCGGACGGGATCAAGTTCATTCCGCATCTTCTCCGAGAAAAGCGCGCGCGTTTCATATCCGTAGTGATTGCCTTCGATCTCCGGCAAACCGACCCAGGAGTTGTTGTGACCCTGCAAAATCATCTCGGCGACGAGATCCATGCCGTCAGGCAACGGTTTGGAAAGATCAAGTTCATCGAGATCTTTGAATGAGACTCCGCCGACGGACTCTGGCGGATACCACCAGCCCCAGTCCCAAAAACCGTAGTGCCCTTCCCCAAATTCCTGGTCAGTGCGAATGCGTTCTTCTACCGCCTTGTCGACCACGTCGACTCCCAGCGCGCTGGCGGAAGTGGAGCCGGATGGCAGGCTGACGTTGAGAGTGGCGGATACGTCGTCCCCTGGCTTATAAGTGGCGCGGTCGGTCTTGACTTTCACGGTCAGAGTTGACGGATTCGGAAACAGAATGGCTCGGACACCGGAGGGAATTTCATAGCGTTGTTCGCTATCTGTTTCCAGCGAATACGCCGCAAGCGTCAACTCGCCCTTGAACTCGGGGGCGTAGGGGATAACGGCGAATCCTTGATGATTATGCAGAGTGATCCGGCCGGTCCACAGGACTGCTCCGTCGCGCGAAAGATCGACAATCACGTGTCCCGAGAGAGCGCCAGGAGCGCGAACCGAGACGGTGATCTGATCTTTGGCCTGATAGAGGGACTTGTCCGTTGTAACTTGAATGAAACTGTCGCCGCTATTCCAAAACACCTCGTTATGAGAAGCGGTAGCTCCGGTCTTGTCGTGTACGCCGAAAACGAGCTGATAGCCATGGTTGCGGCTGGAGTCGTCGTCGCCTCCGGTTAGTAGTTGCAGGTCGGAAATTTTAGCCACGCCGAAGTGGTTAGTCTTGATGGCGTGAAGAAAATCTCTGATACCGGATGAATGCTCCTCGTAGTAGTTGCTGTAATGGTTCCGGTCTTCGCTGATATTAACGTGGCACTCTGCCGGTGTGCCGTCGGGATAGTAGGTGGAAACATAAAAGGAAACCCGATTCCCACTCAGGTTCATGCCAGAAACATAGACATGAATAGGCTGGTGACTGAGGCGCACCTGGAAGCGGCGCTGCTCGGTCTTCCCGGTGGTGGGATCGGTGACATACGCCGCGTAATCAAGGTCCATGAAACGTCTGTAGGTTTGTTCTGCGAGTTCGGCGTGCAGTTTCGTAAAATCAAGCGTAAATGTCGCGCGGCCGGAAGGGTCAAGATCCTCCGACTGAAGATCGGCTTCGTCGACTACCCATTTGTGTTGCGCGGAGTCCCAGTGACCTTGCTCTTCGCGAACCAGTTTCACTGCGCCGTGCGTCAGTTCCTTGCCAAAC
>JBEKDY010000186.1:0-8956 GCA_050014115.1 Candidatus Sulfotelmatobacter sp. | reverse complement strand
CCAGTGCGCATGCCGCAAATCCAGCGCCGTCCCCAGCATCCGGTAATACGCAATCAGAAACGGAAACTGAATCAGCATCGGCAAGCATCCGCCCGCCGGATTCACTCCCTCTTTCTTATACAGCGCGCTGATCTCCTCATTCATCCCCGCCTTCCGCGGGTCGCGCAAGCTGTACTTCTTATATTTATCCTGGATCGATTTAATCTGCGGCGCCACGCGCTGCATCTTCAGCATCGACTTCATCTGCGTAATCCGCAGCGGCATCAGCAACACGCTGATGATCAGCGTCTGCAGCACGATCGCCCATCCCCAATTCGCGACCACGTGGCCATACATCCACTTCAGCCACAAAAACAGAGGCCTGGCCAGAATCCCCCACCACCCAAAATCCACCAGCCCGCGCAAATCAGCAGGGCCGTTCTTGATCGCCGGAACCTCGGTCGCCTCCAGCACCGCCAGTTCCTTCGGCCCAACATAAACCCGCTCCACCGTGGGCCCGCGCAAATTGCCCACCGCCGCGCCCAGCACATCCACATTCGATGTTTCCTTGGAATCCTTTTTCTGCGGATCGCGCAGCACCTGCAAAGAATTCCGCTGCGTGACCATCGAAGCCCCGCCCGGATCCTCCGGAATAAACACCGCCGCAAAATACTGATCCGCCGGCCCCGCCCATTCAAACGGCCCATGCAAAGTATTTCCGCCGCTGATGTTCTTGATCGCCAGCCGCAACACGTAATTCGGAAACACCAGCGCCGTATGATCCGTCGACGCATCGCTGTGATAGTCGATCACCCCGGCCGCATAATTCACCGGCGTCACCTGGTCGCCGAATCCCGACGGCCACGCCGGCAGCGCCCCCACCGCAACGCCCTTGTAAACCACCGACGTTTCCACGCTCACCACATAACTGTGATCGAACCGAAACGTCTTGTGCACGCTGAGATCGTGATCCGAATACTCAAACGTCACATCCGTCGGCGACGTCTGCGATCCCGCGCGCGACCCCACATACAACGCCGAACTCAGCCGTTCGCGCAGCCCTTCATCGTAAGTCCACAGCGACAGCGGATACCCAAACTTCGCCGCCGCCTCGGGATTCACCAGATCAAGCCGCCCATTCTGCGCGTCGTTATCGAAGCGTTTCAGAATCCACGACTTCACCTGCGCCCCGCGATTCGTAAACGTAATGCGGTAAAGATCGTTCTCGATCACCGTTTCAGTTTCGCTGCTCGCCTGCTTCGTCACTCCCACCGGAACCGGAACCGCGGGCAAATTCGAAGCCGTCTCCCCAGAAGAAGACCCAGCCGAAGACCCCGCAGCTGAAGATCCCGCCTGCGTCTGCGCCGTCTGATTCGTCGGCGTCACCGCCGGCGGTGGACCATACTTCTTCGTCCACGCCTGAAACCCCAGAATCACCAAAAACGTAAGAATAAATACCAGGACCAACCGCTTCTCAGTGCCAGGCTCCTGCTGCGGATTTTGAAAGTCAGCCAATTTGTAGTGTTCCTTAGACCGTTCCCCTAAGCTTTGTCATCCTGAGCGGAGCATGATCGTCCGAAGGACGGTCATGCGTAGTCGAAGGATCCCTATAGCCATCAAGCTGCCGGCGGCCACCCTCGATACCGCCGGCACCCTCGAAGGGAGTTTCCACCACCGCGCCCGCACCCCGCTTCACCACCGGATCATGCCCACCCCGCGCCAGCGGATGACACCGCAACACCCGCCCCGCCGCCATCCATCCTCCGCGCAACGCGCCAAAACGCTCCACCGCCTCCATCGCATATTCAGAACAAGTCGGCACATACCGGCAAGCCGGCGGAAACATGGGCGAAATCGCCCACTTGTACCCCCGCAACATCACCAACACAACGTGCTTAGCAAGTTCGCGCATGAATTACCTTGTGATCCTGAGCGGAGCATGATCGTCCGAAGGACGGTCATGCGCAGTCGAAGGACCCCTATAGCCAGTCAACTCTCAATGACAGCAAAGGGAATCTTCCACCACCGCGAGAGCGCAATGAATCCCGCGTCTGGCTCGCATCCTTATCGCGCTCCTGCGCCGCCGCTCTTCACCCTCTGCTCTATAACTACGAACGCACGCTTCACTTCGTTCAGCACCACCGCAAACTCCGCAGCCAGCAACGACTTCTTCGGATTGATCACCACATCCACCGCCCCAGCCTGACCTACCCGCGCCAGCCGCACCGCTTCCCGCAACCGCCGCTTCATGCGATTGCGAACCACCGCCCCGCCCAGCGCCTTGCCCACAGTAAATCCCACGCGCGGTCCCGGGCTTATGGGTCTGCTTCCCGCTGGCTCACCAGCTGCCCGCGCCAAATAAAAAACGGTCATCGTCGCCGAGAAATGCCGACGACCCTGCTTATAAACCCGCTCAAAATCCGCGTGGCGCAGCAGTCGTCCGCTCCGCGGGAAACTAATCTTCTTCCCCCGCGGTCCCGTTCCATCCGATTCTTCCTGGGGAGCGATAGCGCTCACGGCGATGGTCTGGTCGAATTCCCTGATCGAGATATCCTGCTCAGAAAAAGAGAAACGAGAAAAGCGAATAGAAGAAGCCAGCCGACCAGCCGGGCCAACTAGGCTCAGGTGTCCTCCGTGCGACCCTGTGCTCCCCTGTGGTTTAACTCTTGCTCGGATTAGGCCTACTCGCGGAAACCTGGTTTCACCGAGACCCGCTTGCGCCCCTTGGCGCGGCGGCGCGCTAGCACCTTCTGGCCGCCCTGGGTCTTCATGCGTGTGCGAAAGCCATGCTTCTTCGATCGCCTTCGCCGGTTGGGTTGGAATGTACGCTTGGGCATGAAAAGTACTTGCTCCTGATCTGTTCGATAGTCTTATGGCAAACCTAGAGTATAAATGACAACTCGCGCCGGGAGCAAAGCCCAGCCCAAACTGGCCCCTGTCCCCTCGCCACTGGTCACTGCGTTTTCAACACCCCACTGATCCCTGACCCCTGGTCACTGCCTCTTCAACATCCCCACGACCCTCTCATAATCATCCACCGTGTGGTACTCAATCACAATCTTCCCCTTACCCTTCTTGTCTTTGATCCGCACCCGCACTCCCAGCAGCCGTTCCAGCTCTCCCTGCGCCGACCGCACATTCGGATCCATCCACCGCGCTCCGCTCTTCTTCTTTACATACCCCGGCATTCCCGGCATCGGGTCCAGCATGCCCTGCATCTGCATCACCATCTCTTCGATCTGGTCGAACGGCATCCTCTTCTTCACCACGTCATCCGCCGCTTTCTGGATCATCGCCACATCCTCCAGCTTCAGCAGCTCCCGCGCTTCCGCAAACCCAAGCTTCTTCTGCGCCATGTACTCCATCACCCGCTCCGGCAGTTTCAGCAGCCGCATATAATTCGACACCGACTCCCGCGCCAGCCCCACCCGCTCCCCAATCTGCTGCTGTGTCAGCCCGAACTTCTGGCTCAACACCTTGAACGCTTCCGCATGTTCCAGCGGACTTAAATCCTCCCGCTGCAGGTTTTCGACGATCGTCATCTCCGCCGCCTGCTGCTCCGAAACCCGCTTCACCAGCGCCGGCACCGTCGTCTTCTCCGCCATCTTCGACGCCAGGCACCGCCGCTGTCCCAGGATCAGGATGTACCGCCCCTCCTTTTCCGCCGGACGCACCACCACCGGCTGCACCACTCCATTGATCCGGATCGATTCCGCCAGCTCCTCCAGGCTCTCCTCATCCATCCCATACCGCGTCTGGTAAGGATTCTTGTCGATATCATCAATCGCCAGGTTCACCACCAGATTCCCTGGCGTCCGCGAAGTATCCGCCACCGCCTGAATCGTAATGTTCTCGCCCGGAATAAATGTGGAGACAGCCGCCCCCGGCTGTCCCGAGCGCAGCTCGGCGCCTTCCGCCGCCGCAGGCACATCCCCGGCGACGCTTGCATCGCCACCATCCCGGACAGGAGCCACCACCCGCGGCCCCGGCAACAACGACTCCAACCCCCGCCCCAAAGCCCGCCGCTTCTCGACCTTATCTTTATCTCTCTCCACCGCCGCCGTAGTCGTCATCAATCTCTCCTCAGTTCTCTCCTGCTCTCGCGTTCTTTGCGAGACAATCGTCCCCGCTCGACATATATCGACATACATCAATCTAAATATAGACACACATCAATATATCAAGCGCTCTTATCCATCTCCTCCGCCGGAGTCTCCTCACCCTCCTCGGCAAAGATTTCCGCTGACCCCTGACCCCTAAGCCCTGACGGCTGCCGTTCAATGATCTCCTTCGCCAGCCGGATGTAACTTTCCGCCCCCTTCGACCGCGGATCGTACATCAGCGCCGGCATCCCATGACTCGGCGCCTCGGCCAGTCGTATGTTCCGCGGGATCGTCGTCGTGCACAGCTTCTCGCCGAAGTATTTTTTCAGTTCGTTCATCACCTGCTGCGCCAGGTTAGTGCGGTCGTCAAACATGGTCAGCACCACCCCCTCGATCCCCAGCTGCGGGTTCAGCGCCGCGCGGATCCGCTCGATCGTGTCGAGCAGCTCGCTGATCCCTTCGAGGGCAAAGTACTC
Organism: Candidatus Sulfotelmatobacter sp.; assembly: GCA_050014115.1. GTDB lineage: Bacteria > Acidobacteriota > Terriglobia > Terriglobales > Acidobacteriaceae > Sulfotelmatobacter. The sequence goes on along the minus strand of JBEKDY010000186.1, from coordinate 4,398 downwards.
CCCCTGCATCGGGATCAGCACCGTGTCCGCGGCTACGAGCGCATTGAGGGTAAGCAGGTCGAGCGCGGGAGGGCAGTCGATCACGATGAACTGGAAGCGCTCGCGCAAAGGCGCAAGCGCTTCGCGCATGCGGAACTCGCGCCCCTCCGCGTCGACCAGCTCAAGGTTCGCCCCGATCAGGTTCTTGTGTGAAGGAATCAGCCACAGCTGCTCGAGAGCCGTAACAACTAGGGCTTCCTCGGCCGAAGCCGCGCCCATGAGCAGGTGGTAGGAGCTGATGCGCTCCGGGTCCTTCACGAAGCCGAGGCCGCTGCTGGCATTCGACTGCGGATCACAGTCGACCAGCAGCGTGTTGACCTCGGCCGCCGCAAAGGACGCAGCTAAGTTGATGGCAGTCGTGGTCTTGCCCACGCCGCCCTTCTGGTTGGCAACCGCGATGACGCGTCCCATTGAGTTTTTAGGAGATGCCTGAGCTATTCGGCAGCATACGTCCACATGGATTTGGAATGCAACGCAAAACGTGACACGAGCAGCGAATTTCTGTGCAAAAAAACGCACGCTATGTTCCTGCAGGAACGTTTCGCGCATTTGTGCAGGTGTGTTTCCCCTCGGGACGGGCCGGTTGCTTGGTTGCTGGCTTGGATTACAAAATGGAGATGTGTTCCTTCAGGAACACTGCGTTGTTTTGCATGGGGCGGGGATTGACGAGACAAATGTGCAAAATGGAGAAGTGTTCCTGAAGGAACACTGTGGAAAACTCGTATTCGTGCTCATTTTGGAGCTGGCGCAATTGTCAAAATTATCGGGATTTTGACCACTTGTTGCGTATGAAACGGTAGCTTTGTAGACTATGCTCCCCACTTTACGCCTGTTTATTGCGCGAATGTACCACCTGTTTACTTGTGGAATTCTCCCTATGGGTGGGGTGGCGGGCGCCACTTCCGGTTTGCCCGATTACGACACGCGAGCGATCAGCAGGGTACGCGACTGGGATTGGGGGACGGGGATGGGTGGGTCCCAGGCGAGCGTGGGCAGGGTGGATTGGGCGTGGTCGAGTTGTGAGGTGCCGATGAGGAGGGCGAGGCGGCCGCCGGGCGAGACCAGGCTGGCGGCTACGGGGAGGATGGCGGCGAAATGTTCGACGGCGCGGAGGGTGACCAGGTCGAAGCGTGTTTGGTCCATGGTCTGTTGGTTGGCACCTGTGCTGAGTCCTTTGGCGGCTGGATCCGATTGGGAGCGTTGCTGAAGAAGCTGCTCGGCGCGGCCGGAGAATACATTGACGTTCGTCAATGTAAGGGAGCGGAGGACTTCGCGGAGGAACGCGGTCTTTTTTTGATTGGACTCGATCAGGGTGAGGCTGATTGGCGGGGCCCAGAGTTTGATGGGGATGCCGGGGAATCCGGCGCCGGAACCGAGGTCGGCTGCGGAAACCTCGTCGTTGGCCCCTGGTCTTTGGTCGTTCGCCGAGCTGCCGGGGGCTAAAGCCCCGGTCTCTTCCGTGCGCGTTACGCGGCCCTGAAGGGCGGCTCTTTCACGGTCTCCACTGTGGGCCTCCTTGGGGAACAGGTGACGGGCGGCGAAGAGGCTCTCGCCGAAGTGGCGGGTGACGATTTCTTCGGGGTCGCGGATGGCGGTCAGGTTGATGCGGGCGTTCCAGCGGAGGAGTATATCGATGTACGTCGATATATGCTGGTAGAGGGCGTCGTTGACCGTCGATCCCTTCGCTTCGCTCGGGGCGGGCTGAACGGGGTCGTTCGCCAACGATGCGGCTAGAAAGGGTTCGAGTAACTTTGCGATACGGGCGGGGTGCATGGGAAATCTGATTGTAGAACAGCAGTGATCAGGGGTCAGTGATCAGGGCGCGGCCGAGGATGGGGGCAGCCACACTCCACCCGGCATTGGTCTGGCTAGAACGAAGATTTTTCTGTAGCGGCAGTTCGAGTTCCGGCGCCGCTCAGCTCCACGATGAGACCGGTGGGGTTGAAGGTTCCCCCAACGGGGCCGTTGGTCACGAAGAAATCGAGAGTGTTTATCCCTGATTTAAAACCGGAGGTGAGGCTGAAATCTGTCAATGAGGAGAAGGAGGAGTTTGCCGGCCCGACGGTCACGCCGTTCAATTGGATATAGCCGGAGTTGTCGGTGGCGAAAGAACCGGTCAGTACGACGGTGGCAAGCTTGAAGCCGGTGAGGTCAAAGGTCTGGCGATACTGGTAGAGGCCGGAGGGATCGGTGGTTGCCTCATTACCGCCGTTTGCCGGACCGATCCATTGCGCGGAACTGGTGTCGGCGAGCCAAGTGGGAAATGGATACTGGCCAGTAAGCGTGACGAAGGCATCGTAGCCGCCATTGCCGTTACTCACGCAGGCTCCGGAGGGGCATGAAATGAGCGTGAAGTTGCCATCGACGGAACCGACTGCGGCCAGGCCGGGGCCTCCGGCAACGTAGCCGGTTCCGAAAACGCTGATGGGGGATCCCCCTCCGGTGCCCTTCAACTGGGCTTGCTGCGGGCTGGTGTTGGCATCATCCGCGACGGTCAGCACGGCACTGAGCGATCCGGCAGCGCCGGGAGTAAACGCAACCGAGATGGAACATTTCGATTGGGGCGACAGCGATGAGGTGCAGGTTGTGGTGCTGACGGCGAAATCGGCGGGATCGGCGCCGCTGAATCCGATGGAAGAAATGTTGAGGGCGACAGCTTGATTGTTGGTGAGGGTGAACTTGACGGTTTTGGTGCTGCCGCTCTTCACGGTGCCAAAATTTGCCGACGACGGGGCCAGGCTTGCCGCCGGCAATCCGATAAGCTGTGCGACCTGAGGAGTGTTATAGGCATCGTCGGTCGCGGTGAGCTGCGCGTCGCGTTCGCCGATCGCGGTGGGCGTGAAGGTGACCGAGATGGTGCACTTGGCGAGGGGCTTCAGGGTTGCAACACAGGTGTTCGCGCCGATGGCAAAATCTCCGGGATCTGCACCACCCAATGCGATGTTTGAGATGTTTAACGTGGTGGCATTCTGATAGTTGGTCAGCGTGAACTTCTCCACCTTACCAGTGACGCCCAGGGACTCCGGAGCGAACGAAAACGACACGGGCGAGAGTTTCGCAGGTTTGCATTTGCCGGCGCTGCCGGCGTTGTAGATGGCTTCGATCTCGGCAGTGCTGAGGGCGCGTGAGAAGATTTCCGTTTCGTCGATGAGGCCGTGGAAGTAGCCGAGACCTTCGGCTTCGCCAATGATCAGGGGCGCGGTTGGGGAAGGAATTGGGTTGGTGTAGGTCTGAGAAGTCGACGTACTGGGCACGCCGTCGATCCAAATGGTGTAAGTGCCGGAGGATTTTGTGACCGCCAGAAAATACCAGGTGCCTGGCGTCGGGGAAAACGGGGTCTGGGCCAGCCACTGCGGGCCGATCGCGCCATTGATGTGAAAATTCAATACTCCGTCTGACAAGTCGAAGACCCACTTGTTCTGATCGCCGGTGCCGTTATCGTCGCCAATGAAGACATTATCAAGGTTCAAGGTGCCGGTGTTTCTTACGGCGGTGAAATTTGCCCACAGATCGATGGTGAAATCTTCGGAGCCAAAATCCCAAAGTTTGTTGTTGGCCACTTGTATGTAAGCGTTCGTCCCATTGAAGCTGAAAGCCTTGCCGACCTCGCCGGTTCCGTAGGTGGCATTCACCAGCTTGCCGTTGTGTCCGGCCTGAATATCAACCGTAATTCCGTCGGCCGACCACCAGGCAATCATGTCGGCTGGCGGTATCTTGCACGTCTGAGCCGACAGGAAGGAATGAGGCACGAGCAAAAGCACGAAAAGCAAGGGTGCCAGAGGCAGCGTGAAGTGTGCTGGCAGTCGCATGGATTTCTCCCGACCAGGATCTTCTTTTTTTTCTGCGACGCTGCCCGACCTTGGCGCGTCGTTACTTCCGGATGGGGGATCCGGATTTAGCGGAATTCGCTGTTTGGCACTTACACAGCGCTGCCATTGTGCCCCCCATCGCTATTCCCGTCAATGTGAAACAATTTTCACATGAACCGATTTTCAGTAGTGAAGCAGGGGGTGAGAAGCAGGGGTCAGGGGCTAGTGGTCAGGGGGCAGTAACTTCGCTTGACAAGCCGAGGTCATTTCTGTATATTCAGTTTGTACTGAAAGTAACGATATGGCGGAATTGACTGGATTGCAGAAGCAGTACATCCTCCACTGGGGAGAGATGGGGACGCGGTGGGGGATTAACCGGACGGTGGCGCAGATTCATGCGCTGCTGTATTTGTCGCCGCGGGCGCTGCCGGCGGAGGAGATTGCGGAGACACTGAGCGTGGCGCGGTCGAATGTGTCGACGTCGATCCGGGAGTTGGAGGGGTGGGGGATTGTGCGGGCGGTGCATGTGCTGGGCGACCGGCGGGAACAT
>JBEKDY010000185.1:0-8987 GCA_050014115.1 Candidatus Sulfotelmatobacter sp. | reverse complement strand
ATCCGCAATCTTGACCGCGCCGTTCCTATTCTCGAATCGGGGACGTGGGACAGCCAGCTCGGACTGAGCCTCTTTCCGTCCCAGGTGGCTACAGTCGCCCTGGGCGTGTTTGGCGCGTTTGGATTGTTGCTGTCGATCGCCGGCACATTCGGCCTCGCGTCATATACCGTCAGCAAGCGTCTGCGCGAGCTGAGCATTCGTGTGGCGCTTGGGGCCCAAGCCAAGCAGATTCTCTCCACAGCGCTTGGGCGCATGCTCGTCCTGCTCGGCAGCGGCGCTGTGGTTGGCCTTGCGTTGGGCGTGGCGGCGAGTCGGCTGCTCTCAGCCGTCGTCTTCCAGGCCTCCGCGCACGATCCGTTCGTGCTCGCCGCCGTCGTATTCACGATGCTGCTCACGGGATTACTTTCCGTCGCCGGACCGGTGAGACGCGTCCTGCACGTGGACCCGGCAAAACTGCTCCGCGAGCAATAATTTTGAAGCCAAGGCCGCTATGGGTGCGTGGCGATGTGAGTAGTTCTTCGCGCAGGTGACCAGCAGTCTTTGCCTTAGTGCGTCGAATCTGAATACTTCACTGAACAGCCGTAGGGGCGCGTGGTGGGCGTCTCCACCTGCTTGCCAGCGATGGCCTGCTCGAGAGCGAGATTAACGTAATTCGTCGCGGTGGGCACGTCCTCCAGGTCGGTGGTCGGTTTGTCGTCAATGGCTCCATCGTAAATCACGACGCCCTGGGGGTTGATGACGACCATCTGCGGGGATGTCTTCGCGTCGTAGAGATGGCCGATCTGGCCGGTGGGGTCGAGCAAGGCGGCGGTCGGCGCGGCCTGCACCTTCGTGATGTAGTCGTTCTCTTCGTTCGCGGTCATGTATCCCTGCTCACCCGGCGCGGAAGAGAGAATCGTGAGCCAGACAACGCCGCGACCGGTCCATTCCTTTTGAAGTTTCTGCATGTTGCCGCTTTTGTAGTGCTTTCCGACGTAGGGACATCCGTTGTTGTGCCACTCGAGGACCACGTATTTTCCGCGGTAGTCCGCGAGGCGAACAGTCTTGCCGTTGCTCGCCGTGGCTGTGAATTGCGGAGCCGGCTCGCCGGTTTTCCCAGACAAAATCAGAGGCAGAGCTGCGCAGAGAAAAAGAGCTATGAGTATCGGGTATAGAGTGGAGCGCTTCATCTTAGTGGTACCTCCTCCAAGAATTGTGCTGCGTAAATTTCAGCGCCGTTGTTTTCCGCTGCGCCAGGGGAGCCCAGAGGCACATCGATTATATATGCTTGGGCGGCGGAGAGTACGAGCACGCCTTTCAGCCGCGCGGTTGGTTTACGAAGCTGATCGGACTTCCGCAGGGTCAGGCGGAAGCCGGCGGACGCGGGCAGGAGGTTCTGCGGCGCTGCGTTGTCAATCTGTGACTCGGCGAGCGGGAAGAAAACTGCCTGCGAGACTTGATGGCCAAGGTTCGCGGTGAGCACGAAGGAGTTGCCCGCATCGGCCACACTGAATTTCCAGCTCCGCGGTGCGGGCCGCGGCAACGACTTGCGCGCAGCAGCGAACAGGCTGCTGTTCCGGGCGTCCGGCGCAGCCGCTCGTGATTCGACCGGGAGAGTCAGCGAAAGCTGGGCCTTGCCGGGAATGCATATTTCGCGGCAGACCAGGACTTTTACCTCGGCGCCGATCTGCGCGGACTGTTGCGACTTCAGGCTGGCTGGCGCATGGATCGGCACGATCAGCGTCACTTCGTCCTCGTAACCAAAATCCACGATGCTAGGCGTGCCGAGACGCCGCGGCGTTGGCCACTCGATCTCCCCGACGGTGGTATTCGGCGGCAACTGCCATTTGATGCGAGGCGGCTCGCCCGAATCGCCTGGATTGACCCAGTAGATGTGCCAGCCTTTTTCGAGTTGAAAATGCAGCCCGAGATAAAGTTCATGTCCCGCGGCGGTGGACTGATTCTCGGCGATGAGTTCCAACGTGCCGTGCGGAATGGGTGTACCAGCGGCCTGTGCGCCTAAAGAGCAAAGCAGAAGTGAGCCCACAAGCGCCAGCGCTCGGGAAAAACCTGACGTTAGATTACGACCTCGCACTTCCCTTTTGATGCATCGGAAGGCTCGCCCGTTTCTTTTAGTCTGAGGACATGCGGGGAGTGTTGCGGCAGAGAGCGCGCAACTGTGCGGAGCGCGGCGCGGCAGTCGAAGGGGCGAGAGCACCCCTTTGGCGCGGTGTAGGATGCGCTATCGATTAGCCGAGGAATCCGAGATTGTTGCTGCTGAAGTTGCCGATGTACGGCAGCACGTATGGCAGATCCGTGGTGGCGAGGCCGAACCATTGGGCCAACGTCGCTGCGTACTGCGCCGAAGAAGTGCTGGGGATCCAGCGGCCGTTAGAGGCGACATCGTCGGGACCGCCGAGCGCCAGAGTTGGAAACGTTCCGTAAATCTGCCCGCCTTTCACCGCGCCGCCAAGAATGATGTGGTGGCTGCCCCAGGCGTGGTCCGTTCCGTCGGCCGAATTTGGCTGGAAGGTACGCGCGAAGTCCGAGCAGGTGAAAGCCGTAACCTGATTCGCCAAATTCATTTCCTGCAAGGCCTGGTAGAACGCCAGTAAAGCCGGGCTTACCTCGGCCAAAAGCGTTGCCTGCGTAGCCAACTGGGCCGCGTGGGTATCGAAGTTGCCGGCGCCTACGAAGAAAATCTGCCGCTTGACTCCCAAGGCCGCGCGCACGTTGATGAGTTTTGCAACCTCCGCCAACTGAGCACCGAAGGGAGTGGTAGTCGGGAAGACAGTTGTCAGCGGCGTTGCGGCATTTAACGCGCCGGCCAGCACTGTGTTGTAGGTGAAGGCATTGTTGGTGATGGCGTTGTCTTCTTGAATCAACGAGACGCCGCTGCTCATGTTCGCGAACTGTTGCGCCGTCGTCTGGCGCGAAGAGCAGTAGGATTGATCGCTGCAGCTTGGAGTGCCCGGCCCACCAGATCCGACGGAAACCGGTGAAGTGCCCGTTCCATTGCAGAACAAAGTATCGCCGCTGATGGAGGCGATCATCGGTACCAGCGCGCCCGGATTGTATTGCGTATTCATCTTGTCCGCGATGCGGCCTGCCCAACCGGTACTGCCCGCGGAGCTATCCAGCTGGTTCTGCCACTCGAGTTGCTGGTCGGGATGAGAGAAGAGGTTGCTGGGCGGCACGATCGAATTGGCCTGGTATTGCGCGCGGGTGGTCGGCTGCAGGAGTGTGCCGACATTCGCGAGGAAGGCCAGGTTGCCGCTGTTAAACAAAGACTGCACTTCCGGCAGGCTGGGATGCAGCGCAAAGTTGGGCGCCGGCGTAAGCGGCAGCAGCGTGTTCTGCGCCAGCGCTATCGGGCCGCGAATGGTCGCGTAGTTGTTATAGCCGGTGGTGTCGAACGGGATGAGCATATTGTTCGCGTCGTTTCCGCCGAACATAAAGATGCAGACCAGCGCCTTGTAATCCGAAGAGGTTTGGGCCAGGGCGTTGAGCATTCCGAAAGGCCGGAAGCCCAGAAGATTGCCGGCTGCGAGCAAGGAAGCATTGGTTAAGAAACTTCGTCGACTGTGTGACATAAAACTCCTTTTCAGGCCGCGTTCCTATAATTAGTGCATGATCTTGTATTGCGAAGAAGTGACGACCAGGAACACGGCCACTTCCGCGCGGCCCTGTAGGTCGGTCGCGGGAATGGCGGTGATGGTGTCGATTAAAGCGGTTCGCATATCGCTGGGCATCTGGCTGTGCATGAAAAGCATTCCCAGATAATCCACCAGTTGGGCAGGATTGCTCGCTTTTTGTCCGATGACGCTGGTTGCGCTCAGATCTATGACCGGCGCCGAATCTTCGTTGTGAATAATCTTGTCGGCAAGACTCATGCGGGGAATGACAGAGCCGGTGTTCTCCAGAGAAAACTCAGGAGCGTTCAACGTCGTTTGCGGAATGACGTAACTGGGCGGGAAGTAGTTGAACACGCTTGACTGGTCGATGGGCGCTTCTCCGACGGAGGTCAACGTCCCTGACATGAAGTTGACGTATAAGTAGGAAGTTGCCGGAGTCTGAGCTGCATTTAATCCGCGAAGCAAATTCATGGTCCAAAGGAGCGGCTCGCGCAGGTGGCCGCCATCGACGGCCGGAGACATGTCAGCCTGATCCCCTGTTTGCGCGTCTCCCGCACGTGCCTCCGGATCCATAATGATCGCAGTCAGAACGGACTTCATGTCGCCGCGCACGCCGCTGCCGTTATTAGCGAAGACCGCAGCCACGCGCGCCACATAGGCGGGGCTTGGATCGCCGCTCACCAGATGCTGTATGAGCTGCCTGCAGACGAACGGGCCGACATTCGGGTGCGCAAATATGTTGTCGAGTGCGCCTTTCAGGTCCTGCTCGGCCGACTGGCCAGCGGAAAGCGTGGTTCCATTCAGGAGGATCTTGGAGGTGGTGTCATGCTGGTTCTCTACCGGGACCATAAAGTGGAGCCAATTATGTGTGTAATTGAAACTGGACGGAGTGCTGCCATCCGCATTTGCGAAGGTCCAACCCGTGTAGGCACGCGCAAAAGCTTCCACCTGAAGCTCGGTGTAGGTGGGAATCGGATTGCCGCTGCCATCGGTCTGCAGGCTGCCATCCGAATTCAAGAGATTTACTCCCAGGGTGAATAGCTGCATATTCTCGCGGCCGAAATTCTCATTCGCGATTTGACCGGTGGGAGGCTTTCCACTGTTCACCATATTCAGGTAGTCGCCCATGGCTGGCGAAAGCGCCGCATCCTGCATAATGGTGCGGTAATTGGTAAAGGCGTCACCGGCCAGCGTATTCAGATAGAACGGCATGGCGTTATCCTGCTCGATGGGTGCGACAAATATTTCACTCAGAGCCATGGCCACCCGTTGACGGAACTGATCGTTCCCCCAGACCGCGACGTTCAGGAATTCTGACTGCGTGCAGCGCCAGTTTGTAAACCCGCACACGGCCGTGTCAGGCGATGGCGGCTCGCTGAATTGCGTGGTCGGCTGATTGAATTGTTCGGTCAGCGCCGCCTGCAAACCGATCTGCTGGACATGTGCGATCGTGGTCGCCGTGGGACCAAAGCTGGTCTGATCCAGGAAGCGCGCCGCTGCGGTAGCGGAGACCGCAGCCGCGCCGATGACTTGCGCACTGATGCTGTTCGAAGAACTCGATCCGGGGTTCGGATTCGTCACCTGGAGAGGCACAGAAAAACCGGCCTGGGCAGCGGTAGCCGTTCCGGTTGCGATTATTTGCGTGCTGGAAACGGACGTGACCGTCAGGGTGCCACCGCCAAAAGCCACAGTGGCGCCGCTGACAAAGTTGGTACCAGATATCGTCAGGGTAAACGCACCAACAGTTACTTGCGGAGGCGAAACGCTGGAAATCTGCGGGATGGGATTCCAGAGCGTCACGGCGCTCGAACCCGTCGCTGATTTCTTGGTGGTCTCGGTGGCCTCAATCGTCACCGTATTGGGGGAAGGAAGGGTTGAAGGAGCGGTGTAGTTGCCGGTCGCGTCAATGGTGCCGGTCGCAGCGGTTCCTCCCATCACGCCATTTACCGACCATGTGAACGTCGCCGTAGTCAAAGACGGGGTAAATTGCTGGGTTCCACCGGCGCGTACGTTCGCGGTGCTAGGGGATATGGTGAAAGCGCCGGGACCGGGGCCCGTGCTTCCGGGAGGAGTGAGCGCACAGCTCGAAATCATTAAAGCCAGAACGACGATTACGGGTGCAAGGATTGATGAGCGACGCACGGTCCCCTCTCAGGTCTATCTGGATTCCGAATGGACCCAAACCCAGTCAATGTGAAAAAGTTCCATTATTTTTCAGAATTCGCAATTTAGCGAGACGGCACGTAAGAGCACCTAAGAAGAGGAGACTAACTAGCTGTGTTGTGTGGTGCAACTGGCGCGAAGGCCAGATTATTCACCTGTCCGCGGGTACCATTGGGCCTGGGTTCATGCGAGCATAACCATTGAGGCGTTTCGGGTTAGCTTCGCCATCGAAGAGGTAGTCGACTCGGAAAGGTTACTTTTTGCGGTATTGCTGCACTAGCTGGCGGTAGCGCGGGTCGTCGCGCAGAGACTTAAAATACGGGCTGGCGTCCAGCGCGCCGAAATCGCCGAAGCCCAACTTGAAGGAGTTTTGCAGCGCAACCAGGGCTTTTTCCTTGTCGCCCTTACCAGCATAGGCCGAACTTATCCAGTACTGGTCCATCGCGGTTTTCGAGGCGACGCCCGTGCTCATCAAGTGACCAATGGCTTGGTCGTAATTTCCTTGGGCTAACGCGAGTTGACCCATTCCCAGGCCCTCGTACGAGTTACTGCCAATCTCTTTGGCGCGGCGGAAGGCTGCCGCTGCGTCGTCGTAACGTCCTTCAAAAATTAACGCGCGGCCCAAATGGTACTGCGAGGCGGCCGAATTCGGCTCGAGACGTAGAGCCTCTCGCGCTGCTTTCTCGGACTGCAACGCGTCGGGAGGCTGCTCGTATCCCAGCGCCCAGGACAACAAGTCCCAGCCGAGCGCGTTGTCCGGTTCCAATCGAATGGCCTCGCGGAGTTCGGTCGCCGCCGCGGCGTAGTCATATTTCAAGCCGTAGGTTTGACCGAGCGCCACATGGGCCTCCGGGAGATTGGGATCGATGGCGATCGCTCGCCGGGCGTATTCCTCGGCCTTCTGCAGGCGGGATGGATCTGTTGCGAGATCGCGATAGTAAAGGCTCTCGACATGAGACAGGCCGGCCAGAGCAGGGGCATAATTGGGATCGAATTTCAGCGCTTGTTCAAAGTTGGTGCGCGCGGCTTCAAATCTTTCCGGCGTTTCCACTTCGAGCAAGCCCTTGCCTGCCAGATACGCCTCGTACGCCTGAGGATTCTGCGTATAGCGCTGCTGGATGGCCTTTGTTTCCTGCGGGCTCAGATTCAAATTCAACGCCTGCGCAATTTTCAGCGCGGTTTGCTCCTGCAGCGAAAACACATCTTTCATCTGGCCGGTGAAGTCGTCGGCCCAAACCTGAAATCCCGTGGTCGAATCGATCAAATGCACGTTGATGCGCACTTGGTCGCCGGATTTTCGCACCGTGCCTTCGAGCAAATAGCGCACGCCGAGTTGGCGTCCCAGCGCTCCCGCGTTCTGGTCCTCGTCTTTCACCGCGGCGGCAGTGGAACGCGGCGCCACGTCAATCCCTTGAATCTTCGAAAGCTTGGTGGTGATTTCGTCCGTCATTCCGTCGCTGAAATAGACGCTGTCCGCATCCGTGCTCAGATTCTTCAACGGAAGTACGGCCACCGATGGCTTCACCGCTACCGCCGTCGCGTCAGACGCGGAATGCTTCTGATACCAAAACGCGCCAGCCGTTAGCAACAATGCCACCAGCGCCCCGCCCGCATACATTCCCCAGCGATTGGATTTCGACGAAAACCCCGCCGAAGCCTCGACAACCTCTCTCGGCACCACCACTCGCGACGATTCCGTTTCCCTTTTCAGACGCCGCAAGTCCGCGCCCATGTCCGCAGCCGACTGGTAACGCATCTTGCGGTCTTTTTCGAGCGCTTTGTTCACCACCTGCTCGAACCCAGCGGGCAGCGCGGGATTCAAACGCAGCGGCGGGACCGGCGGGCGGTTCAGGATGGCTTCGAAAATCACGCCGCTGGTGGTTCCGGAAAATGCCATGGCGCCAGTGCCCATCTCATACAACACCGAACCCAGCGAGAAGAGATCTGTGCGCTTGTCGAGATCGCCGCCGCGAACTTGCTCCGGCGACATGTAAGTAACGGTGCCAATCGACGTGCCCGGGCTGGTAAGCAACTGCTCGTCAGCCGCGCCTCGTCCGGACTGCGTTGCGCCTTCCGCCACTTTCTGCCCGACGGGCGCGAGCTTGGCCAGGCCAAAGTCGAGAATTTTTGCGTGGCCGCGAGAGGTGATGAAAAGATTGGCCGGTTTGATGTCGCGATGAATGATTCCGGCGGAGTGAGCGGCGTCGAGCCCCTCGGCAATTTGCGTGCTCCAATCGAGCAGCGATTCGATTTCCAGCGGGCGCCCTGCGATGTGGTGCTTGAGCGTCTGGCCATCGAGAAATTCCATGGCGATGAAGCGGCGGCCCTCGTATTCATCAATTTCATAGATGGTGCAAATGTTGGGATGGTTCAGTGCTGAAGCGGCTTGTGCTTCGCGCTGGAATCTTTCGAGCGCCAGATCGTCCTTGGCAAGATCTTCCGGCAGGAACTTCAGCGCGACAAAACGGCGAAGTTTGATGTCCTCGGCCTTGTAAACGACGCCCATCCCGCCACCGCCGAGCTTTTCCACAATGCGGTAATGCGAGATGGTTTGGCCGATAAAGGAAGAAGGCTCCGCCATGTGGCGCACAGTTTAAGTTGCACGAGGATGCAAGTCAACGCGAGGGAGGACGCTGCACAACAGGCTCACCTGTTTGAGCGGATGGTTGCGCGAACATTTTGTTCGAGGTATTCAGAGAGGTGCTGCTTGATGGCGCGAAGGGGTTCGTCGCTATTTTGCAGACGGCTGATCAACAAGGCGCCTTCGAGCGAGCCGATGATTAAGTGGGATAATTTTAACGGGTCGATGCGGTGATTGATCTGCTGTTTCTTGATTCCTTCAGTCGTGATCTTGGACAGGCGCACGGTCCAGTTCTGCAATGCCTTTTTGGCTCGCGCTCGCAGGACCACGTTTCCATCGTCAGCTTCGATTGCAGTGTTCATGAGCGGGCAGCCGCCGGGCACCAATCCCGCACGCAACTCGACGAAATTGTCGATCATCTTCTTCAAACGGTTCACGCAGTCCGGAACTTCCGCGACGCCGTCCAGCCTTCCGGTGACGGCTCTTCCCCAGGAATAGTCGAAGGCCTCGGTGGCTAGTTCTTCTTTGCTCGAGAAATGACGGTAGATTCCGCCTTTCTGCAGGCCCGTGGCTTCCATCAGGTCCGAAAGTGAAGTGCCCTCATAGCCCTTTTGATTAAACAGCGGGGC
>JBEKDY010000184.1:0-9036 GCA_050014115.1 Candidatus Sulfotelmatobacter sp. | reverse complement strand
TGAAAAGTAATGTTAACTGCTTTGAAATGTGGTGGCCAGGGACGGAGTTGAACCGCCGACGCCAGCCTTTTCAGGGCTGCGCTCTACCACCTGAGCTACCTGGCCACGTTTCGAAACCCGCTCTGCGCGCCGCGGGCTACGAGGATCGTTTACTTCAGGATCGTTCACTTCACGCCGGTTGTGGGCGGGAGGGATGCAACAGGTCCGATGCCGGAAGCGTGCGGAACGTTTTTGATTATAGCAACGCTGAGGGATTCCCTCAACGTTTGTGCGGGGTACGATAGCGGCTGAATTTGAACCGGACGTTTTCCACGGCAGGAATAAACAAGGCCCGGAGAAGTCCGGGCCTTGCTGTCATGCGGCGTCATTGAGGCGGAGGTGATCTCAGCCAGCAGGCGCACCGCCCGCTCATGACGAGAGCTGTCCTCGCAGATGGCATTAGTTGGCGCCGGCGGTGCCGTGTTGTCCCAGCCATGACGACAATTGCGGTTCCTGCCGGGATTTCAGGTCAACGCAATTGTTGATGCGTTCGATCGATTGGCGGAAAGTGCGCTCGGCGGCGGCGATCTTGTGAGCGGCAAAGAAGTCCGTCACTTGATCGCGCATTCGTGCATCGCAGAAGACACCGGTCGCTCCGACGACTTCAGCGCTGGCAAAGGGGCCGCCGGCTTTGGCGACCGCATCCCAATGCGACTGGATGAAGTCCCAGGCCAGTTTCTCGCCCGCCGGATTGTGCATCACGTCGGAGATGAGCCGCAACGCGTCCTGAGAACGCACATCGGGAGAGACGGCGAAATTCAGAGTGCGCCGCAGCAGCTTGGGGTCGCTAAACTGCGCCAGCGTGAACAGGTAGCCGTAATATTCTTCGGGCGACTTGGCGTTCTTCAGTCCAGTCATAACTCTGTCGTAGAACGTTGCATCGCCGTTGAGAGCAGCCAGGCTAAAGGCTCCGCCCGCAAGTTGGCGATCGACCGAAGTGGGGTCGTCGATGAACTTGTCGGCAATAATGCGCGCCTCGGCGAGCACTTGCGGGTCGCGAGCGTCCTGGCCCAGCGAGTTCACCAGGCGCTGCCGCAGAGTTTTCTGCTCGTCGCTTTCTCCGGGCTTGGGTTCCCATCCGAGTTCTGCGAAGGCTGGAGTGAAGAGCTGGCGCAGCCATGCGCGGAAGGAATCGCGGTCGCTGTCGTTGACCAGGTATTGGCCGATGTAGTTGAGCCGGCCCATGGTGGCCTCGAGTACGGCGCGGTTGCGATCGGCCTGGATGCCTTGCGCGAAAGCCAGATAGTCGCCGACGGGTTCACGCCCGACGCGCACCGATGCCCAGATGTCGTTCTGCAAGGAGATGCGTTCCGCGGGAGTGAGTTTGGTTTCAGCGTCGCTGGCCAGCGCCTTCACCATTTCGGGCTGGTAACCGGCGCGATAATATCCGGTGGCATTCGCGTTGGCTAAAACCCACGTCGAGCAGCCGGGAAGGGTGACGGTTTCTTCTCTCTTCGAAATCACTTCGCACTTCTGCGCGCTCGCTCTGGCCGACCCTTTCAGGCATACGGGAATTTCCCAGACCTGATCGTTCGGCGACTCAAACTTGGCGCGATCGCTGAAGTAGCGCTGCTGGTGCAACGTGACTTTGGTGGTGTCTCCCGAGCATTGCGCTTTCACGTCGATGATGGGCACGCCCGGTTGCTTCACGAAAGTGGGCATGATGCGGTCGACGGGCTTCTTCGAAGTTTTGGCTTGTGCTCCCCAGAAGTCGTCAGCCGTGGCGTTGGCATATTGATGCTGGTTAATATACGAATTAACGCCGGCTCGAAATGTGTCTTCGCCGAGATAGGCTTCCAGCATGCTGAGCACGGCCGCAGCTTTGCCGTAGGCGATGCCGTCAAACAGTTCCTGAATCTCCGCGGGGGTTTCGGCGGCCTGATGAATGGGGCGCGTATTGTCCAGGGAATCCACATTCATGGTGTCGCCGGCCTGGTTGGCGTCGTCCAGATCGAAATTCCACTCCGGCTTCCAGGCTTTGATGGGCTTGCTGGACATCCAGGTGGCAAAGCCTTCGTTGAGCCAGATATCGTCCCACCACTTCATGGTGACGAGGTCGCCGAACCACTGGTGCGCCATCTCGTGAGCGATGACGGAAGCGATTTCTTTTTTCAGGTCGATGGAGCCGTGCTGTTCGTCGATCAGCAGAATCACTTCGCGGAACGTGATGCAGCCCGTATTCTCCATGGCGCCGGCGGAGAAGTCGGGCAGGCCAACCAGGTCGAGCTTTCCATAGGGATACTTGATGCCGAAATATTTGTCGTAGTATCCGAGGACGTGCTCGGCGGTTTCGAGCGCGAACCTGCCCATCTCTTTTTTGCCGGGAGTGCTGTAAATGCGAATAGGAATGCCGTCGGCCTCGCCCTCGATATATTCGAAGTTGCCCACAACCAGCGCCGCCAGATAGGAAGACATCTTTGCCGTAGTGGCGAATGTCACGGTGTGCTTGTCGCCCGGACCGGGCTTATCAGAGAGCACCTTCTGGTTGGAGATTGCGACCAGACCTTTGTCGGCGACCGCAGTGATATCGAACGTGGCCTTGTAGTCGGGCTCGTCGAAGGAGGGATAAGCGCGGCGCGCATCGGTCGCTTCGAATTGCGAAGCGGCATACTTGCGGCCCTGGTCATCCTTGCCCAGATAGAGACCGCGCATCTCGCTGTTCAGAATGCCGGTGTAAGTGATGTGAATGGACGCAGGACCTGCGGGCAGGGGTTTCTCCACGGCCAGCACGACCATTTCTTTTTCTTTCTGGGCGGTGACTTTTGCTTTCTGCGTGGCGCCGCCAATGGTGATGGCGACGTCCTGGAATTCGATGTCGACCGCGTTCAGAGTGATCTCCGAGGTGGGCTTCAGCACCCGGATCGAGATGGTTTCATCGCCCTGAAACATCGCTTTCTCCAGGTCGGGCGTGAAGGTCAGTTTGTAGTTTTCCGGACGCGCGACTTCGGGCAGCCGCTGCGCACCCGCCAGCGAAAGTGCCGTCAAGGCGAACAGCATTGACGTAAGAATTCTCTTCATAGATAGATTGTCCTTAATTAGATTGTCTCTGATTTAGAGTCCTTCGGGAGATTGAGTTCGATTGATAGCAAGCAATGATTGGCGCACATGGCTTAACAAATACGCAAAACCAACATCCAAACCTTGTTACGGACTGCGTGGCGCAAAAGTTCACAGTGCAATCGAACGCGCGAATCGGACCAGTGTGATCAGACGGTCCTTGATATCACGCCGTTCAGCAAGGTCGCGACGCAATGGTTGGTGCCGAACCAGTAGGGAATCTCGCGGTAATCACCGACCGCAAATATCGCCAAATCCGCGTCTTTGCCGGGCTCGATGCTGCCTTTTCGCTCCGCCACTCCCAATGCGCACGCCCCATTGATCGTAGCCGCCGCGACCGCTTCTGCCGGCATCATCTTCATATGCGTGCACGCCAGCGACATCGCCATCGGCATACTGACGGTCGGCGAGGTGCCGGGATTGTAGTCCGTGGCCAGAGCTACGGGCACGCCCGCATCGATCAGACGGCGGGCGTTGGGATACTCCTTCAGACCAAGAAAATAATTCGCTCCAGGCACCAGCGTGGCGACCGTGTCATGTTTCGAGAGCTGAGCGATGTCGTCGTCGTTAACGTGATCCATGTGGTCGAACGATGCGGGATTGAAGCGTACGAACGGCGAAAGGCGCGTCTCGGAAAGCTGGCCCATGTGCGCCCTTACCTGTAGCCCGTGCTGTACCGCGGCCGCAAAGATCTGCTCGGCTTCTTGTGCCGAAAACGCTCCCTTGTCGCAGAAAACATCCACGAACTGGGCGAGCTTCTGCCGAGCTGCCCGCGGAATCATCTCTGTACAGACGGTCTCAACGTAGTTTTGTGAGCAACCCTGAAATTCTTTTGGGACAACGTGGGCGCCGAGCAGAGTCGAAATCACGGTGCCGGGCCACCGCGAAGCTGCTGCGCGAATCGCCTCCAGCGACTTGATTTCGGACGCGACGGTCAGTCCGTAGCCAGATTTGGCCTCAACCGTGGATGTGCCGTAAGTCTGCATTTCGTGCAGTGCGGCCAAGATTTTTTCCGCCAGCGCCAGCGTTCCGGTCTTGCGAACGCCCTCCAGACTCGAGCGAATGCCGCCTCCAGCCGCGGCGATTTCTTCGTAAGACGCGCCCTCGATGCGCTTCTCGAAATCCACCAGGCGCGGGCTGACAAAAACCGGGTGCGTGTGCGAGTCCACGAATCCAGGCAGCACAACTTTCTTTTTACAGTCGATCTCAGTGAGTTTCTTGCGATTCTTCTTCAGCCAGGGATCGCGCAGGGCATCTTTCGTTTTGCCGACGGAAGTGATTCTTCCTCCGATGCAGAGGACGGCGGCATCTTCGATAATGCCGAGTTCTTTGAGTTCCGTGCCACGGCGCGGGCCGGGCTTGCCGGAGCCAGTGACGCCCAACTCCCCTAAAGATGAACGAAGGGTGAGAAGCTGTCCGATATTGGCCAGCAGAGTTGCCTGCGGCTGCGAAGGTTTGCGATGAGTGGGAGCCAAGCGTTGCTAATAGTCTAGCAGTAGTGGCCGAAAGTAGAGTAATTGCAACGCGGTGCTATGATTTGCGGGTCTCCATGAACATCCACAATCTGCGTCTACGCAGACTCAACTCCGTCTCGCATGCGGTCACCCGGTCAGCCGCCGTTCTTGTTGTCTTGTGTGCGTTCATCCTTCACGGCTACGGTGGCTCTCCGGCGTCTTCGCTTGCGCCGCGGGCTTTTGGGACCCTGCGCCAGGCCGGCGCGGCTCACAACGTGATCATCGGAGCCGCGGCCGCTTCTCCTCATCTCAGCGACCCGGATTATGCGGCTATCCTTGGTTCGGAATTCAGCCAGCTTCAGTCGGAGAACGAAATGAAGTTTGGGTCGATCCATCCGAGGCCGAACACCGATCCCCACCCTTACAGTTTCACCGGAGGCGACGCGCTGGTGGCATTTGCCGGGAGCCACAACATGCTGGTCCGCGGACACACCCTGCTGTGGCATAACAATGTGCCGCACTGGCTCAACAGCGGCGGCTACACTCCGGCGCAGATGGCCACGATTCTTCAAGACCACATCAATACCGTGCTGCACCACTATGCGTCGAAAGTTTATGCCTGGGACGTAGTCAACGAAGCCTTCAACGATGACGGCACCATGCGCTCTACGCTCTGGTACGACCAGCCGGGCATCGGTGCCGGGTCGGGCACCGGCTACGTCGAGCAGGCGCTGCGCTGGGCGCGGGCCGCCGATCCCAACGCGAAACTTTTCTATAACGATTACGACGCCGAGGAAATCAACGCGAAGTCAGACGCCATTTATGCGATGGCCAAGGATTTCAAGAAGCGCGGCGTGCCTCTCGACGGCATCGGCTTTCAAACGCACGTCACTCTAAAGTTCGACGAGCCGAAAAAGCTGGCGTCCTACGCGAAGAATCTGGAGCGGTTTGCGAAGCTCGGCCTCGACCTGCACATTACGGAGATGGACGTGCGCCTCGCCGACTCAAGTCCAGCCTCGCTCCAGACGCAAGCCCATCTTTACGGAGAGATCACCGGATTGTGTTTACAGCAGCCCAGCTGCAAACTGATCCAGACCTGGGGATTCACCGACAAATACTCGTGGATTCCCGGATTCTTCAAAGGATATGGCTGGGCCTTGCTGTGGGACGACGATTACCGGAAGAAGCCGGCGTATGAGGCCGTGCGTGATGCGCTGATCAAGTAGGGAACTGGCCTGCCACTGCTCATGTAGTGACAGCGGCCTCGGCTGTCCAAGCCTGAGCCTGCCCTGAGCGAAGTGGAAGGGCGGAAGTCCGGCGTCAGAAGCGTCACGGAAATTCCGGATCGGAAAATCGTGCCCGCGAAACCGAGGCGAGCTTCACTTCGCCCGGACAGCCGGGGCGGCTGTCCCCACATGGTCATTGCTGGCCCATCGGGACCTTCACGCCCGTCGTCTTAGCAAATTCCTTCGCCTCGTCGTATCCCGCGTCCGCGTGGCGGATGATGCCCATGCCTGGGTCCGTGGTCAGCACACGTTCGATGCGCTTCGCCATTTCGTCGGTGCCATCGGCTACCAAGACTTGCCCCGCGTGCAGCGAATAGCCAATGCCTACGCCGCCCCCGTTGTGAATCGATACCCATGACGCGCCCGCAGCAGTGTTGAGCAGGGCATTCAGCAGGGGCCAGTCGGCGACCGCGTCCGTGCCATCCTTCATGCTTTCGGTTTCGCGAAAGGGAGACGCCACCGATCCGCAATCGAGATGGTCTCGTCCGATAACGATCGGTGCTTTGATCTTTCCTTTTTTCACGAGATCATTCATCGCCAGGCCGAACTGCGCGCGCTCGCCGTAGCCCAGCCAGCAGATGCGCGCGGGCAGTCCCTGAAACTTGATGCGCTTGCGCGCCAAGTCGATCCAGCGGCGCAGAATTCGGTTCTCGGGAAACAACTCTAAGACCAGCTCGTCGGTCACATGAATGTCCGACGCCTCGCCCGACAGCGCGACCCAGCGGAACGGGCCACGGCCTTCGCAAAACAGCGGACGAATATATGCCGGCACGAATCCCGGAAAATCATAGGCATTCTTCACGCCACGCTGAAAGGCAAACGTGCGGATATTATTTCCGTAGTCGAACGTGACCGAGCCCATTTTCTGGAGCTGCAGCATGCCCTCCACATGCCGCGCTATGGCGTCGAGCGATTTTTCCTGATACGCGTGCGGATCTTTTTTACGTAACTCGACGGCTGCTTCGAAGCTCATGCCGTTCGGCACATATCCGTTCAGCGGATCGTGCGCCGAAGTCTGGTCGGTCAAAATGTCGGGCACCACGCCGCGTTCAGCCAGCTCCGGAATAATGTCCGCGCAATTTCCCACCAGGCCGACCGAAACATTTTCTTTCTTGCGCACCGCGTTTTTAAGAATGCGCAGGGCTTCGTCGAGCGCGGTGACCATGAAATCGCAATAGCCGGTTTTCAACCGCTTCTTGATGCGTTCGGGGTCAACGTCGATCCCGAGGAAAGCCGCGCCCGTCATGGTCGCCGCCAGCGGCTGCGCGCCGCCCATGCCGCCCATGCCGCCGCTCACGATCAGCTTGCCCGTAAGATCGCCGCCAAAATGTTTTTCGCCTGCCGCTGAAAATGTTTCAAACGTGCCCTGCACAATTCCCTGCGAACCGATATAGATCCACGACCCGGCGGTCATCTGGCCATACATCATCAGCCCGGCGCGCTCCAGTTCGTTGAACTTTTCCCAGTTCGACCAGTGGCCCACGAGATTGGAATTCGCGATCAGCACCCGCGGCGCGTGATCGTGCGTCTTGAACACTCCTACCGGCTTGCCCGACTGCACCAGCAGAGTCTCGTCGTTTTCAAGATTCTTTAGCGTCGCGACGATGGCATGGTATGCCTCCCAACTCCGTGCCGCGCGCCCGGTTCCGCCGTAGACGACCAAATCCCTGGGCCGCTCCGCGACTTCCTCGTCGAGATTGTTCATCAGCATGCGCATCGCGGCTTCCTGCTGCCAGCTCTTGCAGCTGATCTGATTCCCCCGCGGCGCGCGAATCGGCGTGTACGTGGACGGCGTAATTTCCGTTTCTACGGGCATGGTTAGATGGTAATTGCTCGCTGTGGAAGGTTCAATCGAAGGATGCCAGCATGGATGACGGCTCGAACCTCACCAGGTGCTATACGCCGTCCCGTCGCTGGAGATCAGATTCGAGGCCGACTTCACGTCGCTGATGCCTGGCTCAGTCTGGTCGACTGCCAGCAGCACATCTTCCTGCACGACTTCCCAGTTCGCCTCATTCGTCATGGGATCTTTGGGAATCTCGCGGATGTAGCCCGCCGTCTTCAGGTCTTCCAGGCCCATCGGCGCTTTGGCCTTGTCCAGGGTGTATTGGGAAATCACGGACCGCAACGCAAACAAGTCCTGCCTCAGCACCGATTCACGCGCCCGCACCACCGACTGGGTATACATGGGGACTGCAATCGACATCAGAATCAGGATCATGCTGATCACGATCATCAGCTCCAGCAGCGTGAAACCACGCTGGCAGCGGGCTCCGCAGAGGCGTTGCCTGCGACATCGCGTGATGCCCGGATGCCGGGCCCCCAACCCCTCGTGCCTCAAACCTTTTGCGCCCTTTGGCATCTATGCCGCCCCTATTTGCAAATCCTTGCCCCGACCAAATCGCTTTACCAGCCGTTACTGCCTACGAGTCACTCGTCGCTACCAGTCTTTGTATTTCGTCCCGTCCAGCGCCTCGCCTTGCGACTTGGTATAGACGTCGAAAACGCTCTGTCCGCCCCAGGAATCGGAGTCGGGGTCGTCCTGCATCGAGCGCAGGCCCCACTCCGTGTTCTTGGTCATCGGATCAATTGGAATCCGGCGCAAAAACTTCAGCTTCTTCCCGCCAATGTCCACGCCCTTCACCAGCGTGTCCAGATCCGGCGGATAGTTCCCTGAATCCAGCTTGGTCTGAAATGCGCCGCGGTCGGCGGCATCTTTGTAGCGGTCGATGGCGTCGCGCATGTCCCACAAATCGTGGCGCAACTCGCGTTCCTTTTCCCGCTTGATGGAAAGCTGCGCCAGCGGAATCGCCATCACGGCAAGCACCGTCAGAATGGTGACGGCCGCAATCAGCTCGATCATCGTGAATCCCGGATCGAGCCTGCTGCCTGGCCGGCGATGGAATCTGGTCCGCTTCATCGTGATTGCTTTTGCTCTCGTCGTTCTTCTCTTTCCGGAACTTCGCTTGGATCTTCAGCGCTTCGATCTTCGCAAGTAGATCCGCTCGGTATCCTTCAATCGCGAAGAGTGCAAGACCTTACTGCACCGTCACCGATGCCTGCGCCCCGTTCACCACGATGGATTGCAGGCCCGGATCGCGCGCTCCGCCCCGCGTAATGGTCAAGGGAGTCTGCCCGGCCGTCTTCGCCATGAAGGTCAGGGTAAGCACCGTGCCTTGGCCGCTGACTCCGCCCGCTCC
>JBEKDY010000183.1:0-9101 GCA_050014115.1 Candidatus Sulfotelmatobacter sp. | reverse complement strand
TTGCAGGTTTGGATTGGGACGTCTCCCATGCCGTCGTATGAGCTCGTGTATCCGTTAAAAACAGTGGTGGGAGATCCCGATTCGAACGTAGCGATCGAATTGATTTGCCACCCTCCAACCGTTTGGCGCAGGATGCGATTGCCCAAATGTCTTCCCGGCAGCTCGTAGGTGACAGCCGCCACGAAACGGTTGGTATGGTTCGCATCGGAAGGGCCATAACTCCATTGCGGGTGCCACTGGCCGCCGATGATCTCTTTTGCGACGCCAGCGTTGTTTGTCTCGCCGCTCTCGCCGAAGAATTCATCCATCTGCTTCGACCAGGTGTAGGAGAGCTGAGTTGTCATGCCATGCCAGCCGCGGGTTTTCAATTCGGCATTCATGGCGTTGTAGTTGTTGCTCTGTACGGGGCGAACCGAATTGACGGAACCCCATCGGCCCGGCGCCACCGCCGTCTGCGGGCGTGCAGCATCGCAGGTGAGGCATTCGCCATCGCCGTCGAGCTGAACGTTAATATCAGGATAGAAGCCCTGCGGGAAGAGGTTCAGGTCGTACTGAATCGCCATATGCGTGCCCTCGGAGCCCACATAGCCGATCGTACCCACCACGGCTTTTCCCAATTCACGTTGAACATCCAGACTCCAGCGCTGCACGTAAGTTGTCTTCCAGGTTCCCTGATCCACGGTCGACGTGGTGCTTTGACTGCCCGGAGTCCACATCAAACCACCATCGGTGCCAAGCGGATACGGCCATGTACCTCGTGCAACCGAAATAGGCGCCGGAAACGTTTGGGCGAGGGTGTAGCCGGTCCCACCGGGACCATCCGAAATATTCGAGGTGTAGTACTGAGTCCCTCCGTACGCCGGCGAGTTCCAAGTCACCTGATCGAGGAACTTGAAGCGACCGGTCTCATAGAAGATTCCGTAGCCACTGCGAATTACTGTTTTATCGTCCAATCGATAAGCGAGCCCAATGCGCGGCGCGAAGTCTTTCTTAGGCGCGGAAAAGGGGTGAGCGCTGGTCCCGGGGGTTAAACCTGGCATTACAAACCGCCATCCTGGATACGTCTGGTCCAGTACGCCCCAGTAATTATCTACGGAATATGCGGGAATCGGCAGATCGTAGCGAAGGCCCAGAGTCACGTTCAGTTTCCGCGTCGCATTCCATGCATCACTAACGTACGCAGCGTACTCGGGCGTACCGTAATAAAGGCTGGCGTCCCCGCTCTGGGCAGGAGTGCGCTGGTTCATATTGCTGACGAAGCCGGTTTCGAACTCTGCCAGATAATTGAAACCGGAACCGTCCGAAGAATTGGGGCTAAATCCCGTGTAGCCGCCGTCCGCCGTGACCGAGCGAATGATGTCGTTGTCCCGCTCGTAACGCCGTGCCATGTAAAACCCTGCCTTGATATTGTGCCGCCCGAACGCTTTCTGCAGGTTGTCGGTTATCTGGAAGATGGGCACATACTGATACCAGTATTCGCCGGCATTATCGGTTCCGAGACTCAGATCGTTTCCAAACAAACCTCCGCTCCCGATGTTCACAGCAAAATTGGAGTCATTGCTTACGCCGAACAGGCCCTTGTCAAATGAGGTATAGCCCGCCAGGTTCGAGGATGAATTCTGGAAGAGCGACGGCAGCCAGGAACCGTCTAGCGCGTTGATTTGCGAAAGTGCGTTACTGAAATTGTAGGCTCTCATCCAACTGATATTGAACTCGTTGCTGAGCGAGGAATTGAAGACATGCACGTAGTGGAATTGGTAGGTATTGACACGATGCACCGGACCATCACCCGCACTGAGGCCCGGCGGATCTAGAACTACGCCTACACCGGAGGTATTGGAAGCGAGGAGGTTATTGGGATTATTGGTTCTGTAGCCGGTGTCGTGGAGGTAGCGGAAATAAACGAAATCGTGAGTTCCGATGTTGTAGTCCCCGCGGACTGTGTAGTTGTTGCCATTGATTCCCGCCGTGTAGGAACCAGCATAATTGTCATAGTCACCGGGCTCATTCGACGAATAACCATTTGGCTTGGGAAAGTGCGAAAGGTAATTCAACGCGATTTGGCTGGATGGAGTAGCCAGGAGCGTTGCAGAAATCTGGTTGCCAGAGAATGGTGTCCGCGTATTGGTGACCGGGTTATAGGATGTTGGGTCGTAAATTACAAACTGGCAGACGCTGGGCTCGGCGCCTGGAACGCCATTACATTGGGTGCTTGGATTGAAGCCGGCGGGCGCATTCGCCAGCCAGGGACTGAAGTTCCCTGCCAGGTCGGCTGCGGTTGGGACGTATGCGGAGAATGCAGTCTGACCGGCATTCCGCAAGCGTTCGAAAGAGGCGAAGAAGAACGCCTTGTTTCTTCCATCAAACACCTTGGGAATGTAAACAGGTCCGCCGACCGTGAAGCCGTACTGGTTCTGGTGATAGGGGCTCCGCGGGATGTCCTGAAAGTTGCTGTAAGCATTGTTGGCGTTCATGCCCGCATTCTGAAAGGCGTCATAGACGGTGCCATGAATACGGTTTGTACCCGACTTTGTAGTCACACTGATTTGGCCCACATCGCGGCCGTACTCGGCCGAGTAATTCGAAACTTCGGCTTTGACTTCCTGGATGGTGTCGGCGTTTATGTTCATGATCGGGCCTTCCACCCAATTGTCGTTGTTGTCCAAGCCGTCGACGTAGTAACCAACCCCGTAGTCGGTACCACCCACGTTCAACTCCATTGCTCCGCCGGCCGCGCTTGCTGAGCCAAGCCCCCAAACCATGCGCGTGTTGTCGCCGGTGCCGCTGTTGAAACCGGGCAGAATCTGGGCAAAATTCAGGTAGTTGCGTCCCTCCACGGGCAGGTCCTGGACAAATTTGTTCTCGATGACTTCCGACAGGCTGGCGTCGTCCGTCTTCAACAATGCTGCGGCGCTACTGACTTGCACCGTCTCGGTCGTTTTACCCATTTTCAGGCCGAGGTTAATGCGTTGAATCGTGCCGTTTTCGAGAGCCACTGCAGTTGAAATCGTGTTGGCAAAGCCTTCCTTGACGACTTCAACCGTGTAGTGGCCGGCGATCAGATTGGGAAATCGATAGTCGCCGCTCGGAGTTGTGGTCGCCTTCCACGTGACCCCGGTGTCAACATTCGTCAGCGTGACCTTCGCGCCGGGCATTACTGCCCCTGCCGGGTCGGTGACGTTGCCCACGATGCTGCTGGTGATGACGACTTGAGCCGGCAACGCTGCCGCGACCAGGACAGAAAACACCAACAGAAATACACAATGGTTACGACGCATGATTTCCCCCTCCACGCCCAGTGCCGCATCATGGCGGAAAAA
Source organism: Candidatus Sulfotelmatobacter sp. (assembly GCA_050014115.1). Taxonomy (GTDB): domain Bacteria; phylum Acidobacteriota; class Terriglobia; order Terriglobales; family Acidobacteriaceae; genus Sulfotelmatobacter. The sequence goes on along the minus strand of JBEKDY010000183.1, from coordinate 5,781 downwards.
ATCGCTGCAGGCGGCGGTGAAAGCGAGGCCGTTTGAAACGTTTCAAAACTGGATCGAAAGAAATCTACTCCAGCTGGTTTGCGCTTGTCAACTTCTAAAACCGATCGCTTGGGAAATCTCGGAGCCGATGCTACCGGCGTGTGCGCTCACTACGTTTTCCCGTCGTCGCGGTTGGCTTCATTTTTTCCGGGACGGCGTCATGCGGCGGCCCAACAGAATTGCGCTTCTTCAACTCGGTGGGGAGAAGTACTTTTTTCGGCGCAGACCGCAGTCCATCGACTCTCTGCAACAGCAAGCGCGCAGCCGTTGCGCCAACCTGATATCCCGGCTGGTAAACCGACGTCAGAGAAGGATCCGTGAACTTGGTGAACTCCAGGCTGTCAAACCCGGCGATGGACAAGTCTTCGGGACATCGCAAGCCGAGTTCACGAGCAGCCTGCAGCACACCAAAAGCCATGAGGTCGTTGCAGGCAAAAATCGCAGTCGGGCGCGGCAGCATGCGAAGAAGCCGGAGAGCGGCCTGGTAACCACTCTGTGTATCGAAGCGCGCTTCCTGGACAAACTCCGGCTCAATTTCTATGCGGGCTTCCTCTAACGCGCGCGTAAAACCTTTCAAGCGCTCGGCTGCATTGGTCAACTTCAGCGGCCCAGCGATCACGGCCAGACGTTTGTGCCCCATCTGAATCAAATGGCGTGTTGCCAGATAAGCACCTTCCGCATTGGCCACCAGAACGGCATCGCCCTTCCAGCCGTCGGGGACGCGGTCAATACAAACCACCGGGACCGAAGCCGAGGCGTAGTCTCGGAGATGGCCCGCGATGTCCGGACCCGCCGCCGGAATGATCAACAGTCCGGCAATGTGATAAGAGCGCAATTCGCGAACGTAGGACTCTTCCTTCGAAGGATCGTTGTCCGCGTTGCAGAGAATCACGCGGAACGAGCGCTTGTAGGCCACGTCCTCAACGCCCCGAACCACGCCCGGGAAAAACGGGTTGGTGATGTCCGGGATCACCATGCCGAGCATGTTGGTTCGGTTCTTACGGAGTCCCTGCGCCAAGGCACTCGGCTGGTAGCCCATGCTGCGAATCGCCTCAAGCACACGCTCTCGTAGCTTCGGCCGAACCGTCGCGGTTTCATTGATGACATGCGACACCGTGCCGATCGAGACCCCGGCACGCTCAGCGATTTGCCGCATCGTCACAGGTGCTGTCATGGCTTGCCGAGGTGAAGCACGGGCGAACTGCGGTACCAAGAATTATGAAGCGCCGCCGCCCAGATCATTCTCGTGGCGATCATTACTGTTGCGATCATCATCGTTGCAATCATCATCGCTGCGATCATTTTCGTTGCGATCATTTTCGTTGCGATCATTGCGAGTCTACTACGCAACGGAATCCGACTCCCCCGGAGCGGTCCATGCTGGGAGACACCAGCAGCAGCTTGCCGTGCTCGTTCAGCTTGTACGCCTGCGGGAAATACCAGATCGAGCCCTGCGGCTGATAATAGCTGCCGCCGCGGAGAATGCCGCCCCGCGTGTGTTCGTCGACAAACTCCTCTGTCCATTGCCAAACATTTCCCACCATATCCATCACGCCGAATGGACTGGCTCCCTTCGGATGTCCATCGACCGGATCCGGACTTCGCATGGTGCGCGATTTGTCGGGTAGCGGCACAGCGTTGTCATCCCACTCGTTGCCCCAGGGATAGAGCCGGCTGTCTGTGCCCTGGGCTGCGTACTGCCACTCCCACTCATGAGGCAGGCGCTTTCCAGCCCAACTTGCATAGGCCCGCGCGTCTTGCTGGGAGACCCACGTCACCGGTTTATTTTCCCAGCCTTGCGGATAGCTTCCATCCTTCCAGTCACGAAGAAAATTCAGATCGTCTTTGGGATGATAGTGGGTGGCATCGAGAAACTTTTTGAATTGAGCGTTTGTAACCGGGTACTTGTCGATATAGAAGGACATCACCTGCATCGGGTGCTCGTGAAAGCGCCGCGGAGAATCTTCCCACGGATATTGGACATCGACGCCGATATCGTTGAGTCCCTCGATTTCGATTCCGGAGATCCTGAACAGGAAATCGGCTTGCGGGATCTTGACCATTCCCTCCGGCGTGCCAGTTGCGGCTTTCGTCGGTTGAATAGGGACAATCTTCTGGGGCACAACTTTCCATTCGTGCGAGTAATTGGAGAGCGGCGTTGCCGTCAGCTCTTTCATTTTCGACATCAGGCCCTGAATCTTCTGGTCTGGCGGAGTGCTGGCCGCCAGAACTGCGCCGTAGCCCTTGGCTTCGATCGAAAAGGTAAGCACCGTTCTTCCACCCGGCCTGGTTTGCGGCTTGAGTTCCACTCCGTGGTAGAGATCGAAGTAGCGAAATCCTTCCCTGGATGAAACCTCCATCTGGTCGCCGTCGACGTCATATTCGTTTCGATTCACAATCGTCCAAACTGTTTCGCCTCCCAGCGGCCAGCGGCTGGCATAGACTCCGTACCGCAGCATGGGCGACATGGGTTCCCAGTCTTTGCTGATCAGAAACGGCGCGACCGCACGCTCGATCGTAGCGACGCGCCGGGTCGCTTCGGCGTCGCGCGGCGTGATTCCGTTCCAAATGCCCCAGACGTTCTCCCAACTTTCCCAGCCGACTCCGTTAAAGAAGGCGAATTGCAGATCGTCAGTTTTGTCACGATTCCAACGGTCCGAGATGTTCACCATGTGCCGCGTTTCAAGCCACTTATATTTGTCCACGAGAGGAGTAAAGGGAAATTTGTATTGGCCCCACGTCATGACGTCCCACGCCAAGGCTTCGTCGGAGGGGCTTCCTTCGGGTTCAAAAGCGAGGGGATGGCCAAGTTTGTCCGCGGCTAACGAGAAGGCCAATGGAACGCCGTCCTGCGTATCGCCGTTGATGCCGTCGGCGCCGATTTCCGCCATCAAGCTGGCAATCGCATCCGGCCAAGGCACGCCCGAATCGCGGGTTCCCTGGTCCCACATCATCATCGGGAACAACACCCGCACGCCCCGGCGATGGAAGTCGGCAATCATTTGCTTCACGCCGGGAATGCCCCCGGGCATGCTGCGAATCATGTCGTGCTGATTCCGATTGTCGATCCCCATGTTCGGATAGGTTGGCCAGATCAGGACGGCATCAATTCCGCCATAACGCTTTTCCAGATCGTCAAGGTAGCGATCCACGGTGTACTTGCCAGCCTCGGGATCGTAAAAGTACCGATCCTGAACCATCATCTGGGGTTGCATGAAACTCGACTGCGTCCATTTCAACGCGGGTAACTCGTAGCGGGCGCCATCGTAGCCGATGCGAATGCGCCGCTCCGCGCGCCAGTGCGTGATGTCGGCAAGCCACGCCTCGTGCTCCGTCTGACTACAGGGCTTCGACCCGCCTTCCCACAGTCCCTTCATCGCGAGACATTCCGGCACCGGAATCTGTTGGCCCTTCGGGGAGAAGTGCGAGGTTTGTGCGGAAGCAATCGTGACAACGGCCAGCGCAGGAACCGCGATTCGCAAGAATAGGGACCTCATGGAGTGGCACCTCTGTTTCTTTATAAATTTGCGTTCGCAATATAAAACGTTTCAAACTAGTTGTCCACTTTCGGTCGACCAGGGAGTGGTTCTTCGGCAGTCGGGGATTCAGTACCTGCGCGGCGGGCGGGTGCGGCGGATGGTGCCCGGGTGGCATTACATGCGGGAGCTTTATCGAGTTGCGGCTGCGCGTTTCGCAGCATCCGGCGCGAGAGATTCGGACGCGACAAGACGTGGCATCTGCGGCATCGCGGCCATCAGCCGCTTCGTATACTCGTGCTGCGGTTCCGCGAAGATTGCTTCGGTCGCATTGCATTCCACAATCTGGCCTTCGTGCAGAATCGCAATGCGGTCACAAATGCCCGCCACCGACGCCAGATCGTGCGAAATATAAAGGATCGCCATTCCCGTGCTGCGGTTCAGTTCGCGGAACAGCGCCAGGATCTCCGATTGCGTGATCACGTCGAGCGCGCTGGTGGCCTCGTCCGCGATCAAAAGCGCGGGACGATGGGTCACCGCCATCGCGATCAGCACTCGTTGCGCCTGCCCCACGCTCATCTGCGACGGATATTTGCTCAGAAACTCATCGCTCGACGGCAAGCTCACACTTTCGAGCGCGGCGCGTATCGCACGGTCACAGTCCACGCTGGGGCCCGACGCATGCGCCCGCCAGGCTTCTCTTAATTGCGTGCGAATCTTCAGCGCCGGATTCAGCGACGACAACGGACTCTGCAACACCAGCGCCAGCGTACGTCCGCGTCTCTCGCGCAATTCACGTTCACGGAGCTGCACCAAATTAGATCCCTGGAAATTTATTGCGCCTTCCACCCGCGCCCGCTTCGCATCCAGCAGTCCCAGAATCGCCATGGCCAGCGTGCTCTTTCCTGAACCACTCTGCCCGACTAATCCCAGCACCTCGCCTCGCCGGATTTCAAACTCCACGTCGCGCAGCACAGCCTTCCCCGCATAGCTCACTGAGAGGTGAGCCGAGAGAAGAGTGCCGTTTGTCGAAGCAGTGCACATGATGTGTGAACCTTGGTGGTTTCCTGTTTCCTGTTTCTAGTTTCTGGATCCGGTCGTTTCAGATCGCTGTTTTTTTGATCCGCGTGAATCCGCGAAATCCGCGGCGAGTTTGTTACTTCCCCACCGTTAGCTGCTCCGCATTCCAGAACGTCTGCGGATGCAAAATCACCGGGTGGGCTCCGTGTACTGCCGTCGATACTGCGGACAGCGCATTTTTGTTGATCAGATAAATGAAGGGGGCCTGCTCGTAAACGATCTCCTGCACGCGGTCGAACGCTTCTTTCCGCTTCCCGGCATCCGCGGACGAAGCCTGGGCCCGCATCAGCCTATCAATCTCCGCTTCCCATGGCGTTTCCGGAGTTTTCTGCTGCGGGTTCCACTGATGATTGTCCGACGAACTCAGCCATAGATTCATCTCGCCGTTCGGATCGAGATCGACATTCGTCAGGCCGAGCAGGATCGCCTCGTAATCGAAGGTCTGCGTCATGCGCGCGATCAGAGAAGGGAAGTCCAGCGTGACCACGTTCACGTGGATGCCGATCTTCTGCAAGTCCTCCTGGATCATCACCGCCATCTGCTCGCGCGATTTGTTGCCGGCGTTGGTGATAATCGAAAAGACTACCGAGTTCCCGTCGCGATCTTTCAACACGCTGTTGTCCAGATGGAATCCGTCGGCCTGCAGCGTTTTCAGTGCGGCCTCAGGATTGTAGGGCTCCGCCTTCAGCTTGGCGTTGAACCAGAATTTATTGGCGGGCGAAACCGGCCCCACCGCCGGCTGGGCGTGTCCGTGAAATACGACGCGGCTAAGATCGGCGCGATTGATGGCCTCGGAAATCGCGCGCCGGAAATTCTGCGAGCGAAACCACGCCCGCTTGTAGCCCGGGATTGGCGCCTTCGCCACCTCGTTGAACCACATCTGCTCGCTGTCGAGCGAGGGCCCCGCGTCATGCACCTGCTGCGGCGAAGTCGCCGCGAGCTTGTCGAAATAATCGCTGTCGAGCGCGTTGATCAAATCGATCTCGCCGCGCTTGAACCGCAGCATCTCCACGTCGCGGTTGGGCTGAATATCAAGTTCGATCGAATCCAGATAGGGCAACTTGCGCCCCTGCGCGTCCGATTTCCAGTAGTTGGGATTGCGTTTCAACCGCACGCTCGCGCCCGCCTTGTAGTCGGCCACCACGAACGGTCCCAGCACCGCCATCTCTTTTTTCGGCGAGTGCGC
>JBEKDY010000182.1:0-9112 GCA_050014115.1 Candidatus Sulfotelmatobacter sp. | reverse complement strand
CCTGAGTCGCCATCTGAAACACGTAAAGTTCGCCAATCGAGGGAAACGAGGCCGCCGTGCTTCTCAGCAACTCTTGCACCGCCGGACTCGGAGGCTTGGACGGCCGCCCGATCAGAACTTTTTCATTCGCCTTAAGTTGAAACTGTGCAGTCTTCGACTCAGGCGAGCCGGGAACGATTCCTTTCGCGAGCAGTTCAAGTTCCGCGCGCGTCACGCGTCCCCCGGGACGAATCATTTTTCGGATGGGATCAAATGGATTGATCGCGACTTCCTGAATATCAGTCCCCATCACCAGCCGAAACAAGTCCGGAGCATTGAGGCCGAGGTAGGGCGTATGCGGGTCCCAATTCTTCAGCGCTTCGAGATCGGTGAATGCAGCTGTGATTGGAAACTGTTTGAGATCAGTGTCGCGATCAGTGATCCGCCTCAACTGAATTTGCGTTTTGCTGGTCGCAGTGTGCAACCCCGGACCAAGGCCAGCCAGGTCAGCGGGAATTTCGGGGACGGGAACCAAAAGCATGGATGCGAGCAGAGCCTCGTAAACCTTTTTTCGGTTTTCCGGAGTCTCGTTCAGCGCAATGTCGTGCATGGCCCGCACGAGCGCAGGATTGCCATCCTCGCTGCGACTGTCAGTTTTTTTCCCAAGCGACGATTCCATAAATGTCATTCCGGCTCTTCATCGCCACATCTCGTGTGAGGAAGGATTATGTGGGGAAAGATTATGTGGGGACGGGCGGCTCGCCCGTCCGAGCGGAGCGCAGCTCCGCAGCGAGTGAACTCCTATCTCACGATCTCCGCAATCTTCCCGCTCGCGATCAGGTCCGCCAGCCGCGGAAAGTCCTGGTACATCACGCGGTCTTTCTCCATCGTCGCGCACACCGACCGGATCGCCGCATGCGCCACCTGTCCGCGCTTCGAAGTTTTCAGCGGCTTCTCTGCACGAAGATAAAAATCGAGCGCCTGCGCCGCGGCCATGGCTTCAATGGCCAGAACGTTCCGCGTGTTCTCGATGATGCGCTTCAACTTGTTGGCCGCCGTCATCCCCATGGAGACGAAATCTTCTTTGTTGCCCGAGGTCGTGATCGAATCCACTGACGCGGGATGCGCCAGCACTTTGTTCTCGCTGGCAAGCGCCGCGGCCGTGACCTGCGGCATCATGAACCCGGAGTTGAGTCCCGCTCCCGGAGCGAGAAACGGCGGCAATCCCTCGCTGAGCGCGGGATTCACCAGGCGTTCAATGCGCCGCTCGCTGATTCCGGCCAGGGCGCTGAGGGCGATGGCGAGGAAGTCCAGTGCGAACGCCACGGGCTCGCCGTGAAAATTTCCGCCGGAGATCACTTCGCCTTCACTCGCTGCGGAGCTGCGCTCCGCGCGGACGGGTGGGGCGCCCGTCCCCATACGATCTCCAACGAACACCAGCGGATTATCTACCGCGGAGTTAGCTTCGATCTCGAAGACCTCGCGGCAGTGGGCCAGCGTGTCGCGCACCGCGCCGTGCACTTGCGGGATGCAGCGCAGAGAGTAGGCGTCCTGCACGCGGCCGCAATCGCGGTGCGACTCGCGAATCTGGCTACCTTCGAGCATGCGCCGCAGATTTGCAGCGGTATGAATCTGGCCGCTATGTGGACGCACGTTGTGAATGCGTTCGTCGAAAGCTGTGTCGGTGCCCTGCAGCGCGTCGCAGGCCATGCCTCCGATCACATCGGCGGAATCAACGAGCGTTTCGGCGGCCAGCAGCGCCAGCGTGCCCACGGCGAGCATGGCTTGCGTGCCATTGATCAGTGAGACCGCTTCTTTCGCTTCGAGCACCAGCGGCTTGATCTGCGCGCGCTTGAGCGCGTCGCCGCTCGGAATGCGCGCGCCTTTTTCGTCGACGCATTCGCCTTCGCCGATGAGTGCGAGAGCGAGGTGCGCCAGTGGTGCGAGATCTCCGCTGGCGCCCACGCTGCCCTGCGATGGAACAAAGGGAGTGACGCCACGGTTGAGCATTTCGCAGAGCGTGTCGATGACGATGGCCCGCACGCCGGAATAACCTTTGGCCAGCGAGTTGGCGCGCAACAGCATCATGGCGCGGATCTCGGTGACAGGGAGAGGTTCGCCGACACCGACGGCGTGCGAGCGCACAAGATTCACCTGCAGTTCGCGAATCTGATCGCCGGCGATGCGCACATCGCTGAGTTTGCCCACCCCAGTGGTGATGGCATAGGAGAGTTGGTTGTTTGCGACCAGCGCGTCGACAACCGCGCGTGCCCGGTCGACGGCCTCGCGCGCATCCGGGGCCAGCAGCACGGCGCGGCGGTCGTACGCGCTCGCGACTTCGTGCACCGCCTCCAGAGTGAGATCGTTCCCGTTGATGTGAAGTGCGTTCACAGAGAGTTTCCAGTTTCCGTTTCGAGTTTCTAGATTTCAGGTTGACGTGGTTCGGAATGACAAATCATGTTGAGTGTTTTCCCAGCGCCTTCCGAAACGCTTTCAAATATCTTTCCGGCAGCGGCGCCACTTTCATTTTTGAATCCGTGACCACGTGCGCGGTTTCGCCTTCGGCCAGAAGCTCACCGCCTTCGCTGCGGACCAGTTCGTAGCTGAACACGATCACCGACTTGCGAACATGCTTCAAGCGGGTGCGCACCACCACTTCTTCGTCGTAACGTGCCGGAGCGCGATAGCGGCACGTAACCTCGGCCACAGCGATAAAGCGATCTTCGTCGCGCTCCATGTCGCGATAGGAGAATCCCATTTGCCGCATGAGTTCCACGCGGCCTACTTCGAACCAGATCAGGTGATTCGAATGATAAGCCACGCCCATCTGATCAGTCTCGGCGTAGCGCACGCGCAGCTTGGTTTCATTCACCGCGAGGTTGTGAGCGGAAGTCATTTCCCCGTCCATGTGGGCTTGCGCTTTTCGAGGAACGACGTGATGCCTTCGCGGAAGTCGGCGGTGTTGCGGATGGCGGCGTTCTCGCGAACTGCCGCCTCGATCTGCGCGTCCAGTTCAGCGCGCGCGTGATCAGTGAGCAGTTGCTTGGTCGCTCGCAGGGAAGCCGGACTGTTCTCCATCAGCGAAGACGCCAGTTCGCGGGCCCGCGTCATCAAATTTTCTGGCGGGACGATTTCGTTGATCAATCCCATGCGCGCGGCTTCATCGGCGCCGAAAAGTCTTCCGGTGAGCAGAATGTCGCGGGCTTGTTTCTCGCCGACCTGCCGCAACAGAAAAGTGGAAACGATCGCCGGCACAAAACCGATGCGCACTTCGGTATAACCGAACTTGGCTTCGGGAACAGCGAGCGTGAAGTCGCAAAGCAAGGCCAGGCCCGTGCCTCCAGCAATGGCCGCGCCGTTCACTGCGGCGATGGTCACTTTGGGAAATTCGTAGAGCGCGCGGAACAGGCGAACCATGGTCCGGGAATCTTGCAGGTTCTGCTCCGGTGAGCGGCCGAGAAGGGCTTTCAGATTGTCCAGGTCGAGGCCCGAGCAGAAGGCTTTGCCTGCGCCGGTGAGGACGAGGATCGATGCGTCTGAATTCGCGACTTCGTCCAGCGCACGCTGTAGATCGTCGATTAGCTCAAAGCTAATGGCATTGCGCTTGTCGGGACGGTTGAGCGTGATCGTGGCTATGCCCGAGTCGTATGCGACTTGTATCGTCTGGTATGGCATTGCTAGTTTGCAATTACGAAATTGTAAACTTCTGGGTACCGTTGCGATTATAGGGATGCTTCGACTGCGCAGGAATTTCGCTCCGCGAACTTCCTGCTTCGCTCAGCATGACAAAGCAACCCGCTCCTCAGTCCGCCGCGATTGGATTCGAAAACTTTGCCGCGATTCCTGCCGTTGCCTTCAGCAGCGTGTCCAGTGGCTTCAGCGCTGGTAACTCCGCGCCGCGCTGCTGCAGCGCTTCGACTACTTTCTCCGTGGGAATGTTGCCGACCAGCGCGTCCTGAGCGAAGGGACATCCGCCGAGTCCTCCCAGCGCGGAATCAAAGCGGCGGCACCCGGCATCATACGCCGCAAGAATCTTTTCCGCCGCCTGCTCCGGGCGACTGTGCAGATGTACTCCGATCTCGAGGTAATCATACTTGGTCATGACCGCGCCTGCGATTTCGCTGATTTGTTGCGGCTTAGCCATGCCTACCGTGTCGGCGAGCGAAATCATGCGAACGTTTTCGATTTCGAGCAGGCTCACGGCTTCGACGACTTCGTCTACGTTCCACAGGTCACCGTACGGGTTGCCGAACGCCATCGAAATGTAAACGACCACACCGAGCCCGGCGTCGTCGGCTTTTTTCTGAATCTTCTCGAATTCTTCGAGCGCGTCTTCCGCCGACTGGTTCTGATTCTTGCGCAAGAATGTTTCGGAAATCGAGTAAGGAAACCCGAGCGTGGAGACTGCTTGCGTATCGATGGCCCGCTGCGCACCTTTCTCGTTGACCACGATTCCGATGATTTCGACATCGTCGGGCGGATCGAGCAGTTTCAGAACATCCTCCGAATCAGCCATCTGCGGGACCGCTTTCGGCGACACGAATGAGACTGCGTCAATATGCTTGAAACCCACGCTGATCAAGGCTTTCAGGTAGTCGGCTTTTAAGTCGGCGGGAATCTGGCATTGCAGTCCTTGCCAGGCGTCGCGTGGGCATTCGATCAGTTGGACGGAATTGGTAGCTGGCATCGTTACTAGCTTCTAGATGGATTGTGGTCTTGAATGCGAATTATTCCTTGCGTCGAGACTCACGCACGTCAATGATTGCCGATCCTAGTGTTGCCAAACCTGTGAATCCAAGCACAAGGAAAGCAGTTTTAAACAGGCGCGATGTTCGCGGCGTATAGAGGTCGGAGCTAACCAACATTTCGTATGCGGCTCCCATCTGTACACGCTCTTTCTCGAAGCGGCGATGATCTAAGTATCCGACCGCAAACAAGAACAATCCGCAGGCGGCGAGGATAATTCCAAGCGCCCGCGTACGTCGTCTGAGGTGAATCACGTTTGCAGCACCCCCACTTTAAACTCCGGCACGTCCGGGTTGAGGGCGGCAGCTTCGAGGGCTTGCGTGATGGCGTCGCGGGTTTCGACGGGATCGATGATGCGGTCGATCCACAGGCGCGCAGCGCCGTAGCGCGGGTCAGTCTGCTCGTCGTAGGTACGCTTCGTCGATTCGTAGAGTTCTTTTTTCTCCTCGTCGCTCAAGACCTTGCCGCCGCGCTCAAGTTGCCGCACTTTGATTTCCACCAGCGTTCCGGCGGCAGAATCGCCGCTCATCACAGCATAACGAGCGGTGGGCCAGGCGAAAACGAAACGCGGATCGAAAGCTTTGCCGCACATGGCATAGTGTCCGGCGCCAAAGGAGCCGCCGACAATAACCGTGATTTTTGGAACTACGGAATTCGAGACTGCGTTCACCATCTTTGCGCCAGCTTTGATGATGCCGCTCCACTCGGCGTCGCGGCCTACCATGAAGCCGTTCACGTCGTGAAAGAAAACCAGCGGAATCAGATTCTGGTTGCAATCCATGATGAAGCGCGCCGCCTTCTCCGCGGACTCGGTGTAGATGACGCCGCCGAACTCGGTGCGCTTGCGGCCTTCGTGATCGGTCTGCTGCGCGTGCATTTTCTGGTTCGCCACAATACCCACGGCAAAACCGCCAATGCGTCCGTAGCCGCAGATCAAGGTCTTGCCGTATTCGGCTTTGTATTCGTCGAACCGGCTGCCGTCGAGCACGCGCGCGAGAATTTCTTTCATGTCGTACGGGCGCGCGGGCGACGAATCGTAAATGCCGTAGATTTCCTCGGCGGCCAGGGCAGGTTCCACGGGCTTCCTGCGGTCCCAGGGAGACTGGCGGCGGTAGCCCCACTTGTCGACGATGGAGCGAATGCGGGCGATGCAGGCTTCGTCGGTGGGTTCGCGGAAGTCGAGCGTGCCACTGATCGAGGAGTGCATGATGGAACCACCCAAATCTTCGGCGGAAACTTTCTGTCCGATCGCGGCCTGCACCAGCGCAGGGCCGGCGAGAAATAATCCGCTGCCGTCGGTCATGAGCACGTGGTCGCACATCACGGGAAGATAGCCGCCGCCGGCCACGCACATCCCCATGATGGCGGCGATCTGCGAGATGCCCATGGCCGACATCACGGCATTATTGCGGAAGACGCGGCCGAAATCGTCGGTATCGGGGAAAACATCTTCCTGCAAGGGCAGAAACACACCCGCCGAGTCGACGAGATAAATCGTCGGGATACGGTTTTCGATGGCGATGTTTTGCGCGCGAATCACTTTCTTTGCCGTCATCGGGAAAAATGCGCCCGCTTTTACCGTGGCGTCATTGGCGATGATCATCACCAGCCGCGTCTGGATGCGCGCCAGGCCGGTGATCACGCCCGCGGCGGGTGCTCCGCCCCACTCTTCGTACATGCCGTGCGCGGCGTAGAGGCCCAATTCAAAAAAAGTTTCCGGATCGGCGAGCAGATGAATTCTCTCGCGCGCGGTCAAACGCTTCTTGGCATGCTGGTTTTCGATGGCCTTCGGTCCGCCGCCTTCGCAGATGTGTTCGCTCTCATTGCGGATCTGCGACATCAGGTCGGCGAGAAAGCGCATGTTGGCTTCGAAACGCGCCGACGTGGGATCGACTTTGGTCGTCAGCAGCTTCAGGGCTGAGGCCGAGTGCGGGGCGGGAGATTCGTTGCGTTCAGCCATGAGTCGCGAAATGAAGGAGCAGACTGATTACGGTATACCAGCGGAGCGAAAGCGCGCAACGCCGGGCGGGAAGTCAAAAGTCAGAAGTCAGAAGTCAGAAGTCAAGAAGCTAGAAGCTAAGAGCTAACGGCTAAGAGCTACAAGCTTCTGTCCATCCACTCCGCCAACCTGCAGCCGTCTTCTTCCAGCAGGAAGGTTCCGGCGCCGAAGCATTCGCCGAAGATGCGGTGTGATTCGGGGTCGCGTGCGGCACGGGTGATCCATTGCTGGCCTACGCGGTATTGCGCGGCGGTGAACCACTTTTGTGGCAGCACTTCCACCAGTCCCGCCTGCAGGTAGAACACAAACAACGCGAATGCAGGGTCGTCGCGCGACATGGCTTTGTAGCTGGTGGGGACGATGAGTTCGTCCACGCCGGCGAGCGCGGGCGGAACATTATTAGCGATGTTGTGCGTGCCGGGAGCCAGCGTAAGCGGGACCTCGAAATCGGCAACCGGCGGGCTGGTCGAGTAAATGCGGTCAGCGGAGGGCTTGAACCATCCCGCGATCTCGGCCAGGTCGAACGCCTTGAGCTGGTCGGGATCGAAACACGTCAAACGAATGCTGCGGCCTTCGGGACACCAGATGCCGATCGAATGCGGCGGGACGAGGAACGGCCGGCAGTAAGTATTCAGCGCGAGTCGCGGTTTGTCAGGTTCCTGCTCGAGGCCGAGCGTAACTAAATATGCGATGGGGCCTTCTTCGCCGTGATGAGTCCATACGAAGCGCTGGCCAGAAAGCGACTGGAACGCAGGAAGCGTTTTCCAATACCACGGCACAGGGCCGATGGTGTTGTCGAGTTGCTGGCGGAGTGTGGTGAAGTTTGGAGTCGGCATGCGGGAAGCGAAGACAGATTCGCGAGTCGTCAGGCTTGAAGGGCGTGTCCCTTCACGTTGGCGCGGATGAATTTTACGATGTCGTCCATCGCCGTGCCCGGTTGAAAGATTGCCGCCACGCCGAGTTTTTTCAGAGCGTCGATATCCTGGTCGGGAATGATGCCGCCGAGGAGCACGAGCACGTCGTCCATTTTATTCTGCTTGAGCAGGTCCATCACCCGCGGGACGATGGCGTTGTGCGCGCCCGACAGAATCGAGAGGCCGATCACTTGCACGTCTTCCTGCAGGGCCGCGCTGACAATCATCTCCGGAGTCTGCCGCAGTCCGGTGTAGATGACTTCCATGCCGGCATCGCGCAGGGCGCGGGCAATCACTTTCGCGCCGCGATCGTGACCGTCGAGTCCGGGCTTGGCCACCAGCACGCGGATCTTGAGATCGGCCATGGTAATCATTTAATCACAGGCGCTGCGAATGCAGAAGTCGATGTCCGGGAATGCGGTCCGGCAATGCCCACAGCGATGCAAGGCGCATGAGCGCCAAGCGCGTTTGTCTGCCGGATCGGTCGAGCAAGCTGAAAACAGTGGGCCACGTCGTTCTGAGAAGTGCTCCGCGCGGCTGTTCTGAGGCCGACTGAGGACGATAGCGGCGACCGTCCAAGCCCACAGGTTGACCCCGCTTGAGGCTCGCGCTACGGGCCAGTTGAACCGATTTAACTATGCTGATTATGTTGTTTATTATCAACAAGATATGCGGATAGATTTGCACGTCACTTGAGCAGGGAAAACGCAAAGAGATCAATCGGTTGCAGCATGACAGCATCGTTTGTTGTGCAACTGGCGAAAGGGTTGCCCGGCTCCTGGTCATATTCAATCGGGAGCGCGACTCCCAGACGCGGAGTTAACTAGCTTCGCTAGAGCGTTTTGATATCCAGGCTGCGCCACAGATACCAGCAGGCTACGCTACGGTAAGGTTCCCACGACTTAGCGATCTTCTCCATCTGCTCGGGATTGGGCAGCTTGATCTTTCGCGGGCGAGTTTTCTGCGCGGATGTTTTTCCTTTTTTGCTAACAGCCTTCGCAGCTGTCTTAGTTTTCTTCCGATCGAGATAATGCTTGAAGATCGCCATTCTTATTCCGTAGTCGCCGGTGGGCAGTACGTTCTCGCGCTTCAGCGTGAACATGAGAAACATGTGGGCGGTCCACACGCCGATGCCTTTCACCTGGGTGAGATGCGCGATGACTTCATCGTCCGATTGTTCAGGGAGGCGCGCAAAATCCAGCAGGCCAGCGGACGTCTTCGCCGACAAGTCTTTCAAGTAGGCTGACTTCTGTTTCGACAAGCCGACACTGCGCAGCTGCTCGTCGGTGAGCTTGAGAATGCCTGCGGGAGTCAGCGGATCCCCGGCGAGCGCGGCGAAGCGCTCAAAAATCGTGGCCGCAGCCTTGCCGTTCAGTTGCTGGTAGACGATGGATTCCGCCAGGCTGTGAAACTCCGGCGGTCCGAACTCCATGCGGCAAGGGCCCACGCGTTCGATCACGGCGCGCATCACAGG
>JBEKDY010000181.1:0-9178 GCA_050014115.1 Candidatus Sulfotelmatobacter sp. | reverse complement strand
TACAAGCCGCGGTGATGGTCGATGAAATCCAAACCCTGGTCGAGTTTCTTCGACACGTACGCGATCTCTCCCAGTTGCTGATATTCCTTCCACTCTTCTTCGTTGTCCGACGGATGATATCCGGGAGGTCCCCAATGCCAGCTGTCCTGGTTGTTGCCGAAGTAGACTTCGAGGCCCAGGCAACTGCGAAAAGGCACGATCTTGTGGAAGATGCGATAGTTTCGCACCATCCACGGCGCGGTGGCGATGACCACTGCCAGCACAGCCGCCATTCCTGGTGCGAACCACCGCGCTTTCTGCTGATGCCTGCGGTACCACATCCACGCGCCCAGAAACGGAGCCACCGACAGCACCACCGGATCAGTCAACGCGCCAAAGCCGGAAAGCACACCGAACAGGACCCAGTCAGAAATTCGAGACGATGATTCCAACCGCAGAGCAGCGAGAAATACCAGACTCATCAGCAGCGTGGTCAGCGCAGTGGCCCAGATGAAGTCGGCGGAAAAATAAATGCCATAGGGAAAAAATGCCCACGCCCATCCTGCCCAGAACGCAGTTTTTCCCCCAAAGTGCATTCGCGCAATCAGAAACACAGGTATGCACGTGAGCGCAGAAAATAAACTGTCGAGCGATAACGCGACGAGCGCGGAGGCTTTGCTGTAAATGCCGAAGACTTTGAAAATCCCCGCCAGCAGATAAGGAAATACCGGCGAAAGCCATGCCGTTGGCCCAGTCTGGCCGAACAGCGGATTGCTGAACCCTTCTCCCAGCGAAATTGACCGCGCGATTCTCCCCGCCTCTCCGCCGAAACGCCAGTGATCACGCGCCGGGTCCGTCCGCTCGGGATAAAGAAACCCCACCACGATCAGCCGGATCGCCAGACCGGCCAGCACCATCCACAGCAGCGAACGGCGAGTCCGCCGCAGCGACGCCTGCGGATCGTGGTCTGTGACGAAAGAAGTGTCAGCCGAAGAAATAAGTGGTCCCCCGGTAGCCCGATGTTTAATTCAGAACACGCAGAAGACAAGCAGAAGACAAATAGAGGTGTACCACATCCTCTGCCAAAACCGCTGACCGACTGCACGTCCACCTGCTTTTTATTCAGCCATGCTCGGCAATGCTCGAGCTAAAAGCCCTTAGGACGAAGCACGCGAAGGATCACGGGGGAAGCCCTGTTTGCTGAGCCTTCGTGATACTTCGTGTCCTTGGTCGTTCATCGGTTTTGTTATTCGTACGAATCCAAAGCCTTGCTGTTCCGGACCCAAGCCCTTGCGCCTTTCCTCCTCCGTCCGTAGCATTTAACTAATGCCGACCGCTACCGAAACCGTGCGATCCCGTTTGAGCACCGATATGGCTCTCGGGGAAATTCTGAACTTTGCTTACGACACTTTCATGTCGAACAAAATTCGCTTCATGCTGACCGCGCTCGGCATGGTGATCGGCACAGCTTCGCTCATCTTAGTCGTAACCATTGGCATGACCGGGCGCGAGTACGCGCTACGCCAAATTGAAGCGATCGGCACCAACGAGATCTGGGCCGAATACCAGGGCGCGCAGCACATCAGCAATTCCAGCCTCGATCCGCTGACGGTGGAAGACGTGCAGGCCGTGCAGGAGCAAGTTCCGGGCGTGGTTGCCGCCTCGCCGGTGGTTACTTTGGGCGAGCGCATTCCGGTCGGCAACGGTGACGAAAAAGATATCCAGGTTCTCGGCGTGTATCCCGAGTATCAGCGCGTGCGCAACTTGAAGGTTCTCTCCGGCCGCTTTTTTGACGCAGAAGACTCTCAGGCCCATAACAAAGTTGGGGTTATCACCGAGAAAATGGCCAGGTCCGTCTACGGGTCGCCCCAAGCCGCAGTCGGGAAAGTCATCAAACTAACCGGACTGCCCTTCACCGTGATTGGTACCTTCAAAGAGAGCGTGGAAACGTTCGGCGAATCGGAAGTCACCGACAATTCCATGGTGATTCCGTATAGCGTGAGCCGCTATTTTCTGGAAACGCCCAACGTCAAGATGATTTACTTCTCCATGCGGGACTCCGATTCGGTGGCTGGGGCGACCGTGCAGATCAAACGCGTGCTGCGTTCGCGCCACCGCGCGGAGTCCGTTTACAACGTCCAAAATCTCACCGAACTGCTGGCCACTGCGGGGCGCATTCTAACTGCCCTGACCTGGGGATTGCTGGCCAGCGCCATGGTTACGCTCCTGGTCAGCGGAATCGGCATCATGAACATCATGCTGGCGACCGTGACCTCGCGAATCCGCGAGATCGGCATCCGCAAAGCGGTCGGAGCCACCCGGCGCGAAATCCGGTTTCAGTTTCTGGCCGAGGCGGTCTTGATTTCGCTCATCGGAGGCGTCGCCGGCATCGCCATCGGCCTGGCTCTGCCTTACTCGGTGCACTTCTTCACTGAATACCACATCCCGATCTCGGGCTGGTCGGCGATCATCGCCATCGTAGTGTCGTCGCTGGTCGGCGTCATCTTCGGCACGGTGCCCGCCACCCGCGCCGCGCAACTCGACCCAGTCGAGAGCCTGCGTCACGAATAGGGGGCCGGCGACTTCTCAGCTTTTTGCTCGAGCGCCCATTCATACGCATGCCTCTAGCCTCGGTGTTTAGCCTCGGACGAAACCGCCCGGTGAAATAGTGGCGCGCCCCAGGCACCGATCGCGAGCAGCGCCCCGAATATCACGACGGCATCAATGCTTTCGCGGCCCTGCCGCGACCAGTAGGCCGCTGCATCCAGGTTCAGCCAGATGGCGAATTCGTCCAACGTCAGGGCGGCGCCAATTCCATACGTCAGCGCCAGCAACCGGCTCAGAAAAATCGCACTCGGCGTCTCCCCACTTCCCACTTCTCCGATCTCCGCGTAGCCAGTGATGAGCAGGAGAAGAATTCCCCATACCAGGTGATGGATGTGCCGCCCACCCATCTCGACGTAGCCAAACGGTCCAATATGGTGAGTGATCGACGCCACCAGCAGTCGCACCCCAACGAACGTGACGAAAAAGCCAATCGAGGCCAGGAACAGCCTCCGCCGCGGCCGGTCCGGAATCCGCTGGTGGATCACCAGACCAAGCTTCGTCAAGTGGAGCACGAGAAGAATCAGAGCCGCCGACCCGCCCACGAAGATCAACAGAATCCACGATCCGGAAATGTGCATAGGTAAGCATTATCACGGCTCGCATCTCACCGTTTCCGACGACCGCACTGCGACCGTCAGCCTGATCCTGCCGGCGCTGAATTCTCAACCTGCCGCCCTGGCAAGGCACCTCGGCCAGAATATCGCCTAGTTTCCTTTGCTCCGCCGGTGGCTCGAGTCTTGCTTCCAGCAGGACCGCGATTCGTCTACGGATTCGCAAGTAGAAATAGAAAATTGAAACACTAGAAGGCAACTCTCCATTTTTGGTAGTTCATCGAACGCTTCGTTTACCGACCGAAGTGTCATATTCAGGAGCTTCCGATGAAACGCGCCAATCACTCAGCCAGGCTGTGGGCTGCTGCCTTCGTTCTCTTCCTCTTCGCCTTCAATTCCCAACCCAGCGAGTGCCAATCGTCAGCCAGGCAAGCCGCGTCTCTCGATTCGAATCTGCCCTTGCTCTTTGAGCAAAACGTGGGACAGAGCGACTCCCAGGTGCGGTATCTGGCCCGGTCTGGACAATACCAAATTTACTTAACCCAGAACGCAGCGGTGCTGAAGGTTGCGGGCAAGAAAAGTGACGCAGTGCTCCGAACCACCCTGCTAAAAGCCAACGAAAACGCTCCCATCGCCGGCGTAGACGAACAATCCGGCAAGACGAACTATCTGCTCGGTTCCCGCAGCAACTGGAAGACGGGCGTAACGAATTTCGCTGCCGTAAAGTACGAGCAGGTGTACCCGGGAATCGATCTGAAATATTACAGCCGGGAGCGGCAACTCGAATATGACTTCGACGTCGCGCCACAGGCCGACCCATCAATGATTGCCTTAACCGTCGACGGCGCCGACAAAATCACAACCGATGAAGACGGCTCCCTGGTGCTGAAAACCGCAGCCGGAGATGTAACCTGGCGGAAGCCGACGGTGTATCAGGAGTCGGAAACCGGCCGTCAGGTCGTAAAAGCCGCATATCGCGTCGAACAAAATCGGATTCGCTTCAAACTTGGCGACTACGACCACAGTGAGGCGCTGGTCATTGATCCGGCACTGGCCTATGGCACCTTCCTGGACGGTAACAACTACGAAAGATACACCGGTTTCTTAGTAGATGCGGCAGGTTATGCCTATATTCTCGGCTCAACCGGATCCTCTGACTTTCCCACGACTCCGGGCGCCTATCAGCCGACCTTCACGACTCAGAATGACAACAGCGAGGTCTTCGTAACCAAGTTAAACCAGAACGGGTCAGGCCTGGTGTGGTCGACCTTTATTGGGGGTACGGGCCCTAACAATCAATCAATCCCTAGCGGCTTCACGATGGACGCCTCCGGTAACGTCTACATCGTCGGTGGAAGCGCCGACTCCTCATTCAACAGCACCACTCAAACCACCACTTGGTATACTTCCACATTTCCTGTGACTGCGGGCGCCTACAACACCGCGGAAGTTGCCAACTGGCGCTACTTCCTGGTGAAGCTGAACAGCACAGGCAGCGCTCTGGACTACTCGACTTTCATGAGCACTGTGCCCAACATTATTCCGTACGCGGTTGCCGTCGATGCCGCGAACAATGCGTATGTGACTGGATATTACAGCAATACCAACGGCTCGACTCCGTTTCCGGCTACGCCCGGCGCCTACCAGTCGACTTATGCCGGAGACGAAGATGCCTACATTATGAAGTTCAATTCGACGGCCAGTGAGTTGGACTACGCCACTCTGGTGGGCGGTGAGTACGATGAGTATGCGGAGCAGATTCTGGTGGATTCGTCTGGGGACGCAACCATCGATGGCACTACCTACTCTCCCAACTATCCGATCACAGCCAACGGCCTGCGGCAGCCCAGCGAAGGCGGTTTCATCACTACCCTGAACCCCACTGGCACCGGATTGCTTTACTCGACCGTTCTGAACAACGTGCTGACCATCAACGTGAAGCGGGACACGGCGGGCTACTATTATGCCGGCGGCTCCGCAGGTACCAACCTGCCGGTGACCGCAAACGCACTCCAGAAGACTTTCCCATCCACGTACTCGGGCGTTCACCTCGGCTTCCTGACGGAGATCGATCCTTCAGGCAACCTGGTTTACTCTTCGTACCTGGCCGGCAATTCTCAGCAATATGAATTTACACTGCCTCAGATCGTCTCAGCCAACAGCGTGACCCTCGTCGGTGACCGCACCGCCGACCTGACATTTCCGGTTACCGATCGCACTTACGAACAAGCCAACTGTTCCTTTATCGCGACCATCAACACGGCGGCTTCGGGGGCGGATTCGCTGGTGTACTCAGGATGCACCCCCATCAACGGAACCAATAACCAGACTATCGACCTATACGCCGGTGTCGGGTTCTTCTATTGGCCGACGCCTTATCTCGACGACCATAACAATTTGTACGGCATTGGTTCCAACGGCCAAACCTCTTCCAAGGCGTTTCAGAAGAGCCCGCCAAACCAGACTGGGGGAGACGGCTACTATCTGTGGTTTGGAAAATACAATTTATCCACGCCCGGTAATGGTGGCGTGAACATGACCACTCCGTGGTTCGCGCAACCGTTTCCGTACGGATCGCCAGTATTGTTCGAGGCTACGGGACGAAGTCCGCAATGTTCCGCTGGCGTGGCGGCAATGCGGGTTTACACCTCGCCCGGTGTCGTGGCCTATACCACCAACGGGGCAACTCTCGACGCCAACATTGCGTTTCCCGCCCCAGACCAAACCCTTTATTTTTTCAACCCGCTGATCGTGGTTTACGACAATTGCGGCAAGTCCTTCAGTTTTCCCGTGGGTAGCATCATGATCCAAGGTCCATCTGCAACTCCCTCGGACCCCAACGTGGTGTCCCCCACCAATGGCGGCGCGCCCACCTCGCCGGTACACTTCGTGGCAAGTGCGACCGCGCCGAATTGCAGTGCGGGCATTGCTTCGATGCGCATTTACACTGCACCGGGTGTCGCGGCTTACACTGTCAACAGCGCTTCGCTCGACACATACCTGAGTATGTCGAAAGGAAGCTACAATGCCGTAATACAAGCTTGGGATAACTGCGGAAACGTCTACAAAACGCCAGTATCGATCACCGTAGAATAGCCGTCACGTCGCACGAAAGCCTCTGGGGCTGGCTCGCAAGAGCCGGCCCATTCCACCTCTACTGAGGCCGGTCAGCCCGGGTCGCATTGCAACACTCTCAAACGCCATGGGGCCGGAGGACCTAATCCCCCAAAAACCACAAAGCCGGGCTGGTTGGCCCGGCCTTTCCCGTTCGTGGAACTGAGTGCAGTCGATCTTGTTTCGATCGCCGGCTCAGAATGTCAATCTCTTACTTTGCTTAACCCTTGCGCCACCTAGCTTTTACCGCAGCGCGGGGTCACCGGCCCGCGCCGCAGAAACCTCTACATCACCATGGCCAGGTTCTCCAGTTCGTGCTGCAGAACCGGCAGGGCGCACCCTGCCATCTCGACGCGGCCCGCCGCATCCAGCGCTGCCTTGGGCGATACCCCATAACCGCGGCCCATCAGGAACACCTGCAACAGCTCCGCGGCCTCATACGAATCGATCATGCCCCCCTGGAGCAAATCGTTCCGCAACGCTGCCAGTTCCGTCATCGTGAATCTGTCTTTGTCGACGCTCAGATTGCTGATTCTATCGTTCATGGCCGTCATCACCTCCGACTCCGACCTTCGACTTCTCTTGCCCATTAGACTCATCGGCAGCCACACAAGTTGCATGCAATTTAGCTGCCGAATCTGCCCCCGCATTTTATGTACGTAGGGCAGCTCCCTTTAGATTTCCTAAACCCCTGTAATTCTCAGAAGTTGCGGGCGATCCCGGCCGACCCCTGGGGCGACCGGAGTGACGGCGGAGTGTTACTTTCGTCCCAAAACTGACACGTTGTGTCATTCTGGCGCGGAAACACGTATAGCCCACTCGTGCGGCGCAGCTAGGGCGAACGTTCCAGGAGGGTTACCAAAATCAAGATGCGAGCGGCCAGAAAGCCAGATCAGTCAGCGAGATCTCAGGAAGCGTCGATGGTCGCCTGATCCACCAGCATGATCGGAATATCGTCTTTCACCCCATAGACGCGGTGGCACCCTGTACATTTCAAACTCTCCGGGCTCTGTCGATATTCCAGCCCCTGCTTGCAAGCCGGACAAACCAAAATTTCCAGCAGATCCTTGGCAATCATGCGGAGCATTGTACGACACGCCATCCCACCATCGCTGATTTTTGATTGAATACCACCGCTGTTAAGAGCTAGTGGTTAGTCAGCAATCAACAATCAGCAATCAACAATATTCCCCAGAGCACTCAGCGGCCCCGGCGGTGTAAGATTTTCTAGCCGAACCCCGAAGCCCGAAAGCTGAAGCCCGAAGCCAAACATGCCCGCCACCATCCTCGACGGTACTAAAATCGCGCACCAAATCCGCAGCGAAGTAGCCGCGGAAATCAAAACGATGGCCGCCGCCGGCGTACGCCCCGGCCTGGCGGTGGTCCTGGTTGGCCATAATCCCGCCTCCGAGATTTACGTGCGCGGCAAAGTCAAAGCCTGTGAAGAGGTTGGCGTCTACAGCGAGACTCACACCCACCCCGATAATGCCACCACCGACGACCTGCTCGCCCTGATCGACGACCTCAACGGCCGCGACCCCATCAACGGCATCCTGGTGCAGCTGCCCTTGCCCCCGCAAGTCGACGCCAAGAAAGTCCTGATGGCCGTCGACCCCGCCAAAGATGTCGACGGATTCCATCCCGTCAACGTCGGTTTCCTTTCCACCCAGCGTCCCGGTCTGGTTCCGTGCACGCCCGCCGGCGTTATCGAGATTCTCAAACGCAGCAACATTCCCATTGCCGGCCAGGAAGCCGTGGTCGTCGGCCGCAGTGACATCGTAGGCAAACCGGTGGCCATGCTGCTGCTGAACGCCAACGCCACCGTCACCGTCTGCCACTCGAAAACTCGCGACCTGCCGGAAGTCTGCCGCCGCGCCGACATCCTCGTCGCCGCCATCGGCCGCGCCGGCATGATCACCCGCGATTTCGTGAAACCGGGCGCCACCGTGATCGACGTCGGCATGAACAAAGTGACCGATCCCGCAGAATTTGCGCGCCTTTTCGCGGGAAACACCAAGCGCGAAGAGACGTTCCGCGCCAAAGGCTCAACGCTGGTAGGAGACGTCCATCCCGAAGTCGCCGAAGTAGCCGGAGCCATCACCCCGGTCCCCGGCGGCGTCGGCCCGCTAACCATCGCCATGCTGATGTTCAACACCGTAAAAGCCGCAAAGCTGGAAAGGCAGTGGCTGGTGGCTAGCCGCTGACCACCGCTCTATGCTGAAAGTCGGCCTAACCGGCGCCATCGCCTCCGGCAAGTCACTCGTAGGAGAAATGTTCGTCGCGCTCGGAGCGCATCTCGTCCAGGCCGACCGCATCGCCCATTCTCTGATGCAGCCGGGCGAACCGGTCTACAACGAAGTCGTGCGCCATTTCGGACGCGACATCCTCAACCCCGACGGCAGCATCAACCGCTCCAAACTGGCCGAACTCGCCTTCGGCGCGAATTCGCTCAGCTCGAATCCCGCCGCTTCGAATCCCAGTGAGGCAAGTTTGGGCAACGAAAGTCCCGTCAGCAGCAGGCCCGCGCGCGTCGAAGAGTTGAACCGCATCGTGCATCCCGCCGTGCTGCGCAGCCAGGAAGAGTGGATGGACGAAATCGGACGCCACGATCCCCACGCCGTCGCCATCGTAGAAGCCGCGCTGATTCTCGAAGCCGGCGCAGCCAAGCAGTTCGACCGCTTGATCGTAGTGAAGTGCAGCGAAGAACAACGCATAGCCCGCTTCGCCTCCCGCCAAAAACTCGACCACGAAGCCGCCCGCAAAGAAGTCACCCGTCGCATGGCCGCGCAGCTGCCGGAAGCAGAAAAGATCAAAGCCGCCGACTACGTGATCGACAACTCCGCCACGCTGGATCAGACGCGAGCGCAAGTGCGCGGAGTCTGGCAGCACCTGCGCTCCGAGGTAACACACAAACCCAAAGAAGGCAT
>JBEKDY010000180.1:0-10446 GCA_050014115.1 Candidatus Sulfotelmatobacter sp. | reverse complement strand
GCGATCGTCGAGCTCGGCCAAAAGGATTCTCCGGAAATGGTGGAGCTGGCCACGCTCACCAAGCCCGGTCCGTTCGGATCCCGTACTCATGAACTGGGAACATATCTCGGTATTCGCCGTCAAGCTGGCGAGCGAGTTGGCGAGCGAATTAGTGAGCGAGTTAGCGAGGTTATTGAACAAGACAGGCTGGTAGCTATGGCCGGAGAGCGCCTGAAGGTTCCGGGATACACCGAAGTGAGCGCCGTGTGCACGCATCCCGAACACACGGGCCAGGGTTACGCGGGAATCCTGATGACGGAAGTGATGCGGCGCATCATCGCGCGCGGGGAAACACCGTTCCTGCACACGCGCGAGGACAACGCGCGCGCAGTCGAACTCTACCGGCGGCTGGGATTCAAAACGCGCCTGCGAAGCCACCTGGCCCTGCTGCGCCGTATTTGATTTTGGGCGGCGCAGCGCTTCCAGCGCTGCGCTTAAGGCATTGTTCCGATCGCGGCTTCAGCCGCTGAGGTTGCACCCGCTGAAAACTCCGCCAGCCTCAGTACAGATGGAAATCCACATCCACCTCAACCGGCCCGTAACGCACCGGACGCCCGTCCTTCATCGAAGGCCGGAATTTCCATTTCTTGACTGCTTCAATTGCTTTTTCATCCAGACCCATCCCCAGGCTGGAGCTCACGCGGATATTGCTGGGAGTGCCATCGGGCTCCACAATGATGCTGAGAACGCACAGTCCCTGGAACTTGGCCTTGCGCGCTTCTTCGGAGAATTCCGGGTCGACCTGCGAAATGATGGCAGGATCGCTAGCCCCTTCGCCACGATGAAACAGACCACCACCGGTGCCGCCGCCCTTACCCGGGCCGAATCCTGCACCTTCGCCCGAGCCGACTCCGCCGTTACTCCCTGAACCTATGCCGCTAAGCGAGCCCGTGCCGTTCGAAGGCATTGTCAAATGGGACATAGGGTCGCCAATGTTGGGCATGTTGTTGGACGCCAGCTTGACCTCTGGCGGGATCAGGATCTGTTGTTCGACAGCCAACTTGGGGTGCTCGTTGCGCAGAATCACGGTTGGAGGGGTGATCGGCTGCATTGAGCGCGTGGGCAGCCTGCCCGCCGAGGCCTTCAGTACGTCGCGATCTCCGCCGCCGCCGCCGCCGCCCGATATCGTCCTTCCCGCCTTCATCGCGGGAATGTCGTTGGGGTCCACAAGCATCACGGTCGCCTTTGGAGCGGGCGCGGCCGTCACCACGCGGTGCGCCCACAAAGTCGCTCCGACGATGATTGCCGCAATCAGAACGTGCACGCCGGTCGACCCCAGCACGCCATCTTTCTTGTAGTTGTAAAAACCCCAGATGTCCTTGACCGGCTCGGGCTTCGACTCCAGCTTGAGAGGAGGAAGCTTCTTGGGAAAGAAAAACTCATCCAACTGGCGGAAAAGTGATTTCCACAGCGGCTCCTCGAACATTTCCTGGGCCACAAGCAGATGCAGTTCGGGCTCGTTCCGACGCAGCTCTGGCTCTTTCGGGGGGGCGCTCGGATTGATCTCTACAGATCCCATGATTCCTGAAAGGCTCACGTTCGCTTGCTTACGAACGGGCCCGGCTTACCCGCCACTCTTACACAGATGAGCAGCGGCGGCGCCAAGTTGCTTGGCTTTGGTCGCCGAGGTTACAAAAGAAGGTACAAAAAGGCATCACCCTCGTGGCCTGCCCACAACCGCTCCGCAGGGTCTCTGCCCTTGTTAAATTGTACCTCTAGTTTCTAGCTTTTTGACAGTGCATTTCGTAGTCCCAGGGATGCATTTTGGGTACGCATTTAAGAATTGGCACAGACTGGTCCGTTTTGTCCGAAGGTCTGCAAATGAGCCACAAAGGCCACACGGCAACCCGAAGTAAATCCCTGCAAACAAAGCCCTTCGTGGTACGAAGCCTACCCTGAGCGAAGTCAAAGGGTGTCCTTCGTGGCTTATGCTTTTCTCTCCGCATCACCGAGCTGACCAGCCACCGCGCGTGGACGTTCCCCGCCGCGCTCCCTATAATGAGAAGATTCAATCATTTGAGAGGATCTGACCGCGTGCCGCTCGAACTGAAAGCGACCATCAACCTGCCCAAAACCGCCTTCCCCATGAAGGCCAACCTGCCCCAGAACGAGCCCAAAATGCTCGAACGCTGGCAGCAAATGGGGATCTACGAGCGTATCCGGGACGCTCGCAATGGCAGGCCCAAATACATTCTGCACGATGGCCCGCCCTACACCAGCGGCCCCATTCACATGGGCACGGCGTTTAACAAATGTTTGAAAGACTTTATCGTCAAATCCAAGACCATGGCGGGTTTCGACGCGCCTTACGTCCCCGGCTGGGATTGCCACGGCCTCCCGATCGAGATCAAAGTCGACAAAGAACTCGGCGGCAAGAAGCTGCAAATGCGGCCCACCGACGTGCGCGCCGAATGCCGCAAATATGCCCAGAAGTTTCTCGATTTGCAGCGCACGCAGTTCAAGCGCATCGGCGTTTTCGGGCGATTCGACCGGCCCTATGCCACGATGAACTCGCAGTATGAATCGATTGTGCTGCAAACTTTTTATTCGTTTTACGAGAACGGCTTTGTTTACAAAGGCCTGCGGGCCGTCTACTGGTGCATGCACGACGAAACCGCGCTGGCCGAAGCCGAAGTGGAATACGAAAATCACACCAGCCCGACGGTCTGGGTGAAATACGCGCTGCTGGATGATCCGGCAAAGCTCGATCCGGCGCTGGCGGGCAAGAAAATTTCAACCATCATCTGGACCACTACGCCATGGACGCTGCCAGCCTCTATGGCGGTGGCGTTCCATCCGAACGAAGAATACGTTGCACTGGAATCGGGAGGCGAAGTTTACATCGTGGCTTCGAGGCTCGCAAAAGATGTAGCTGCAAAATGCGGGCTCGCCGACCCACGCGAACTGGCTCACTTCCCAGGCCGCAAGCTGGAGCAACTCTACTTCCAGCATCCCTTTCTCGACCGCAAGATTCTGGGCGTGCTCGCCGATTACGTCACCATGGACACGGGTACGGGTGTGGTCCACACCGCGCCATCGCACGGCGCCGAGGATTTCGCCACGGGCACCAAGTATGGCCTCGACGCCACCAGCCACGTCGACGAAAAGGGAATCCTGCGCGACGGGCTGCCGGAATACGACGGCCAATACGTTTTTAAAGCGAATCCCATCATCGTTGAGCTATTGCGGCAGCGCGGAGCGTTGCTGCACACGGAGAAGCTGGAGCATTCCTATCCGCACTGCTGGCGCTGCCACAATCCCGTGATTTTCCGCGCGACCGAGCAGTGGTTCATCTCGATGGAAACGCCGATGCCCGGCGGAAAATCGAAAGATGACACTCTCCGCACTCGCACGCTCGAAGAAATCAAAAAAGTGAAATGGGATCCGGCCTGGGGCGAAGAACGTTTGTCGAACATGATTCAGACGCGCCCGGACTGGTGCATCTCGCGGCAGCGGGTGTGGGGCGTGCCTATCGCCGTGTTCCTGTGCGAGGGCTGCGGCAAGCCGCTGAACGACCACGCCGTAAATCAGAAAGTAGTCGAGCTTTTTAGGCGCTCAGGTGCGGACGCCTGGTTTACTTCCGAGTCTGACACGATTCTTCCAGCCGGAACAAAATGCCCGTATTGCTCTGGAACAAAGTTCGAAAAGGAAACCGACATCTTCGATGTGTGGCTCGAATCCGGCGCGAGCTATCTGGCCCTCATCGATGACGAGCCGAGTTATCCCTGGCCGTCCGATCTGTACCTCGAAGGCGGCGACCAATACCGCGGATGGTTCCAGTCTTCACTGCTCTGCGCCATGGGCACGCACGGCACGCCACCGTATCGCGGAGTCGTCACGCCCGGATGGACACTCGACGAAAAAGGCCAGGCCATGTCGAAGTCGCGGGGCAACGACGTGGACCCAGTCGACATTGCCGGACGCCTGGGCGGAGAAATCGTGCGCCTGTGGACCGCGTCCGTCGATTTTCGCGAAGACGTCGTCGGTTCGGAAACGCTGATGCAGCGCGTGGCGGAAAATTACCGCGCGATTCGAAACAATCTTTTCAAAAACGCACTCGGCAATCTTTACGACTTCGATCCGCAGACGAATGCAGTTCCGTTCGAAAAGCTGGAAGGGCTCGACCAGTACATGCTCCGTCAAACTGCGGCGCTGGCCCGTGACGTGTGCACGTGGTATACGGAATTCGCCTTCCACAAGATTTACCACCGCGTGAACCATTTCTGCGTGGTCGACCTGAGCGCATTTTATTTCGATGTGATCAAAGACCGGCTTTACACGTACGCTGCAAATGCTGCCGGCCGCCGTTCGGCGCAGACCGCGCTGTGGCGCATCAGCGAGGCCATGGCCCGCCTGCTGGCGCCGATCCTGAGTTTCACTTGTGAAGAAGTCTGGCAGCATCTACCAAAGGTGCCCGACCGGCTGGACAGCGTGCACCTCGCGGAGTTTCCCAGCACAGCGGATATCCTCGGAGACAAGTCCGTCGTGGCACAAGACGCGCAGCAGCAACAGGATTGGACCACTCTGCTCGCGGTGCGCGAACAGGCCATGAAAGCTCTGGAGGAAGAACGCAACAGCAAGCGGATCGGCAAGAGTCTGGAGGCGCAGCTGGTGATCACAGCGGCCGATCCCGCCTACTCGGTGCTCGCCCGTTTCAAAGACCAGTTGCGCTATCTGTTCATCGTCTCGGCGGTAACGCTGGCGCAGGGCTCGGGCAACGGCAGCGGAGGAGTCCACGTCGAGGTCAAGAAAGCCGACGGCGCGAAGTGCGACCGCTGCTGGAATTACTCCACGCACGTCGGCGAAGACAAAACATATCCCACAATCTGCGAGCGCTGCAGCGCCGTGCTGAAGGGGATGGAAGGCGCATAGTGCCATCGTGCAAATTTGCGCGGCCTCGTTTGGAAAACTGCGGGCGTAAAGCTTTTGACCGCAAAGTTCGCGAAGAACGGCCGCGAAGAACGCAAAGAAAAACGCTTCCACGAATATCTTGATGACCAAGAACGCCGCGCGCGCCACCCACTTCCTCTTAGCTCTCGTCGTCGTCCTGCTCGACCATTGGACGAAACACCTGGCCGCGACTCGCATTGCGCTTTATCGCCACGTCCAGGTCATCCCCGGTTTCTTTCGCCTGACACACACGGAAAACAGCGGAGCCGCGTTCAGCCTGTTCGCCGAACATCCGGCGCGCTGGAAAACTGATGTGCTTATCGCTTTCTCGTTGGTCGCAATGCTTATCGTCGTGGTTCTGCTCTGGAAGCAGACTCGCGCGCTGTCAGTTTCGGGGATAGCGCTCTCATTGATTCTCGGCGGGGCCGCGGGAAATTTCTGGGATCGCGTGAGCAGCGGCCACGTGGTGGACTTCCTGCTGTTCTACGTCAAACAGTACGAGTGGCCGGTTTTCAACCTGGCCGACAGCTCGATTGTGGTGGGCGCGTCATTGCTGGTGCTGGAAATTTTATTTCACAAACCGTCGCCGGACGAAACCCCAGCCAGCTAACCTCAGCGGCTGAAGCCGAAACCGTCGCAGCGTACGACGGCACGGCTGAAGCCGCGCCCTTCCCGTTTTTATTTTGATCCGCGTGAATCCGCGCAAATCCGCGGCGAAAAAGCTTACGGCGTTCCGTACAACTGCTTATACAGACTCGCATTCCGCAAAATCGCCTGCACATATTCCCGCGTCTCGGTGAACGGAATCGACTCCACAAATTCCTGCGGATCGCGATACGTTCCCTGCCCCACCCAATCCGTCACGCGTTCGGTGCCGGCGTTGTAAGCGGCGAGCGCATACTCGAGCGCGCCGGCGTAGCGGTCAACCATGCCGCGGAAATAGCGTGTACCCAACTCAAGATTCACCGCCGGCGTGTAGAGCTGGCTGGGATTGTAGCGCTTCAATTTTTCCTGCTTGGCAACTTGTTTTCCGGTCTTCGGCAGCAACTGCATCAGTCCAACCGCATTGGCGCGCGAAAGCGCGTTGGGATTAAACTCCGATTCCTGGCGGATCAACGACGCCACCAGATATGGGTCGAGCCCGTTCTCAGCAGCATAGCGCTTCAGGTCGGCCCAATAGGGCTTGGGGAATAGCGCTTCCCAATACGCGCGAGGCAAGTCAGGCAAGTCGACCGCGAAGTAACTCGGCGCCGTGTGTTTCATCAGCTCAATCGCGCGATCAAACTGGCCATTGTCCGCGTAGAGTTTTGCGCTCTCAGCCGGAGCCCACGAGCTTCCCGCCGCACCAGGCGCCGCTTGCAGTTCGCGCACCGCAAAATCTACCAGGCCGCCATTACCGAGCAGCTCCGCCTTTTGCCAATGCAAATCGTCAGTGGGCGGTTCGGACTCTTCAACTTTTTCTTTGCCGTCGAACGCGGGCACGTGGTCGAGCAACGTGTAGTGCTGGCTAACTTCCGCCGATGCAGGGAGCGACTTCAGCCGCTGCCGGCCGAGGTCCGCGTAATAGTAATTGAGATAGCGCTGGGAAAGTTTCTGGTAGATGGCCCGGGCCAAACCCAGCTGCTGATCCTCTTCCGCCAGACGCGCCCGCCAGTACAAAGCGGCGGAAGTTTCTCCGCCCGCCGGGTAAAGCGTGATCTGGTC
Organism: Candidatus Sulfotelmatobacter sp.; assembly: GCA_050014115.1. Lineage (GTDB taxonomy): Bacteria > Acidobacteriota > Terriglobia > Terriglobales > Acidobacteriaceae > Sulfotelmatobacter. Next base: position 3,813 of record JBEKDY010000180.1, on the reverse strand, counting down.
TTCGAATAATTTTTCTGCATCGGCGTTGCGGCCCTCGCGCAACGTGAGCCACGCGGCTCTCCAGTGCACGTACGAAGCGTGCGCGCCGGTGGGGTAGCGCTGCTGTAATTCGCCATAGGTGGCCAGCGCCTGATCGTACTCATGGTGCACCAGATGCAGATTCGCGGCCGACAGCAAAGCCTGCTCCAGCCAGGGATTCTGCGGAGCTTCGCGAAGTTCGTTGACGGCGCGATAGAAAGCGTCGTTGTTGCCGGAAGACCATTCAATTTCGCTGAGAATAAACAAACGATGCTCGCGCAGCGGGTCGCCACTTGCGGCTAGCAGCGCCAGTTCGGTGCGGGCGTCGCGGTCGCGGTTGGCATGATGCAGCGCTTCCGCCAGCGCGATCTGCGCCGCGGGACGGTCCACCGGGCTGGATGCATTCACCAAATCACGATAGGCATCGACGGCGTCGCTGTAGCGGTGCGCTTTCATCAGCAGATCGGCGCGCGTCTTTCGTTGCTGAACAGTTGCGGCAGGCAGTGCGGGCAGCTTTTTGAGTTCCGCGTAAGCCTGGTCTGCCTCGGCGCTCGTGGGCATGTTGTAGTAGACGTTGGCCAGCGCTTCGGCGGCCTTGGCATTTTCTCCCGCGGCAGCGTAGGCCTTGCCGATCGCGAGCTCAATATCGGACCGTGCGGGAATACGATCTTTTTCGAGCAGCGCTGCTGCGTCGGCTGACCGACCCTCCCGCGCCAGAGTTTCCGCATAGGCCAGATGCGCATCCCGCACCAGCAGCGAATCCGGATGCGAGCGGTCGAAATCCGCGAGCGTGGCCAGGGCTTCCGCGTCGTGTCCGGTCTGCAGATAAGAAGTGCCCAGGTAGTAGTCCACATAGTCGCCGAGGTCCCCGGCCATGGGCTTGGCGCGGTTCAGGGGATCGATGGCTTTGGCGTAGTCGTGGTCGAGCACGTGCGCGTAGCCATCGACCAGCCAGGCCAGCGCTCCGGCGTCTTCTTTGGCGTGAGCGCGAGCGAAAACCTCCACCCCGGCGTAAGCGGCGGGAGTGCGGTCCTGCTCGAGTTGCTGGGCCATGGGACGCAAGCTGGCTGAAGCCACGAAGGCTTGCCGCATGCGCCGCACGCGCGGAGAAACGGGTCCGCGGCGCCGCTGGGCAATGGCTGCGCGACGGTGTGCGGTGCTTGAATGACTCGGGGCGCCGGCAGCTTTCTTCGGCGTAGCGGGGTTTGTGCTGGCATGCTTCGGTTTCGCCTGAGGATTCGCCAGAGTTGGAGTTGAAGGCTTGTGGGCAGGCGCAGTGTGCGGCTTAGGCTGCTGCTCAGTTGAAGGAGTGGCTGAATTTGTTGCAGCAGATTGCGGCGCGGATGGTTGTGCCGGCGACGCCTGCGAAGGAATCGCCCAGCTGACCGGACGCGCCCCGCCCAGCAGCACGCATATGACGCCGACCGCGATCACCCACCACAACTTGAGACTGAATCGAACCACTTTATGTTTGCCGCGCGGAGCCGCGCCAGAGACCCTGCTGAAAATAATTCTACCGCTTGAAGTTCGCACCCATGATCGAAATGTCGTCTTCGGCCAGGCTGCGCACTAATTCCTGCTGAAAATAATTGCCGGAGTTGGCGATGGTTGTGCCGTAACGCTTCTGAAATGTCGACCGGCTCTTCTCGATATCGTCCTTCATGCGGTCGTAAAGGTCTTTGTGCTTGCGGCCCTCCGCGACCTTGGCCTGGTTGTAGAGCTTGATCTCGTCCACCAGAAGGCGGGCGAAGCGCTGGGCTTTGCGATGCGTGTCCGCATCCTCGGCCGAAAGTCCGGCGAAGGGATCGGCGGCTGTGGCGGGCGCTGCGGCCGCGGACGGTGCGGCATGAGCCGACGAAGCCACTTCAACGAGCTCGGCCACGGGCTCCGGTTCCGGCATTGCAGCAGGAATGTGCTTGGGAGCATGCGACGCAAACGGATCGGCAAACGAACTGACGGTTTGTACTGGAGCCACAATGCTCGGCTCCGGCGCAGCCTGAGTTGTCTCACGCTGCTGCGTCTGCTTGCGCAGGGAAACCACTTCCAGCCACGCGCTGGTCGCCATCACCAGCACTTCCAGCGAAGTACCGTCGAGCACCCCGGTAGCGCCGCCATCGGCGTAGACCAGGGCCGCAACTTTATCTTTGAGGACCAGCGGCAGCACCAGCACCTGTTCATTGGCGGGCGCGCCAAAATGTTCCACGAAGCGGGCGCCCATCTCGGCGATGTTGGCGGGAGCCACCACGCGATTCTGATAAGCGTGAGCTACCGGACCGGCATGCATGTCGAGCGCAAAATCTTTCAGCGATTCATCGTCGGAAAAACCGCGGCCTTGCCATCCCGTGGCGGTTCCAGCTTTCACCACGAAGCCTGCAGCAATAGCTTGGCAGCTTCTCCGCCCGCCCCTGCGCCGCTGGGCGCAGGCATCGCCTCGAGCACCCGCTGCACGATCTCCGCCTGCAGCCGGGGAACCTGCGCCGCAAAAACCTGCGCGACCGCCTGCTCCACCGCTTGCTGCGCTTGATTATCTTCTGCCATCGTCAGAATTCCGTCTCTAGCTTCGCCTGTGCCTACTCAATTCGCGCTACCAACTCCTGACTCTCGCGACGTCACTTCCTGCGTCTTCATCTTGCATCGGCAATCCTGCGTCGCAGTCCAGCGTCCCGGCGCACTCCCCGGAAACACGGTCCCTTAAGCGCTGATTATACGGCACTTGTGCGATGGCCTCACGGTACTAACGTAACTGCCCGCCGAGTCCGGAAGGCATCATTGCACTTTATCGCAAACTTTTCTTTCCGCCTACGTCTAAGCCATTGGGCAAACGGCACGGTTACCAAGTAGAATAACAGTTCGGATTTTTCGCGCCGCCCGTTACCCGAAAATACTGCATCGCCAACACTATGAGCGCCATCGAAAACAAACTAGTAGGGCCTGTCAGTGAAGAGCTGGCGCTGGTGCAGGCGGCCAAGCGGGGCGACGACTCGGCGTTCGAAGAGCTGGTTCGCCGTTACGACCGCAACGTCTTCCGCATCGCGCAGCACATCACGCAAAACCGCGAAGACGCGGAAGACGTGGTGCAGGAAGCTTTCCTGAAAGCCTACGGAAATCTGGCTCAGTTCCAGGAGCAGTCGAAATTTTATACCTGGCTGGTCCGGATCGCCGTGAACGAAGCGCTGATGAAGTTGCGGCGCCGCAAGCCAGAGCGCACGGTTTCTCTGGATGAGGAGATCAAAACTGAGGACGATTCTCTTCCCCGCGAAATCGCCGACTGGAGCCCGAATCCAGAGCAGCAGTATAACCAGTCGGAGTTGCGCGAGATTTTAAGCAAGACCATCCAGGGCCTGCCGCCAGGCTTCCGGACGGTGTTTGTACTAAGGGACGTGGAAGGTTTGTCGACCGAAGAAACCGCTGCCGCGCTCGAGTTGAGCGTGCCGGCGGTCAAATCGCGGCTGCTGCGGGCTCGCCTGCAGTTGCGCGAACGCCTCGGACGCTACTTCCAGAAACGCGAGAGTGGAGATGGCAACAAACGTGAGAGTGGAGATGGCAACCAGTGAAATGCTCTGACTTCCTGCAGGAGCTGACCAATTATTTGGACGGCGTCCTTGACGAGACCACAAAAACCGAGCTGGAGAACCATCTCTCCTGGTGCCACAACTGCTACGTGGTTTGCGACACAACCAAGAAGACCATCCAGATCTACCGCGATTCTCTTCCCTACGAACTCCCAGACGACCTCCGCACCCGCCTCCGCTCCGCCATCATGAGCAAGTGCCAGCAACAGAAAAAACGCGGCCC
>JBEKDY010000179.1:0-23978 GCA_050014115.1 Candidatus Sulfotelmatobacter sp. | reverse complement strand
CTTCCGGCAACATGATCGGGCCGCATGACCTGATTTTGGCTTCCGCCGCATTGGAACGCGACAGCGCGGTAGCCACGTTTAACAAGCGCCATTTCAATCTGGTTCCGGGTCTTAGAGTCATCGAGCCGAAGTGAGACGTCTGCAGGCGTTCTCTTCTGCTAATCTTTTCTCTCCACCCATGCGGACGCTCCTTTGAAAAAACTCCTCTTCATCGTCGTCCTGCTTCCCATCCTCGGCGGCCTCGGCTGGTGGTACTTCCGCGAGGAGCCTCTGCCGGACTACGGTCCTGCCTACCGCGAGTACGCTTACGTCACCAACGGCAAAAGCAACACCGTCAGCGTGATCGACATCCGCACGTTTGCGCTGGCGAAGACCATCCCTGTCGGCCTGGAGCCGACCGGCATCGCCGCCAACAGCAAGAAAAATGAAGTCTACGTGGTCAACACCAGTTCAAGTAACGTCAGCGTGATCAATGCCGAGACTAACGTCGTGGTGGCCGTGATAGGCGTTCATGGCAAACCGTATTTCATCGACGTTTCCGAAGACGGCAAGCGCGCCTACGTTGCCAACTCGGGCTCGGCCAACGTCAGCGTCATCGATCTGGAAAAGCGAGCCGTGGTGGGCACCCTCCACGTAGGCGCGGCGCCAGGACTGGCACGGGTTTCGCCCGACGGTGCGACCGTCGTCGTCAGCAATCGCGGCGACAACAGCGTTTCCCTTATCGATGCCAGGCAGCTGCGCGTGCGCGCCACTCTGCCGATTTGCCAGCAGCCGGAAGACATCGCCATCCTGCCCGATTCCAGCAAGGCCTTTGTCGCGTGTTCCGGATCGTCGCAGGTTGCGTCCATCGATCTGAAGCACGATCACGTGCTCGCGCTGCTGGATGTGGGACGCACTCCGGTAGACCTGGCGCTCAAGCCCGACGGCGGCGAGCTGATCGTCTGCGACTTCGATTCCAACGGCATCTCGATCATCGAGACCGGCAATGACGAAGTGGGCAGCAGCCCCGTGATCGGCGAGCATCCGTCGCACGGCGTGGTCACACTCGACAACTCGCGGCTCTACGTGAGTAATTTCGGTTCCGACAGTGTCGCCATTTATGACATCGATATCGGCAAGCTGATTGCGACCATGCAGGTAGGCAGCCGTCCTGACGCACTGGCGCTATCCCAGGCTCAAAATTATCTGCTGGTGCTCGATACGCAGGCCGGAGACGTAACCGTGATCCAGAAACGCCGCCCACGCAAACTGGAGCCGACCGAGTATTCGCTTCTCACCATGATTCCGGTAGGCGTGCAGCCGAACGCAATCGTGGTGAAGGCATTCATGATGAGCAAGCCGGGCAAGAAGTAGGCAGCCGCCTCGCAGATCGCAGAAACAGATCGCAGAAACCGATCGCAAAAAAAAGAGACGTTGCAAGCAACGCCTCTACGAGAGATTCGTCAACGAACGATTCGCAGAGACGTAACTGTTACGTCTCTCTCCCCACGCAACTTAAGCCTGCGTCGCCACTGGCTTGGCGCAAATCTTCTCAAACGCCGCGCCCAGATCGGCCGCAATGGCTGGAGCCTCGCGACTTTCAATGTCACGCCGAGGCATCATGTAAGCCAGTTGCCCGTCGCGAAAAATTGCAATTGACGGCGACGACGGCGGCTGCCCGGTGAAATAACTACGGGCGCGATCGGTAGCTTCCCGATCCTGCCCCGCAAACACCGTGAACAACTTCTCCGGCCTGGTCGCGTTCTGCAAAGCCATTCTCACCGCGGGACGCATTCTGCCGGCGGCGCATCCGCAAATCGAGTTCACCACCACCATGGTCGTGCCCGTCTGATGCGCGAGCACGCGGTCCACATCTTCGGCACTGCGGAGTTCTTCAATGCCCAGGCGTGTCAATTCCTCGCGCATGGGGATCAACATAATATCGGGATACATCGACATTTTTCGTTTTCCTCTCTGCTCTCTACCACGTTCGATTCGTTTCTTCGCCCGCCCGCTTCTTTTTCTAATCGTGCAGGCTCCATCAATTGTAGCGTGAACGACGTGTGAACGCGCTGCCCATGTTCCCCCCGGCAGTGCCGCTTTCAGCACCTGACCTTTCGCTATGCGCGAATCGGCAGAGCCGTGTGTATATTGAAGGCAATCCTGGTTCTGAAAAAAGTTCTCGAAAAAATGCTGCTCGAAGAAAATGTTCCGTTGGCGCCCCTCACCACCTTCAAACTAGGAGGGCCCGCGCGTTTTTTCGTCGAGGCCAAAACCGCCGGCGAGGTCCAGCAGGCCGTCGTCTTCGCGCGCTCGAAGAGCTTGCCCATCTTTGTGTTGGGTGGCGGCAGCAATCTGGTGGTCGCCGACCGTGGCTGGCCCGGGCTGGTGTTGAAGATCGGCCTGCTCGGAATCGAGCAACTGGCAGAAGCAAGCCGCGAACACGCCGGTAGAATTCTTTTCGATGTCGGCGCCGGCGAATCCTGGGACCGCTTCGTCTGGCAAGCCATCCGCGCCAACTGCTCGGGCGTGGAGTGCCTCAGCGGCATTCCGGGCAGCGTCGGCGGCACGCCCGTGCAGAACGTCGGCGCCTACGGACAGGAAGTCGCTGAGACCATCGAATCAGTACGCGTTCTCGACTTGAAAGATGGCCAGCTGCACGAGCTGTGCCGCGAAGCGTGCGGGTTCAGTTACCGCTCGAGCATATTTAATACCACGGAGCGCGGACGCTTCATCGTTTTGCGCGTCACCTACGCGCTCACTCCCGGGGGCGAGCCGCGCATTACCTACGCCGATCTCAAGCGCCATTTCGAGGGCCGCGAAACGCCACCCAACCTCGCCGAGACCCGCGAAGCCGTGCGCCACATTCGCGCGCTCAAGGGAATGCTCATCGTCCCCGGCGACCCCGATTGCCAGAGCGCCGGCTCGTTTTTCAAGAATCCCGTGCTCACCGAAGAACAACATGAAGAATTGAAAAAGCGCGCCAGCGGCCGCGGACTCACCGTGCCCAGTTATCCCGCGCTCGAAACCCGCAAGAAAGTCTCCGCCGCCTGGCTGGTGGAGCGTTCGGGATTCACCAAAGGATTCAACTCGGGCCACGTCGGCATTTCGAGCAAGCACGCCCTGGCCATCGTCAATCACGGCGGCGCCACGGCGGCGGAAGTGCTCGCCCTCAAAGACCAGATCCAGCATCGTGTGGAAGAAGTCTTCGGCGTGCTCCTGGAGCCGGAGCCGGTGATGATCGGGTTTTAGCCCTCAGTTCTCGGTTCTCAGTTCTTACTGCCTAGCTCCTAGCTGCCCTGCTCCCTTCAGCGATGTCATCCCGCACCTGAGCGAGGCGACGGGGAGGGACCTTACGTCGGCCGCCGTCACTCCTGCAGCAAACGGGATCTGCAAGTAATCCTCACCCGCGCATTCTCCTAAAGAAATTCCTGAACAAACGCAGCCCCTGGACGGTCTTTATGGGTGAGGGCGGACGATTGGTGGCGGGAGAGGCAATTCTGAGCGAGGCGGCAAGCGTGGCGCCCAGCCGAGAAGAAGGTCGGGAGCAAGGTCGCGAGCAAGGTCAGGACGACGCGCTCGAAGATCTGCTCAAAAAAGATCTGCTGGAAAAAGACCTGCTCGAAAATCTGGTCCAGCAGCACGCCCGCCTGGTCTACCGCATCGCCTACGCCGTCCTGCGGCGCCATCACGATGCTGAGGACGCCACGCAGGAAACTTTCGTCCGCGTGTTGCGGTACAGCCGCAAGCTGGCGGGCGTGGAAGACCACAAGACCTGGCTGGCGCGGATCGCCTGGCGAGTCGCCGTAGACCGCAACCGGCAGCAGGGACGCAAGCGCGAGATTCCGCTGGACGATCCCGAAAAGCCGCTGCCAGAGGTCGCGTCCTCGGACGCAGCAGCGGATGACGCCTTACACGGCGCGCAAGTCAGCGATGTGCTGGAACGAATGATCGCGGCCTTGCCCGAGAAGCTGCGCCAGCCGCTGATTCTGTCGACGATCGAAGAAATGTCGCCGCGGGAAGTAGCCGCGACGTTAGGAATCAACGAAGCCGCAGTGCGGTCGCGAGTGTTCCGCGCCCGCCAGATTCTGCGGGAGAAACTCGCCGGCCGGGTTGAACGGAAAACGGGTCGGTAGTAGAAACACGATTGACGGTGATCAATATGGCGGATCAGGACCGCAAGCAAAATTTAAAACAGGAAGATGCTGGTCGAGCTTTGGAAAACCACCACCTCGATCGCGAACTCGACGCAGCGCTTGCAAAGTATGCGGCCATCGAGCCGAGGGCCGGACTGGAAGAGCGCGTTCTCGCGAACCTGCGCTCCGAGCAGGGGCACGCTGCGGCCCGAGCTTGGTGGCGCTGGCCTGCTCTGGGCGTAGCTGCGGCGGTGCTGGTTGTCGCGGCCGTCTTCCTCATGCGGAAGGCCGGAACCCCGACGCCGGAGATCGCGGTGCACCAGCCGGCAGCGGCGGGCCAAGGCGCTAAGCAGCCTGGAACGCGCATCGCATCGAACGATGTGGGTATCCCGGTTCGTCCGACGCTGCCGGCGGTTCCGAAGAGTCCTGCGAGGCATGGCGCTCGTCCTCCTCAGGCGGTTCTTGCGAACGGCCCCAGGCTTGATCAGTTCCCGTCGCCCCGGCCGCTCAGTGATGAGGAGAAGCTCTTGGTGCGCTACGTCCGCGACTTCCCCCAGGACGCGATCATGATCGCGCAGGCGCAGGCAGTGGCGGAAAAGGAAATGAACCAGCTGAATGGGAACCCCCTCTCGGGGGCAAACCAGGATCAACAATGAAGATCAACAATGAGGACAACAGGAAAGGTGAGGCACATAAGTATGAGAAAAATGATGGCGGTATCGCTTGTAGTCGTAACTATGGCGCTCCTCTCCGGTGTGAAGCCGGCTCAGGCACAGGACGACCAGAAACCAGTGCATGCCTATCGTCTGGATTTTTCACTCAACGAGTTGGAAGGAGAAAAGAAAATTAACACGAGGCACTACTCGATGAATCTGAACGTCCCCGGGGACAGACAAGACATCAAGATTGGCACGCGGGTCCCGGTAGCCAGTGCTTCATTTCCGGCGAGCGCCCCGTCCGGCTCGGTAGTCAGCACTGAATTTCAGTATTTGGATGTCGGCACACACATCTCTTGCTCCCTGAAGGAGCATGGGGATGAGTTGGAGTTGCACGCGGAGAGCGAGATCAGCAATATCGATGCCGAACCGGTCGGTGAAAAATATGGCGTATCGGCTCCGGTGATTCGCCAAATCAAGATCACTGGCAGCACCGTTGTGGTCCCCGGGAAGGCAATCGTTATCGGCAGCGCGGACGACCCCACCTCCAATCGCCAATTCCAGCTCGAAGTGACGGTGACCAAGCTGAGGTAAGAGGTGAGGAGAGTGCTCGTGTGGGGCGGGCACTCGAAAAGACCGGCTCTCAGCCATCAGCTTTCAGCCATCAGCAAAACCTCAAAGCCTCAGCCATCGGCCAGCGCCCCGCAATCGATCCCCTTCGGTTTTCCTGACGGCTGACGGCTGATGCCTGATGGCTACTCCGCCAGTCTCGCCGCCTCCTGAAAAATCTTCAGGAACATTTTTCGCGTGAGCTTTCCCGTCTGCGTGTTCTGGTTTGAGGGATGATACGAGGCCAGCAGAACTTTGCCATCGGGAATTCGGTAGCTGGCGCCGTGTTTGAACAGATAGCCTTTCTTACTGGCGAGCACGCCCCTGCGCTTCAGGAAGTTCAGATAGGCGTCGAAGCCGATTTTTCCCAGGGCCACCACGACCCTCACGTTTTTTAACCCTGCGATCTCGCGGTCGAGAAACGGCGCGCAGGCTGCCAACTCCTGCAGCGTTGGCTTGTTGTCCGGCGGAGCACAACGCACCGCCGCGGTGATGTAAAGATTCTTAAGGGTGAGGCCGTCGTCGCGATTCGTGGCCGTGGGCTGGCTGGCGAATCCAACTTCGTACAGCACGGGATACATGAAGTTGCCGCTGGCATCGCCGGTGAACGGACGTCCGGTGCGATTCGATCCATGCGCTCCGGGAGCGAGCCCCATGACCAGCACACGCGCGTAGGGATCGCCGAATCCTGGCACGGGCTTGCCCCAATAGTCCCAGTCGCGATAGGCGCGGCGCTTCTCGCGCGCAATCTGCTCGCGGTAGGCGACCAGACGCGGGCAGCGAGTGCACGCAATCACTTCGCGGTTGAGAACAGTGAGCCAGTCGGGCATCGGTTGGTTCGGCGGGTGACAATCCGCACTCTACACTTCTCGAACGCTTCAGCCAAACACCCCGCAAACATGAGAGGCTGCCTGGAGAGCCTTGCAGAACCGCAGAAGTGTTCCTTCAGGAACATTTTGTACGGGCGGAAATGTACATACGTTTCTGTACATATCCGGTAAGTGAATGAGCAAACACAAGTTACAGGGGAGGGAGGACATGCGCCAGGAGACGAAAAAATAGGGCCCCGCGGAAAGGGCCCGGGTAGCAGCAAGTTCAGGAGCCACCTATACCGTAATGTCCATCGACTTACTGTACTTCAGATAAATTATTTCTTACGGCCGAATTTCAATCGGTGTGCCATCCGCCACCGCTGCCCATATCTCGTCAATCTCGGCGTTGGTCACGGCGATGCAGCCGTCGGTCCAGTCCTTCAGGCGGTGAGCCGCGCCCACATAGCCGAAGCCATTTGGCAGTCCGTGCAGAAAAACATCGCCGCCCGGCGACACGCCCTGCGCACGGGCTGCTGCACGATCGCGGGCGCTGGGATACGAAATGTGGATCGCCTTGTAAAACTTGCTGTGCGCATTACGGAAGTCGAGAACGTAAATGCCTTCCGGCGTCTTGTGGTCGCCCTGCCTGGTTTTCGGGCCGATCGGGTCGCCGCCCAGAGCGATACGGTAGGTCTTTACGACTTTGCCTTTGCCTAAAAGCTGTAACGTTCGTTCTTTCTTGAGCACCAGGACTCGATCGGCGTGCAGGGACGGACCGGCGGCCGGCGCAGCGACTCCTGCGACGCAGAGAACAGAGACCGCCACTGCCGTGAAAACTTTGGTGCGCATTCGCTCGGATTATAATCGCGCGAACTTAGCGCAGTGCTAGGCTGGTATCGTGAACCAGTTCCCTGCTGGACGGCGAAGGCGCAGCCCGTGCGGCTGGTCAACGGAGCTCCGGTGCTCTTTCAAGTGCAGGCCCCGGCTCCTCTCGAATCGCTGAGCGGAACCTGGCTCGGCCATCAGATTCCCTTCAGCTTCGACTCAGCCACGAAAACGTGGTTCGCATTGGCCGGCATCAGCCTCGAGACTGCCCCGGGTACTTACACGCTCGAGCTGACTGGTGAACGATCCGCCAAAGCTACGACTCCGAAAATGCCTTTCAGCAGCAAGTTCGCGGTAGCCCCCGGCACGTATCCCAAGACCGAGGTCAAGCTCACCGTCGCGGGAAAATTTACCGAGCCCAGTCCTGAGCAGGAGAAACAGATCGCGGAAGGCGTGAAGATCAAGGACGACTACCTCAACCGCGTAACGCCTGCCCGTGAGTGGGACGGCAAATTCACGGCTCCCGCCGACGCGGCTATCTCCGATGTCTTCGGGTCGCAGCGAATTTTCAATGGCAAGGCGCAGCGCCCGCATCTCGGCCTGGACTTCCGCGTTCCCAGTGGAACTCCCGTTGCGGCGATGAACAGTGGCACGGTGCTGTTGGCGCGCTTTTTATATTTTGAAGGCAACTGCGTCGTCATCGACCACGGCCAGGGACTTCTCACGCTGTATTTCCATCTTTCGGAATTCAAAGTGAAGGAAGGCGACGACGTGAAGCGCGGACAGGTCATTGGTTTGAGCGGCGGCACGGGACGGGCCACGGGTCCGCATCTTCACGTGGCGGTGCGCTGGCAAGGTACTTATCTTGATCCGGCGCGGCTGATGGAGTTGCCACTGCCTTAACTGAGCATACGAGAGACGCGATCTAGGCTGCTCCCCTCGACATTCTACTCAATCCATTGCTGCCGCGGGACGCGTCACGTGCGGCGTCTCGCAGGGCATCTCGCAGGGCGCCTTTCAGTTCGTCCTTCAGACCCAGGTTGCGAATCAGCCGGTGAAGGTAGTTGGGATGCACTCCCAGAATTCCCGCGGCCTCTACGTAATTGCCGCGAGTCTGTTCCACTGCGTCGAGGATAAGTTGCTTCTTGAGGTCTTTGACGCAGGAGTGGTACCGGGCTTCACTCCTCTCCGGCGAGGGCCGGCGTTCGAGAATCGATTCCGGCAAATCCTCCGGCAGCAAAGTGTCGGTGCGACCCAGCACCAGCGCGCGTTCGATCGCGTTCTCCAGTTCGCGCACGTTGCCCGGCCAGTCGTGATTCGCCAGGCAAGCCATGGCCTCGCGTGAAACCGGCTTGGCTTTCACCCGGCAGCGTTTGGAGTATTTCTGGACAAAGTGGCGCGTGAGCAGAGGAATATCTTCCCGGCGCTCGCGCAACGAAGGCATTCTCAGACGGACCACATCCAAGCGGTAGTACAAATCCCGGCGAAACATTCCCGTGCGAACCGCTTCATTCAAGTCGCGGTTGGTGGCGGCAATCAAACGGATGTCCACTTTGATGGGATGGGTTCCACCCACACGCTCGAATTCGCGCTCCTGCAGCACCCGCAACAACTTGACCTGAAGCGACGGAGCGAGTTCCCCGATCTCATCCAGAAACACCACGCCGCCATCGGCGACTTCGAGCCTGCCCTTTTTCTGCAGCACGGCTCCGGTGAATGAACCGCGTTCGTGCCCGAACAAATCATCTTCCAGCAGTGACTCAGGAATCGCGGCGCAGTTGATGGCCACGAACGGTTGGTTTCCGCGGGCGCTGTTTCGATGCAACGCGCGCGCCGCAAGTTCTTTTCCCGTTCCGCTTTCGCCCTCGATGAGCACCGTGGCGTCCGAGGCCGCAACCCGCGTCAGGAGCTGATACATCTCCCTCATCCGCGGGCCTTCGCCCACCATGCTCCACTCGCGGCAGGTTTCGAGGGTGAGTGTCTGAGTTTCTTTTTCCAGCCACTGCGCCCGCCGCGCATTGTCCAGGGCCGCGGCACAAATGCCGGCAATGGCCGCCATCAGCTGCAGATGCTCTTCGTGGAAACGTTGCACCGGCCGGGTGCTGTCCAGGTAAATGCATCCGATCACTTTCTGAAACACAGTGAGCGGGACACACAGCAGCGAGCACACGTGGACATCGGCGAGGCTCTCCGCCTTCTGCAAAGGCCCGAGGCCGGCCACATCGGTGCCCAGAATCGCAACTCCCTGCTCCATCACCTGGCGGGCGACGGTGCGGCTGATCCGGACCAGCGGCGGTTCCCCGGGACGCCGGGTGCGCGCGTGCAGCGAACTGAATTCCTGCTCGCCTCCGTCAGTCAGCAGGATCGCGCCACGTCCCGCGGGCACGACTTCGAAAATAAGATTCAGCAGTTGCCCCTGCAATTCTTCGAGATCCTTGACGGCATGCACTACCCGGCTGATCTTCAGCAAGACGTTCAGATTGCGCGCTACGTCGGATGTCTCCGGCAGCTCGCTCAGCAGCCAGTCCGGCGCCAGGCCATCCACTTCCTTTCTTGGATGAAACTGCATGGTTTCCGCGAAGGGATGGCCCTCTTCGAATTCCACTCGCGCCGGCGGGGGCGTCTCATGTTCGGGTTCGTCGTCGGCTTCGTCATCGACGAGAAACACAAACACCGAGTCGCCGGCGGCAATCTCATCCCCGTGATGCAGCCATTGTTCTTTCACTGACCTGCCGTTGACCCGGGTCGCATGACCGCTCTCCAGATCGAGAAGATGGAAACGCCCGTCTTCCTGCCGCAAGCGAAAATGCTTTTGGGAAATCGAAGAGTCGACCACGGCTAAGGCGTTCGATGGCTCGCGGCCCAGGGTGGCGTCACCCTCGGGCAGCGGGAAGATCGAGTCGGTGAGCGGTCCGGCAATGGCGAAAAGTCGCGGATGCATAGGTCAGGGTCCTCGGATCGAGCGACCTTCTTACCATGTGAGAGCTTGAACCGAACCAGCGGGAACATTTTGTTACGATATCCGAACAGATAGGCGGACTATCCGACCGGATAGTGATCCGGGCAGGGTGGGGCGGCTGCACAAAAAGTCTCGCCGCGGGGCCGACTCGCTGCTAAATATCTGATAAATATAAAGTTATTAAGTAGTACCCGGCTTGGGGACACTCGCGCTGGGGCGTTGGACCGAAACGTGCATGGTTCCGCCTCGCGGTGTCGGCAAAAAGCGACGGGGGAAGCGCTTTCTGTCACAGTGTCGCCGGCACCTGCAAAGTCAGGGACGCGAAGGGACCCCCTCGTCGCGTCCTTGATTTTTTACGGCCGAAGAGCGGGTATGTCGTTGCGTTAGAGGTCAGCCAGCGGCTGCTTCTGGCTGACCCGAAGATTCAAGCGCCTGAACGGATTGTGCGACGGCAGCCTGCGCGACACCATCGCGATACGTAACGCTTCTTCCCGAGATCGCGGCCACCCGCTCGCCCGGCACCAGGATTCCGACCAGATTGAGCGGATCGGCCGCCGACACCGTCACCGCTTCGCCGGTCAGCGGACTATTGCGCATCGCCCGCACAGACTCCACTGCCACCGGCAAGGCAAACTGCTCGCCCAGGAATCCGTCTACGAAACGCCCGCCGCGAATTTCTCCGCGATCCTCCAGCCGACGGAAGCCCATTAGTAGTTCGCGCCACGGCGGCAGGTTGGCCTCGCGCGCGAGGACATCGCGAAACACAATTCCGTAGCGCCGCAGCAACATCCAGCAGGCGGCCTCAACCGCGCGCGGCCTCTCCGCACCCTGGTCGGCGTGCAGCAGCGCCCACCGGCCGGAGCTGTGCCGCGGACGCGTGCTGCGTCCGCTTCCCTGCCCCGCGCGGCGCTTGGGATCGATCAACGATCGCAGATTGTCGAACCCGTCGGCGGTGACCTGCCCGGCGGCAACCAGTTCCCACAGCGCGGTCTCGATCTCCGCCTTCAGCTTGCCGCTGCCGCGCACAATGTCGGCAAAGAAAGAAGCTCCGCGCTGGCGCAGAAAATCGAGCACGAGTTGCGCGGAGTGGCTCAGTCCTCGGGCCGCGGCCTGATCACCTGGATGCCCCATTTCTCGCCGGTTTTGCGAGACATGGGGATTTTCGCGGGGGATCATCCAATCCGCATCCTCGCGCACAAAAAAAGTAATCGGCGCTACGCTGGTGGGAATTACGCGGCGCTGACGAGGTGAGCGTGTCGCCGATTCAACGGCCGTCGTTCCGGACAAAGAATCCCCATTCGCTTTCGCGCCGCTGGTCTGCGCAGGGACCGCATAATCCAGCGTTGCGGGGTGCGGCGACAACCTTCCCCAACCCACCGCGCCGGTCAGGCAAAGCTGATCCAGCCACTTGGGATCGTAGTCTGCGATGCGACGCGCCAAAACCTGCCGCTCCCAGGCGTTGGCCGGAATTTCGAATCCCTGCAACTGCTGCAGCACTTCGAGCGTGCCGCGCTCGCCCGCAACCTGCGTCCCCGGCACCACATGCTGCCAGCGCATGAGCCAGCGCATGAACTGCGCCGCGGTAACCGGCTCAATCTGCTTGCGCAGCGTGCCGACAGTCAGCCGGTGAATGCGCGCCAGTAACCGCCGCTCACACCATTCGGTTTTGTCCGCTTGTGTGAGAACGGCCGAGGGCACCTCACCATGCGCGTGTGGCGCGGGCACTCCCTTCGACAAGCTCTGAGCCTGCCCTGAGCCTGCCGAAGGGGCAGGCTCTGCCCGCGAGGCAGCGCCACTGAAATTTCCTCGCAGAATAGTTCCGCTGGCTTCCATGCGAAGCAGAGCGTTCGAAATATCGGACGACGGAAGCCCCAGCGTCTCCCCGAGCTGCGAAGCCGTAACCGGCCCCACATGCGACATCCATCCCGTAACCAGCGTCAGCAGAGCATCCTCGCGAGAGACCTGCGCTGTCTCGACGTCGGCCAGAGTCTGCGCAAACTCAGCCGTGGGAAACAATGTGGCAAAGCTGCGGGCACGTTCGGCAGCGACCCAGTAGCGCTGCCCATTCACCGAAGCAGTACTCGCCCGACCTTGATCGACCAACGACCCGAAATACGCGAACCAGGAAAGCCGAGCTGCGGTCGACTGGACGGGCGAGGGCGCCCGTCCCCACGCGAGCACTCCGAGTCCCGCACATCTGGCCAAGCCTCAGCCCGCACCTGCGCGATCGCCGCCGGATCCAGTTTCCCCACTTCCTCGAGCACCGACTCCGGCAGCATGCGGCGCATCTCCACCGCGCGCGCTCGCCGCTCTTCCAGCGGAGCATCGTCGAGGAACGCATACGGATTCGCATTCAGAATCTCGTGCGAAAATTGCGACGGCACCGGCGTGTCCACCGCCAGCACGCGAATCTTCCCGGACGCCATGTCGCGCAGCAGCGTCTTCAATCCTTCCACGTCCATCGCCTCGGTGAGCACATCTTTCATCACCTCGCCCACCAGCGGATGATCCGGAATCTTCCGCTCGCCCTCGATGTTTTCGAAACAGGCCGCCGCGTCGGGGAACACCGACGCCAGCAGATCGTCCGAGCGCATGCGCTGAATCTGCGCTGGAACTTTCTTGCCGTTCTGAAATCGTAACAACGCCAGCGCGCGATTCGCGTCCCAGCGCCAGCGCGTGCCGAAGATCGGAGAATCGAGCGCAGCCTGCTCCAGAATCGGCTGCACGGTTTCGGCCTGCAAGAAATGAAAAACATCGCCCAGAGGAAAGCTGTGCTGCTCGGCCAAAGCGATGTTCAGGCCGTTGTCCGTAGCCGCCGCCTGCAACTCAAAGTTAAAGCCCACGCAGAAACGCTTGCGCAGAGCCAGTCCCCAGGCCTTGTTGATGCGTCCGCCAAACGGCGCGTGGATGATCAACTGCATCCCGCCGCCCTCATCAAAGAAACGCTCGGCGATCACGGTCTGCTGGGTCGGCACTGCGCCCAACACCGCGCGCCCCTGCAAAATATATTCGATCGACTGCTCCGCGCCGGAATCATCGAGTCCGCATTCATTTTTCAGCCACGCGACCGCCGCGGCCACGTCCGGTTGGGTCGCCGAAAATCCTATCGGTGATGTGAGCGGCAGCATCGCGCTGATTTTTTCCCGCAGTTCGCCCACATGCGCCGACAATTCCTGCGTTCGCGCCGGAGCTTCGCCCCGCCAGAACGGAACAGTCGGCGGCGCCCCATGCGCGTCCTGCACCAGCATTCGCCCGACCTTGGTCTCGATGCGCTGGATCATCCACGAAGTGTTGCCCAGCAGCATGATGTCGCCGCGATTGCTCTCCACGGCGAAATCCTCGTCCACCGTGCCCACGACCACACCATCGGGCTGCGCGACCACTGTGTAAAGAGAATTATCCGGAATCGCTCCGCCGCTGGTGATGGCCGCCAGCCGCGCTCCGCGCCGCGCCCGCAATTTTTTGTTCACCTGGTCGCGATGAACGTAAGCCCCGTAGCGCCCGCGCCGCGCCGCGATCCCCTCGGAAAGCATTTCTAGAATCGAATCAAATGTAGGGCGCGCTAAATTGCGATACGGATAAGCGCGCCGCACCAGCGCGAACATTTCATCTTCATCCCACTCTTCCGCCGAACACGCCGCCACAATCTGCTGCGCCAGCACATCCAGCGGAGCATCCGGAATCATCAGCCGATCGAGATCACCCTGCCGGATCGCCCGCACCAGAGCCGCGCACTCGATCAAATCATCGCGCGTCGTTGCGAACAGGCGTCCCTTCGGAACCGCGCCGCGCCAGTGTCCCGAGCGCCCCACCCGCTGCAGCGCAACCGCAATCGCGCGGCACGAATTGATCTGCACCACCAGATCCACGGTGCCGATGTCGATGCCAAGTTCGAGCGAGGCCGTCGCCACCAGCACGCGTATCTGCCCCTCTTTCAGTTTCTTCTCGGCCGTGAGGCGCAGCTTGCGCGACAAGCTTCCGTGGTGGGCCGCAACATTTTCCTCGCCCATGCGTTCGCCCAGATTGTGCGCGAGACGTTCCACCATGCGCCGCGTGTTCACAAACACCAGCGTCGACCGATGCTGCGAGACCAGCGTCACCAGCCGGTCGTAAATCGCGTCCCACATCTCGTTCGACGCGACCGGCCCCAGCGGCATGGGCGGCACTTCCACCGCGAGGTCGAGCGTGCGCTTGTGGCCAATGTTGACGATGACGGGGTCGGTACGCACGCCATCTTCCCGCGCGGGTCCATGCGAGCATCCCGTAAGAAAATGCGCGACCTCCTCAATGGGCTTCTGCGTTGCCGACAATCCAATGCGAACCGGAGGCCTGTGCGCCAGGGCGTCCAACCGTTCGAGCGACAGCACCAGATGCGCTCCCCGCTTGTCGTCGGCCACGGCGTGGATCTCATCGACGATCACCGTTTCCACGTCCCGCAAAATCGCGCGGCTCTTGTCGGCAGTCAGCAGAATGTAAAGCGACTCCGGCGTGGTCACCAGAATGTGCGGAGGCCGTTTCAGCATGGCGCGCCGCTCAGGCTGCAGCGTGTCGCCCGTGCGCACCGCCGTGCGAATCTCCGGCATCAGCAGCCCGCGCTCCCCGGCCATGGCGAGGATTTCCCCCAGCGGCCCTTCAAGATTTTTCTGGATGTCGTTGCCCAGCGCCTTGAGCGGCGAAATGTAGAGGACTTCCGTGCGGTCCGCCAGATCACCCGCCAGAGCCTTGCGCACCAGACCGCCCCGCCAGGATGTGCGGCCAGCCTTGCTCCTGCGGCTCGGTAGGCGTGCCAAACCGCCGCACAAACCACTCCGCCACCAGGGGATGGGCCCAGGTCAAAGAGGCAGGAAGGGACTGCATCCGGGTATTGTAGCCGGGATTTCGAGTTTCGTAAATTGTTCGCTACCGAACTGAGTCTGATGGGCGTTTGGATTGGACTTAGGGAGGAATTCTAGTATGATGACTATGAGTAATAGTAATAATAATAATTCGAAAGGATGCCTGTGCCCAGTTCCAGGGTTGCCGCGCTTCAACGCGAAGATATAGCCGCAGCCGCAAAGGCCTTTCGCTCGACCCGCCAGATGACAAAGTGGAGCGTGATTGTCGAAGGGCGCGAGTTGCCCGCGAGGCCGCTTGTTTTGGAAGCGGCAGGAGTGCCCCCGAACGATCCCACGAACTCACACCAGGCGGTTGCGCTGCTGAAGGAGCGAGGCTTCGAAATTCGCTACCAAGGCAAAACGATTCAACAGGACGATATGCAGGAAGATGCGCGGGACGACACGCGGGAAGATATAAGGAGCGATGCGAAGGAAGAGGCTCCGACTGCGATCGACGGCGTCCTCCGTAGATTGCGCAGCCGCTATGCCGGCCAGCCTTCTCTGATGGAAGATCGCGAGCGCGAACACCGGGTTGAGAAGGACCGCCTCCCCCGATGAGCAAGATGAACAAAACGTATGTGCTCGACGCCAGCGCTTTGCTGGACCTTCTGGAGAACGGCCCTGGAGCCGGCCGTACGGAATACATGCTGAAAGAGGCCGAGAGGCTGGGCAATCCGCTGCTGGCATCTGTCGTGAATTGGGGAGAAGTTTTTTATCTCTCGTGGCAGCGCTACGGGGAGCAGACCGCGCGCGACACGATGGCCGATCTTTCGCGGCTTCCGATTCGGGTGGTCTCCGTTGATCTTCCTCAGGTGCTCAAAGCGGGCGAACTGAAAGCGCTGCACAAGATTCCTTACGTTGACTGCATGGCCGCCGCTCTCGCCGTTGAACAGAGAGCTACGCTGGTCACCTCGGACCGCGATTTCGAAAAGCTCGGTCGCCAGTTCCCTATCCTGTGGAACCCACGGCCGTAGTGGCTTCCCGGTCGCTGGTTTCAAATTGATGCGCCGTCGCGATCGAGTCGCGCAGATAGTCAGGATCGTCGGCCATCTTGGAGAAGGCTGCGTCAATCTTCGCCTCGGCCAGCTTTCGCTCCCACTGTTCACAGGGCTGAAGGATATGACGCGCAACGAGGGACCGTGCCCGAGCAAGTACCGACTGAGAGGACATGTCTAGAATTATAGTCCGATGCTGGAATGCTAAAATCCCGCGATGCCTCGACTCTCTGCTCAGGCCCGCGCCCGCAAGATCAAACTTCTTCTCTTCGACGTGGATGGTGTTCTCACCGACGGCAAGCTGTTCATCTTTCCTGCACCCGCCGGAGCCTCGCAGCCCGGGCAGGAACTTGCTGAGCATGCTGCGAAACACGCTGCGACACGTGCTTCGAAGCAAGGCCAGAGCGGGTTCGGGTTCGCGAGCCAGAGCTTGATCGAGGCCAAGGGGTTTCATGCGCATGACGGCACATCGATCTCGCTGGCGCGTCTGGCCGGGATCAAGACCGGGCTGATCACCAAGCGCATTTCGGAAACGGTCGCGCTCCGCGCCCGCGACCTGAAGCTTGAGCACGTGCATCAAGGCGTGCAGGATAAGCGTTCGTGTCTCGCAGCCATCGTCGAGCAGGAACGGCTTCAGCCCGAAGAAGCCGCCTTTGTCGGCGACGACGTCATCGACCTGCCCGCGATGCGCGCTGCGGGATTGGCCATTGCGGTAAAGAATGCGCGCGCTGACGTGAAGCGAGAGGCTCACTACATCACGCCGCAGGCCGGCGGCGACGGCGCACTGCGCGACGCCGTGGAGTTCATTCTGAAAGCGCAAGGCAAGTGGAAACAGGTGCTGGAGGCGTATATCGGCGAGAGAAGTCCGGCGAGAAGCTCTCAGCTATCAGCTGTCAGCTCTCAGCGAAAATCCAAATCAAGATCCCGCTGATGTTGAGCCGCGTAGACGTGAAATCGCTCAAGGTTTTTTAGGAATCTCGAGTAAGCAATTCGAGAGGCGCCGCGCGCGGTGAGGACTGATAGCTGACGGCTGAGAGCTGACGGCTAATTAAAAAACCCATCGGATGCTTGCTTGGGGCGTGCTCGGGTCAGCATCCGATGGGCTACCGTTTCTCCCTACTCACCCTGTTGTTTTCAGGAGTATGTGCAATGATTAAACCGCAACCCGCAGTGAAGTTACGTCTAATTTTGTAAAGAGTTGTAATTCTTTCGCAGTCCCGCAACTGTCGAAACCCGCGGTTGAAATTAGTAAAAGATCAGTCGGGCAGCGCCACCGTCTTCGCCGTCATGAGTTCCGTAAACCTTTTATCTTTGCGGAGTTCGGCGAACTCTACATCTTTGTACACATTCTTCAGGTCTTTGTAGCCCTCTTCCTGCGCCTTCCTCAGATATTCCAGCGATCGATCCGAGAAGCCCATCTTGGCGTAGAGTTTGGCCACGGTGTAGTCGTAGTAGGCGCGATCACCGGGGCTGGGCAACTGCGCCTGCACACCGGCGCGCGAGGTGCGCTCAAACACTTCGGGATCCAGCTGCATGGCGTGCTCATAGGCAAGCACTGCGGGATCAAATTCCTTTTTCGAGAACAGCGCCGCGCCCAGGTTGCTGAAAAATGATGCGGAGGTCGCATCGATCGCAATCGCCTGGTGATAATGCTTGACCGCCGCGCTGTATTTTTTTTCTTCGTAAAGGACCACGCCGAGATTGTTATAGGCATCCGCCAACTGGTGGTCGGCTTTGATCGAGCGCTCAAACGATTTTCTCGCTTCGCGGTAGCGCTGCATCATCAGTTCGGTGATGCCGATCTTGTTTTCCAGACGCGCCGAATCCTGCCGCTTGGCCATGGCCGCGCGGTAATAATCGAGCGCGTCGAGATAAAGTTTCGAGGCGCGCAGATGGTCGGCCTGCGCTTCCAGATTGTCCGCGCTCGCGTCCGGCGCCGGAGGGTCAATCGTCCGCATCAGTGGCGGGGTGACCTGCACCTGTTCCGGATGAGACATCTGCGCCCCGGCGGCAACAGAGAATGCCAGGATGAAGATGAGTACGAAAACTGAAAGGGAAAGAAGTGAAACCGGAAAGTTTCTGGCGAAGCAGGTTCTCGGGAAGGACATAAACCACCCCCAAGCAAGCGCCACTATTCTGCCATAGTTCCTGCCGGGAAGCGACAATTTCCTGGCTTCTGGGACGGGTATACATGCTTCCGTGGCGAGCATCAAACCTGGGTGTCCCAAGCTAGGTATCCCAGGCGTCAGTGGGGCGCTGGCTGGGTGTTGTCTGGCGGCGCGGGCGGTGGGGTTGACGGTTTGTCGTTCTTAAACACACCCGCGATCTTGCCAAAGAAACCCTTCTTCTTGTTGGGGTCCTGGTTCTTAGGGTCCTGAGTATCCTGCGCGGTGGCGGGCTGGCCGGCGGGGGTAATCGGCTTGTCGCTTCCCAGCATGCGGGAGAAGAAGCCGGACATGCCGCTCTGCAGGTCGCAGGTATCGCGCGGCTCGGTTCCGGCAACGAAAGCGGATACGTAATCGTCCGGGCATTTTGGCGTAGCCAGCCGGTTGGTGGCCTTGTCCAGTTGGACGTCCACCACTCCCGTGGGCTGGGCGAAGGGGCGCATGTCGGAATATCGGGAAAGCGCCGACGCCTTCTTCATGAACTCCGTCCAGATGGGCGCCGCCGTCTGCGCCCCAGTCAAGCGCAACTCGCTGTAGTCGTCAAATCCCACCCAGACTACGCACAGCAGGTTCGAGGTATATCCCGCGAACCAGCCATCGTGCGACGTTCCGGTCTTGGCGGCGGCCGGAAGCATGAACCCGCGTCCCCGCACTGCGTTGTAGCCCAGCCCGTTGTTGACCACGCCTTCCATCATGCTGGTCATCACGTAGGCCACCCGCGGGTCCAGAACCGGCTTCCGGTCGGTGCTAAAGTTCGCAATCACGTCCCCTTTGGAGTTGCGCAGCGAGTTCACCAGAATCGGCGAAATCCGGAAGCCGTTGTTGGCAAACGATGTATAGGCGCCGGCCATATCCAGCGGAGTCGCGTCATAAGATCCCAGCGCCATCGCCGGAGTCGCCTTTACCGATGCAATTCCCGCCGAGCGCGCCAGGTCCGCAACTTTGTCGTACCCAACTTCTTCCGCCACTTTCACCGTGGCGTTGTTCAGCGACATGGCCAGCGCATAACGCAAGCTCACTTCGCCGTGGTATTCCTCTTTGTAATTGCGCGGCTCGTAGATCTGGTCTCCGTAGGCGAACGAGGAGGGCTCATCCACCACCGTGGAGGCCGGCGTGATCACCGTGGCCGATCCGTCTACTCCCGTGTTCATGGCCGCGGCGTAGACGAAAGGCTTGAAAATCGACCCGGTGGGCCGCTTGGCCAGCGCATGATTCAACTGGCTCATCGCATAATTGCGCCCGCCCACCAGCGCCAGCACTGCTCCTGTGTGGGGATCGATGGCTACCATCGCCACCTGCGCCTGGGGTCCGGGCGCTACGGTGATATCTACCTTCTTGCCGACTCTTGTTCGCTTGGTGCGCAGCTTCGTGACCTGGTCGTCGACCAGCTTGATGCCCATTTCCACCGCTTGCGCCGCGGCCTTCTGCAGATCGGGATCGAGCGTGGTGTAGATGTGATATGACTCGTCATTCAGGTCATGCTCGTTGAAGCGGCTGATCAACGCCTCGCGCACCATGTCGACGAAGTAGGGCGCGTCGCTGGCTTCCACATTCGGAGCTGCCAGCTTGAGCGCTGCGGCTTTCGCCTTGTCGGCCTGCTCACGCGTGATGGCGTGAGTTTCCACCATTGATTCCAGCACCAGGTTCCTGCGTTCCAGCGCGCGCTCGGGATGCCGGTATGGCGACAGGTAGCTGGGTCGCTGGATCAAGCCCGCGAGCAGCGCCGCCTCGGGCAGACTGATATCTTTCAGGTCCTTGTTGAAATACGCGTGCGAAGCCTCGGCGAACCCGCTGATGGCGAACGATCCGCGCTGACCGAGGTCGACCCAGTTGGCATAAAACTCGAAAATCTGCTGCTTGGTGAATTTCTGCTCCAGCTCTTCGGCGATCAGCATCTCGGTCAGCTTGCGTTTGACGGTTTTCTCCGGCGTCAGGAAAAAACCACGCGCCAGTTGCTGGGTAAGCGTGGAACCACCCTGCTCCCGCCGCTGGTGGACAACGTCGCCCCAAACCGCTTCTACCGTGCGGACAAAGTTCACGCCGCTGTGCTCAAAGAACCGCCGGTCTTCAATGGCCAGCACCGCCTGCACCATCACCGGAGGAATGTCGTTATACTTCACCAGCTCTCGCTTGGAGCGCTGTTCGGCGTCAAACAGCGCGGTCACCAGTTCCGGCTCCAGTTCGTAGGCCGAAAGCTCGCTCCCCTTGCTTATGATCTGCTCCACTTGTCCGTCCTGGATCGTAATCAGCGCCGGCTCCGGGCTGTGGTAGGACTCCGGCCCGGGACTGATTTCAATCCCGGTGCCGGTGATGCGAAATGTGCCCAGCCGGGATTCCCCGTCTTTTCCCGAACCCCCGCCCGACGCCCCCTCCGAATATCCGCCCCGGCGCAATTCCGTGGCGATCTCTTTGGCGTTGATATTTTCCCCGGTGCGCACGGTTTGCGGCAGGGCGTAAATCTTGGCGGAATTGCTGAACACCGGCGTGCGGAAACGCTTTTCGATGATGCGGTCGTACTTGATATAGAAGTAAGAAAATGCGCCCGTGCACCCCACCGCCAGGATCAGAAACACGCCCAGCCCGGCGCGCACCACGGGATCGCGCCAGCGTCCGCCCTTCCCACCGTTCGCTTTCGGAATCTTGATTTTGATGGCCACGATTTCGGGTGGAAATGCCCCCTCTTATCAGACGGCGGGCCGCATGAAAAGGTTGATCACGCTTGTACTTCCGACTCTCCTGCGAAACATCAAACGGCAAGCATATCGAACAGCAAACCATCGCCGCGAAGCGGTTGAGCGCTGATTGACTGCCGCACGACCTCAGGAGAGCGGAATAATTCCTATTGTAACGCCCCGCCCACAAACAAAAAGAGACCCGCCAGCCAGCAGGTCTCTAAGCCGTTAACCAGCGATCTGGAAGAACGCCCTGGAAGGACGCCTGGAAACTGGCCCCCTGGAACCCGTGGGCTTCCGCTTCCACTATTGCGGGTCGGTGACCGCCCAGTAGCCACTGGTGCTCAGTTGCACATTCGAGAAGGGCTGAGTCAGAGCGCCGGTCGAGGTTGTGACCAGGGGAGCCAGCTGAGCTGACGTGGCCAGGCTCAAGTCGCCGCTGTGGGAGAAGAGGTAGGTCCCGCTTTGCTCAAACTGACCATTTCCTCCATCGTAGAGGTTCGCGAATGGCGAACCCGGCACCACGGTGATTGCTCCCGTGCCCTGAGTCAGCGCAAAGCCTTCCGTGGCATTATTGCCGGTGTCGTCGGGGTTCAGGCTGAATGTATAGGCGAATTCTCCGACCGGGTTCACCGTAAGGTTAAAGGGAGAATAAGTGGTGGCGAAGGGTGAGCCGGCAACCGCCGCGATCGCCCCCGCCCCGGCCCCGGTCTGCGTAATCGCAAAAACGTAAATATTTTTGTCGTCGACTCCTGAGATCGCAGTCGAATTTCCGCTGATCCCGATCAGGTATTGCCCGCTCGGGTCGCCCTGCACTTGCCACATGGGAAAAGCAAACGGGCTGCCCGGCACGGCCGTCAGCGTGCCGGTGGCGCCGACGACGTAAGCGGCGGTCTTGGTAGCTGTATGCGTGCTCAGGTTGGGATCTTCGGTGACGTAGAGATAATCACCCAGTCCGTCCATGCCCAGGTTCATGGGCGCGTCCGCGCCAGTCGAAACAAAAGCAGGAGTAGCCGCCGTGAGCTCGCCTGTGCTGCCGATCTGGAAAACCAGAATCTGGTTGAGCAGCCCCTGCGCGATAAAGAGAAGCGTCCCGCTGGGATTGGTGATTACGCTAACCTGGTGGTAGTTCGTAATGGGAATCGTAGTGCTCAACGGGACCGATACCGGAAAGCCATTCAGCGTCGCCAGCGCCCCCGACGAACTGATCGACCAACCGTAAATCAGGTTCTCCGTGGCAAAGACCGCATAGAGGAACTTCTCTTGCACCACCACCATGCCCACGCCCGGATCGCCGGTTGGAATGGTCGGCCCGACGTAGCCGGTTGTAGCCTGGAACGAGCTGTTGCCCGCGGACAGGGTGTAGCCGTCGATCGAGCCCAGAGTCTGGTCGATCGCAAAAGCGAACGCCGAAGCCGTCGAACTGCCGCCGCCACCGCCGCCCGTTCCGATCCCGCCTCCGCCACCACCAGCGGTGCTGCAGTTGTTAGAGCTGAAGGTGTCCGTACAGGAGTAGTGACCGCAGCTGGTCCAGAAAAGCTGGCCCAGTGCCACGGTCAAAACTATCAGGATGCGCAATCTCATGGTCATGCCACTACTCCATTCACTTCGCTGTCGCCTGAGGCTTCCGCTTAGTTCGTTGCCGAGGGGCCGCATTGACCATCGGCTGGGGCCGCGGCCGGGCCGGCGGCCGAAGCGACGCCGATATAGACCGGCTGTGAAGTGACGCCACGATAGGTGGCCGTAATTTCGTAGTCTCCGGTCAGCACCCAGACCGGCGTCGTGAGCGTGCCCACATCGTTGAAGGTGCACACACCCGGCTCGACCGCCGTGACAAGGCCCGTCGTGCTGAGCGTGATCGTGTTCGGCGGCGTGGGCAGTATACCGGTGCCCCCAACTGTCCCTTGGTTGTTGGGGTCGACAATCACCGTATAAGTGACCTGGTTGGTCAGATCCCGATTCGGACCGTAGGCGTAGGTGCCCTGCGCCTGCAGCTGAATGGTGCCGCCGATGCCCTGCAGCTCGGTCGAGGGCGCCGTCAGCTGGATCGTCCTCAGGTTGTCCGTGGATCCGCAACTGGCGAGACAAAACGCAAGCAGGCTCAAAAACGCGATGAAGAAAATTGTGCGCTTCACGTTACGAGTACCTCCAGAGATGCAATACTCTGCGATCATGTCAGGACCCCTCGGCAATGGACAAGAAAAAACACCCGTCGTAACACACCAAAGTCACTGCCAGCATCGTCTTTTAGCGCTCTGTACCAAAGGGGGAATGCAGGCAGAGACGAGCCCATTTTCAAATCGCAGCGCACAAAAATTCACGCACGCACGAAAGGACACGCCCGGAAGGGTGAAGTAAAAACAGAGGTCAGATGTCAGATGTCAGATGTCAGAGTCGAGAGGTGAGAGTCGAGAGTCGAGAGTCGAGAGGTGAGAAGCCGGAAGCCCTACTTGTTCTCGCTGTTCGGATTGAAGTGCAGCACCAGCGAATATCCAGGAAGATTTACCGGCACGCTGTAGTCGACCGCCACGTAGACCCCGGAGAGGCCCCCCTGTCCAATGCGCTGGATGGTCACCTGCTCCGGCGTGATTGCGATGTCGCGCGCCTTTGCCTTGTTGAGGACTGCCAGCCGCAGGTCGTCGTCAGTCTTGAAACTGTTCGAGGCCCCGAGCACGGCAACTTCCTTCAGGTCGTCCTGAAACGAAAGGTTGGCCATTTCGGGTGGAATCACCTGGGCGCCCGCAATAATCGCAGCCGCGATCAGCGCCAGCCCGAGAATCAGTTTGATTGTTCCCATTGTTCGAAAATATCCCGCTTCGCCCTGATGACCGGGTTCGCGTTCAAGCCCGGCCCGTCCCGCGAAGCAATTCCTTGAGTTGGAGCTCTACCTCAGAAATCGTAGCATCGCGAACTTCGCGAGTCGAGCGAAGAACGATTTCCACGATACCTTCGGTAACCTTTTTTCCCACCGTGACCCGATACGGGATTCCCACCAGATCGGCATCCTTGAACTTCACTCCCGGGCGCTCGTCGCGGTCGTCGAGAATCACGTCCAATCCGGCTGCTTCCAGGCGGGTTGCGATGTCGAGCGCCGCCTTCTGGATGGTTTCATCCTTCACATTGACCGGCGAAACCACCACTTCAAACGGCGCAATCGCGGGCGGCAGCCAGAATCCGTTTTCGTCATTCGACTGCTCCACCGCTGCGGTCAGGATGCGTTCAATCCCAATCCCGTAGCTGCCCATGATCGGCGTAACTTCCTTGCCGTTTTTGTCGAGCACACGCGCGCCCATCGA
>JBEKDY010000178.1:0-9315 GCA_050014115.1 Candidatus Sulfotelmatobacter sp. | reverse complement strand
CGCAGTGGGCGCGAAGGTAAGGCGGCCACGGTCATCCTGGCTGACATCGACCATTTCAAGCGCGTGAACGACAGCCTTGGCCACGCCGCGGGAGACGAGGTGCTGAAAGAAGTGGCTCGGCGGATGAAGTCTGACCTGCGCCCCTACGATGTGGTGGGCCGCTACGGCGGCGAAGAATTCCTGATCATCCTGCCCGGCTGCGATCTGCCCAACGGGGTGCGGCGCGCGGAACAGATTCGTCACCAGATCGCGAATGAGCCGGTCCACACGCCTTCCGGGCCGGTATCCGCCACCATCAGCATGGGCGTAACAGTGACGGCTTTCGGCTCCGATCTCACCGGCGCCGATATTCTTCAGCAGGCCGACGTCAGTCTCTACAAGGCCAAGAACAACGGACGAAACCGTACCGAGGTCTTTTCCGGCGTCACCGGACACAGCAGCGGCATATAGCCGGAAAGCGTTCGGCGCCGGCTCGTCCAAATTCCTGTGCGGTGCCGTAACGGATTACTGTCCCAGTGATCGTCCCGATAATCGTCCCTTTGCGGCTGCCCGATCAGCCTTCCGTCATCTGTATGCGATACAGCATTCGGGCGTAGCTTCCGAACAGCCATGACTTCCATGAACTCTCCTCAGCGGCACGAACGGCGCGATGTTCGCTACCCTCTGCACATGCCGGTCGTACTCAAGATGGCCCACAAGGAAATGCAAGCCCGTTCGGAGAACATCAGTCTGCGGGGCATTTTGCTTTCGAGCGCTTCCCTGATTCCGCAGGGTTCCACGGTGGAGGTGGCGGTTGGAGTTGCGAACCTGCCCGACCACGGCGTGCAACTTAACGCTCGCGGTAAGGTTCTTCGCGTGACGGAAACCTCCGGGAATTTCGCCGTGGCAATTGCATTTGAGCGTCCCTTCGAACTCGGTCTCCAAAGTTCCGAGTCAGGCGCCGCCCGGGGAACAAGTCCTCGACTCCCTCGGGCAAAGAATAGAGTTGTCGCCGGCAGAGGGCTGACTCTCGCGTTGGCGTGGCATACCGAGACCTAGCTCGCATAAACGCGTCAGAGTGGGCGATGCCCGAACCTTGCCTCCTAACTCGAAGTTACCCCCGTAATGTGCCTCCCCGGTGCTTTGCATGGCAATGTGGAAGCAGTGGATAAGCGAAACGACTTTATCGATTGGAACGAGGGGCGCGACGGTTTCGTCCCTACCCCTAAGCCTGTCAGCAAGGCCAACGAACGGCAATTCCTCCTGCGGATTCGAACGGAAGAACTCCTCGGCAGCCTGCTTGCCGCCGCCGGGACCATTTGGGCAACCTACGTTGCCACCAGGGACTACACCAGCCTCTTGCACATGCAGATTATGCCTCCCGGTCCGGTGGAGGTGTGTGCCCTGGGGATTCTGGTCTGGCTCCATGCAAAATGGCGGCGTTCAATGAAGATCGGCTAACGCAGGTCCGCGAAACTCCACTGTTCAATTTCCCATTCTCGCTGGCGTGCGCGGGAATATCTGGTGCGGAAAATCAGTCCTCGCGCTGGTAATACCAATCGGCCGCCTCGTTCAGTGCCAGCTTCAGCTTGCCGCCTTCCCGGTGCACGCCCAAGTTTCGAGAGCAATCCGGCGTAGGGAGCGGACGGTCTTCGCTGCAGTTGGCGTGAATTAGTTCAATGTCAGTTCCCTCAAGCAGCACGTATTTCGTTTCCCACGTTCCGCGGTTTGTGAACTTCTTTGTTGGCGACGAGAAGATTTGTTCATAAGTCTTGTCCGAGCGCAGGATGAGCTGCTCCTTACCAGTCTCGAAGCTCGCAACATAAGTGCCCGGAAGTTCCTTGTCGGAAACGCGAACATGACCCTCTTCACCACAGCCTGGCAACGCCAAAAGCATCAGCAGCAGAGCTCTGCCAAAATTTGCCGGTAATCTCACCCGGTACCTCTTCGGCCTGTCGTCGCCCATAATCGGAATTTCTATCGAGCTCGGGAGATGGGAATGTTCTAACACGCCGTGCATCCAGGTTGGATCACAAAAGGCGTGCAGTTTTTCAAAAAACTGCTTGGATATGGCAGCGACAAACAAAATCCTCAACAGCGGAACCTCATCGCGCGACCGCAACGTAAATTACCTAGGTAATTACTGACGCACTAATCGGCTGTGTTAAAAGTCACTAATGGCGCTTGGTCGGCAAGGCTAGTGCGCCCCGCACGCTTAGCGGGGGTCCTCCAGGATCGGGTTCGAACGAGCGATTGGCGCGGCAGAAAGCGTCCGTCTCGGAACGTGCGGAACAGGCGAATGGCGTCTGACGCTGCCAATTGAGGAGCGGACGACTTTGGCTCTCCAGCACCGGCCCGAAATTAGGATTCTTCCGCCAGCGCTGCCAACAACTTGCCGTTGCCGTTCGAGGAAAACTAAATGACAAAGAAGATCCTGGTAGTGGATGACTCGAAGACTGCCTTGATGATGGAGCGCGAAATTCTCGAACGGCGTACGAGCTACCAGTGTGTGACCGCGAGCGATGGCCGGGAAGCGGTGGAGAAAGCGCAGCAAGAGCGTCCGGACCTGGTGCTGATGGATGTGGTGATGCCGAACATGAACGGATTTGAGGCTTGCAAGATGATGCGCCAGCAAGCCAGCACGCGCGAGATTCCGATTGTGCTGGTCACCACTCGCGGCGAAGAGGAATACATGGAGGCCGGGTTCCAGAGTGGATGCAACGACTACATCACCAAGCCGATTGATAGCGCGGAACTGATCGCGCTGCTGCAAAGTTACCTGGGCGAGTAGGGCGGCCTGGCGCTTAAGTTGCGCCGTTTGGTTGAAACAAAGCGACAGAGATCCTTCATGAACCGTGAAAAGCACAAAGCACCTGGGCCGACTGAAGCCGACGCCATGAACGACTTGCGGCTGGGCGCGGCGCGGAAGAGGCTGGCCGAGAGCCAGGGGCAGGAGGATGCGATTGATGGTGTGCGCGAGATCGTGGCCAACTTTCTCGGCTCCGAGGAGCTGGGCTTGTTCCGAGTAGACCGAGGAAGCGCGACGTTCCCGGTGTTTTGGTCGTTCGGGATCGATCTTGAGCAATACGACCTGCGTCGGGCGTTGGGCGCTGCCGGACTTGATCGGGTGATGCGCGGCGAGTGCCATGTGGAACTCGCGGCCGGCGAGCACGCCGGTGAGATGGGCAAGGCGCGGGCGTTTGTTCCGATCCGCGTGGCGAACCAAACGATCGCGATACTGGCCATATTGCGGTTGCTTCCGCAAAAGCTCGACTTCGACGGCGCCGACATGGAGTTGTTCAAACTTCTTTCCGAGGAGGCCGCGAAAGCTTTGTTTGGACCGGGCGCGTTCGGGTCGGACAGCCCTGGAACGAACTCCGATTCGCTGCCAGTGGACGAGGGACCAGGAATTAGAGCATGAGAGAGAATCCCCCGAAATTTAATCCAGCGGTCCTGCCCGCCGAGGTCATGGAAGGTTTTGAGCGCGCCGATTCCAGGGCCGATTCCAAGGCAGATTCCAAGAAAGAACTCCGGCATTTTCTTTATCCGGGGCAGGTGTTCGTCACCCGCGAACCGATCGTCATCTCAACCATT
This sequence comes from Candidatus Sulfotelmatobacter sp., assembly GCA_050014115.1. Taxonomy (GTDB): domain Bacteria; phylum Acidobacteriota; class Terriglobia; order Terriglobales; family Acidobacteriaceae; genus Sulfotelmatobacter. The sequence goes on along the minus strand of JBEKDY010000178.1, from coordinate 5,742 downwards.
CTCGGATCGTGCGCGGCGGTCTGCCTCTGGGACCGGCACAAGAAGGCGGGAGGAATGAATCACTATCTTCTGCCGGAGGGGCAAAGTGACGGCGCGAACCGGTTGCGCTACGGCAATTCCGCCAATCCTGAACTGCTGAAGCAGGTGTTGGCGCTGGGATGCGAAGTGCGAAATTTGCAGGCCAAGATTTTCGGTGGGTCCAGCGCGTTCGGCGCCGACCCGTCGCGGTCGTTAGGCTCGAGGAATGTGCAACTTGCAGAGGCCTTTCTTCGGTCCGCGGGCATTCCAGTGTTGGAAAGAGACGTCTCGGGAAAGCGTGGCCGCAGGTTGGTGTTTCAGATCGCCGACGGCATAACCACGATCAAGAATTTCGACCAAGTGTAACGAGAACGCAGGTCGCAGCCGAGTGGCGCGACGATACGAATCACCCCAGCTGATCACTCCAGAGAGGAGGAACGATGGATTTAGCGGACTTTGATCGTGAAGCAGTCCTGGCGTCGTTCCTCGTCGAGTCGGAAGAGGGCCTGGACGTGATGGAGCAGGCGCTGGTGCAGATGGAATCAAGCCCCTCCGATCCGGAGCTGCTGCACACGATTTTCCGCGTTGCCCACAGCATCAAGGGAAACGCGACTTCGTTGCAACTGACTGATCTGGCAGGGTTTGCCCACGTTGTAGAGGACTTGCTGGATGTGTTTCGCGAGCAGCAGGCGTTGCCCAGTGCGGACTTGATTTCGTTGTTGCTGAAGGCTGTGGACGAACTTCGTGCCATGGTCTCAACCGCACAGGCTGGTCCACGGGAGCTGACGAAGGGGCAACAGAAGATCAGAAAAGAAATCGCGCAGGAAGTTGAGAAGCGGTCCAAGAGGGTGGTGAGCGCCAGAGGGGCGGCTGGGGAATCCAGTTCGGCGGTGAAGATGGATACGCTGCCCGGCGCTGGTCATCGCACACTGCGCGCGGATGTCGACAAGCTGGACCACATGTTGAATCTGACCGGCGAAATTGTGATTGCGCAAGGCCGCCTGCGCCAGATGATCGAGCAACTCGGCAGCGAACAGGGACGCGCCATCCTCGAAATGCATCGCGAGGCCGAGCGCCTTTACATGGATCTGCAGAGTGAAGTGATGAGCATCCGCATGGTCCCGGTGGGCCCGTTGTTCCGGCAGTTTGTGCGTTCCGTGAGAGACCTCGCCAAGAGTCACGGAAAGTTGGCTCGGCTGGAAGTGGTGGGAGGGGACACCGAAGTTGATACGACTGTGATCGAGCACTTGAAAGATCCCCTGTTGCATCTGGTGCGGAATGCGGTGGATCACGGTCTTGAGAGTCCGGCGGTGCGCGAGAAGCAAGGCAAGAATGCTTGCGGACTGATCCGGCTCACGGCTGCTCACAGCGGCGGAAACATCATCGTGAAACTGCAGGACGATGGAGCGGGGTTCGACCGCGCGCGCATTCTGGAGAAAGCAAAACGTCTTGGACTTGTGTCTGCCTCAGAGGAGCTTCGGGACCAGGATATTTATGGCCTGGTGTTCCAGGCGGGGTTCTCTACCGCCGAATCGGTGACTGATCTTTCGGGCCGCGGGGTGGGTCTCGACGTGGTCCGGCGCAACATCGACATTTTGCGCGGGATGGTGGAGATTTCGAGCGCGGCTGGCAAAGGCAGCACGATCACGATTCGGTTGCCGTTGACCCTCGCCATTATTGAAGGCTTCTCGGTGAGGGTGGGCAGTGAAACATTTGTTGTCCCTCTGGAGCATGTGACCGAGTGCACGGAACTTCCGGCGGAACAGCGCAGCCCGGAAGCCAGCGGGATTCTTAGCTTACGCGGCAGTCCGCTTCCATACGTGAGATTGCGGCGGCTGTTCAGCGTGTCTGGCGAGGCTCCGAAGAGGGAAAACATCGTAGTCGTCAAAATCAACGAATTCCACGCTGGGATCGCGGTGGACGAATTGCTGGGCGGCATGCAGGCAGTGGTGAAGCCATTGGGCAGGGCGTTTCGAAGTGTATCGGGAATCGCCGGGTCAACGGTGCTGGGGGACGGTCGGGTTGGTTTGATCATCGACGTTCCCAGTCTGATGCGCGGAGTCATGCAGTCGAGCCTGCAGGCACAAGCTTAGTTACAAAAGCATTTTTATTACGTACAAGAACAGTTAAAAGGCGGAGAAACGAATGAAGACTTGGCAAGATCGAAAAATAGGCACGCGGCTGGGCGTTGTGTTCGGAGCCATTTTGCTGTGCGTGATTGCGGTTGGCGGATTTGGGCTGAGCTGGCTCGGACGCCTCAACTCCAACATGTCCGCCTCCATGCAGAAGCGCTACAACACGGTTGAGTTGACGCACCAGACTATTGAACACTCAATCACCAATGCCCGCATCACTCTGCAGTTGTTCGAGACCACGAACCCCGACGAAGAGAAAAGGCTGAACCAGGAGAACGAGGGGATCAGTCGCGAAATCAACGGGCAAGTTGCGGAAATCGAAAAGACTCTCAGTTCGGCCCAGGAGCGGGACCAGTTCGAGGTCGTCACCCACGACCGGCAGGCCTATATTTCAGCTCGGGAAAAAGCCAAGAAACTGTTGCTGGATAAGAAACGCGACCAGGCTGTGGCAACGCTGAGCGAAGAGGTGATCCCGGCGCTCGACAAGTATCGCGCTTCGTGGCAAAAGTTCATCGACCTTCAAACTGCTGCTGTTTCGCAAAGCATGAAGGAGAGTCAGCAAGCGTATGTCGCGGGACGAGAGATCGCGTTATTGCTGCTGGCCGCAATTCTGTTCCTGGCCACCTTGGTGGCGATCAGCGTTACAAGAAGTATTACTGTGCCGATCCAGCAGGCGGTCGAGCAGGCGGAGCGGATCGCCGCCGGCGATCTAACAAAAGAAATAACTGTCACCAGCCGTTCCGAGACCGGCCAATTGCAGCAGGCGATGCAGGAAATGAGCAGCCGGCTCTCGGGCATTATTCGAGACGTTCGCGAAGGGTCCGCGGCGGTCGCGTCGGCAGCCCAGCAGGTTTCCGCTTCCTCGCAGAGCCTGTCGCAGGGCACGAGCGAGCAAGCGGCTTCTGTCGAGGAGATGAGTTCGAGCCTGGAGGAGATGAACGCGTCCATCACCGAAAACGCCGACAACAGCCGCCAAGTAGAGCAGGCGGCTGCGAAGGGTGCACTCTCGGCAGAAGAGAGCGGCGGCGCGGTCAAGGAAACCGTCGAGGCTATGAAGCAGATTGCCGCCAAGACCTCGGTGATCGAAGAGATCGCCTACCAGACCAACCTGCTTGCGCTGAACGCCGCGATCGAGGCGGCTCGTGCGGGAGACCAGGGCCGGGGTTTTGCGGTGGTCGCAGTCGAGGTCCGAAAGTTGGCGGAGCGCAGCCAGTTGGCGGCGCAGGAAATCGGCGGACTCGCCGGCAAGAGCGTCAGCGTGGCAGAACGGTCTGGGCAGTTGCTCTCTGACCTGGTGCCCTCCATCAAGAAGACGGCCGAACTGGTGCAGGACGTGGCCGCGGCATCCACCGAACAGTCCAGCGGCGTTACGCAGATCAACCAGGCGATGGCCCAGGTAGACACGGTTACGCAGCGCAACGCATCGTCGGCGGAAGAACTTTCCAGCACCGCCGAAGAATTGGCGGCACAGTCGGAACAGTTGCAACAGTTGATGACTTTCTTCCGCGTAGCGGGAGAGCAGCCTGCCAATCGCAACGGCGACGGCAAACAACACGTGGCTATGCCGATAAAAGCGGCGTTTAAAAACGCGCCAGCACAGCGCGGCCTCGTTCAGCAGTCCAGCGGCAAGGCACAGGAAGATAAAAACTTCGCTCCGTTTTAAAGGACCTCGGCTGGCGGACGCGTGTGATTCGTCGCCGGGAGCGCAGAGGTCGCCAAGAAATACAGTAACGGCTTTTTGGCAATACGCGGCAGAACTGTGAGGACTGACATTTATGGGCGCGACACAGCAAGCGTCGGATCAGAAGAAAAACCAACTCTCCGCGAGCGCGGTGCAGTACCTCACCTTTATTACGGCGGGTGAGGAATATGCGATCAGCATTGTGAAAGTTACGGAGATCGTTGAGTACGAGGCGGTCACCACCGTGCCCAACACTCCGCTGTGGATCCGCGGCGTGACCAACCTGCGAGGCAGGGTGGTCCCGGTGGTGGACCTCGCGGTGAAGTTCGGTTTACCAGCCAGCGGCATTTCGAAATTTTCCTGCATCATCATCACCGAAGTGATGTTTGAGGGAGAGAACCTGACCATGGGAGTGTTGGCCGATTCCGTGAGTCAAGTGATTGAACTTTCCGCTGACGAAATTGAACAGACTCCGCCGTTTGGTACGCGAGTGAAGACCGAATTCCTGCTCGGCATGGGAACACTTGGCAAGAAGTTTTGCTTGATCCTCGACATCGACAAAGTGCTCTCAGCCGACGAAATGCTCGCCGTGACCGAATCGGTGACCGAGGGAAACCCCCCGGACGAAGCCGGTATTGATACGCCCGCCAAAGAGTTGCACTTCGAGACTGGAGCGTAGCTTTGCACGCTGGAACCGCTGCAGGCAAGGAGTCAGCCTCGTCCCGCCGGGTTGAGCGATCCCGGGTCGCAGGCGATGGCGACTCACCCTCTGCCGGCGCGGGCCTTGAGCAGCCTCCTCAGCTCTCGGTTAGTCCCTCAGTGTTCCAAAAATTCCAGAAACTGATCTACTCCGAAACCGGCATTTGGCTGGGAAGTTCTAAGACCGCTCTTTTATGCGGACGACTCTTTCGACGGCTTCGGGAACTTGGCATCACTACTCTGGAGACTTACTACGAACGTGTCGCCGGGCCGGAGCAGCACGAAGAACGCGCGCGGATGATCGACGCGATCACCACCAACGAGACGCGTTTTTTTCGCGAACCCCGGCAGTTCGAGTTTTTGATGCAGAAAGTATTTCCGCGGTGGCGGGCGGACGCCGAACAAGGGTCGCGCTCGAAGCGGGTGCGCATCTGGAGCGCCGGATGTTCTTCGGGCGAAGAGCCTTACACGCTGGCTATGTTGCTGGAACGGCATCTTCCAGTAGCGGAGGGTTGGGAGGCGCGGATTCTTGCCACGGACATTTCGAACCGCGTGCTGGAAAAAGCGCGTAAGGGAATTTATCCCATCGCGCGGTCGGGCGAATTGCCGCAGGATTTACTGCACAGTTTTATGCTGCGAGGAATGGCGGAGCGGCACGGTGAGATGAAAGTAAGAGTCGAACTCCAGCAGATGATCGAGTTTCGAAGGTTGAACCTGGACCGGGATTCCGATCTCAGCGAAGGCCCGTTCGACGCCATCTTTTGCCGCAACGTTCTGATTTACTTTGACGTTGCTTCGAAGCGCAGGGTGGTCGCGAGCCTGGTGCGCCACCTCATGGCCACCGGTTTCTTGTTCGTCGGCCACGCAGAGAACCTGAACAGCGTTTCGCCCCAGCTGCGCAGCCTGGAGCCGAGTATCTACACGACAGGGAACAAAGGAAATCTGTAAAAGCATGACGAATGGAAACGATCTGAATGTCCTCGTCGTGGATGACTCCGCGATGGTGCGCCAGGTGATGCAGGCGATCCTGGGCACCGACCGCAGGATCAACGTGCGGGCGGCGGCGGACCCGCTGATTGCATGGGGAAAGATGCAGAAAGAGCCTGTCGACGTAGTCATCACCGATCTGGAAATGCCGCGCATGGACGGGCTGACGTTCATTCGAAAAATCATGGCAGAAATGCCGACGCCGGTCGTAGTGTGTTCCGG
>JBEKDY010000177.1:0-19099 GCA_050014115.1 Candidatus Sulfotelmatobacter sp. | reverse complement strand
CGCGATGGCTCGACATTTTCCTACGTGGCCAGCTTTGCCGAAGTTGAAGTCGACGTAGAAACCGGCAAGTACGACATCGTCGATTTCCTCGCTTCCGCGGATGTCGGCACGGTGATCCATCCTCGAGCGCTGGGCGGCCAGGTGCTCGGCCGTTCGGTCCTGGGCATCGGTCATGCGATCGGTCAGAAGTGGGTGTTCGATCCGCACTACGGCGAAATGCTTTCCAAGCGATTCCACCACAACAAACCGCCGACCATTCTCGACGTACCGGTCGACATGCAATGGACCGCGTTGGACATTCCGGACCCGGAGACGCCGGTGGGAGCGCGTGGCATCGGCGAGCCGCCGGTCGGAGGCGGCTGTGCCTCCATCTTGAATGCCCTCTCGGATGCACTCGGAGACGAGATCTTTCAACGCGCACCAGTGAACGCCGACACGATTCTGACGTCGCTCGAAGCGGGCCGCCCGATGCAGCATCCCCTGACGGCTCATATTTGATCGGGTTTTTTTGAGCGAGATTTTGAGGAGAAGTTATGGCTGTGATACGAGACGTAATGCCCGCCTTCGAGATGTATCAGCCGGGCTCTGTTGCTGACGCGCAGAAGCTTCTCGAACAGCATGGCCCCGATGCCTGGGTGCTGGCTGGAGGGATGGACAGCTTCGACTGGCTCAAGGATCGAATCAGAAAGCCCAAGGTGGTCGTCGATCTGAGCGGAATCGAGGAACTGCGGGGAGTCCGCACGACCGCCGATGGTATCGAGATCGGCGCGATGACCACGCTCACCGAACTGGTGAATCATCCCACTATCAAGCAGAAATATGGTCTGCTGGCGCAGGCTGCCGAGGTGGTGGCATCGCCGCAAATCCGCAATCAGGGAACGCTCGGCGGCAATGTTTCCCAGGACACGCGCTGCTGGTATTACCGTGGAGGTTGGCCGTGCTACCGCGCCGGCGGCAACATTTGCTATGCCGATACGCCGGAGGGCCGCAACCGCGAGCATGCCATTCTGCACGCGGACCGCTGCGTGGCAGTGAATCCTTCCGACACGGCCCCGGCCCTGATTGCGCTCGACGCGAAATTCGTCCTGCGCACGCCCAAGGGTGAGCGCGTGCTGGATGCCGAGGATTATTTCATCGGTCCTGAGATCGATATTACGCGGCTGCACATCTTGCAGCCCGGCGATCTGCTGACCGCCATTCGTATTCCATCCACCTGGGCAGGCGCGCAATTCTATTTCGAGAAAGTCCGAGACCGCAACGTTTGGGACTTCCCGCTCCTCAACGTTGCCTCGGCCATGGTTCTATCCGGCGGCACGATCGAGCGCATGCGAATTGCAGTGAACGCCGCCGCCGCCAGACCGCTGCGGCTGAAGGCAGTCGAAGATGCTGTTCGTGGCAAGCCGCGGAATACGGCCACTGGCGAGATGGCGGGAAAACTTTCCGTGCAGGGAGCCGTTCCGTTGCAGTTCAACGCCTACAAGATCCCGCTGATGAGAAATCTGGTAAAACGCGCCATCGGCGGAGTGGAGGAGGCCACATGGGCATCCTAGAGTGGGCCACGAGTCCGTGGGGGCAGACCATCCCCATCCATATTGCATGGTTCCTGATCTGGGTCGCGCTGATCGCGGGATTGCTCTTCCTGATCGTTCACGCGGCCTACGTGATGTTTTTCGCCAAGCCAAGAGTGTTTGCAGGCGATGCCTCTCCCCAGGTCGTTGCGCAAATACCCAAGCACGTTCCCCGGCATTCGCTGGTCGCACGGATGTTTCACTGGATCATGGCAGCCTCTATGTTCACGCTGCTGTTTACCGCATTCCTCCCGAAAGTGGGTGTCCAGTTTAATTGGGTGACTTATCACTGGATCGCGGGCGCCGTGTTAACCGCTTCCATCATTTTTCACATCATTCATGCTTCCTTCTGGCTGGATTTCTGGTCGATCTGGCCCGATCGAATCGACTTGGACGATGCCTGGAAAAGGGTTCGCCGGTTTCTCGGAATGCCCGCGCCGCCGCCGCGAAAGTTTGCCAAGTATCCTCTGGAAAACAAGCTCTTCCACGGCGTCATCATCCTGTGCGGTCTGTCGGTAATCGTCACCGGCGTTTTCATGATGTCCCGCGTGCGCACCATCTTTTTCCCTCGGAATCCTTATCTATTCAGCGACATGACCTGGGGCCTGATGTACGTGCTGCACGGATTGGCAGGCGTGGGACTGATTGCGCTGGTCATGATGCACGTCTACATGGGTCTCCGCCCGGAGAAACGCGCAATCACGAAATCAATGATCTTCGGTTGGATGGACCGCGACTTCTATCTGGAGGAGCACGATCCCGAGCGCTGGAAAGTCGAGACTGTTTCTTCGTCGCCGACACCCCACCGGGTCGAAGGTCGAGGACTACCCGATGCTGGCTGAGATCTCCGATCGTTGCGACGCAGTAGAAGAATGCTACGAGTTCCTGCTGGCATACGCAGCCCAGGGACTACCGAGTGACCAAGGTAGCAAGTCGGGTGGGCAAGTCCGCGACTTCCTGCATCGCGCCGTGGAAGCCTTGACGGGCCTGCCGGAAGCTTGTGCGAAAGCAGTCAAACAGGAAGGCCTTGAGCCCGCCGGCAAATACCTGGCGTTCATTGCGGTGCTCGACCGCGACGCTCGCGACTCTCTTGCAGCCATTGAAGTAGTTCTGGCTCAACCCGCGATCAGCTCCCAGCTAATTGACAACCTGAACGCTTCCATCCACCTCCGCGCGCTGCTCACCGACCTGTTTCTGCTGGGCGAGATTCTGAGAAAGCAAAACAAACCAGCGGCAGAGGCAGTCACAAGCAACGGCGATTGAAGAAATCGGCCTCTTCCCGGCTCGGCTGAACAGTTTGCCTTAGTACGTCGAGCATCCAACCCAAGCCCCCCACCCCATTTCAGTCTGAAACTTAGCGCGGGGACCGTCTGGTGCAGTAGCGCGCCCCGTCCCCTCGTTGTTCCAAAGTAGGAAGCGAACGATTGTTTTTCAGCGGGTGTGAGCAATTTTGAACACGTCCGTTTCCGGCCAGCCCATTAAATTTTTCTAAGGTTGAAAGGCCCTGTAATTGCCACAACCTGCTTGCGGCTCAGTGAAGCCGAGAGGAAGAAGGATAACGGTCATGCGTAGATACAGCAATCCCAAGATCTGGCTTATAGCATTCCTGCCGCTCATCTTCAGCGTCGGCTGCTGTAATCCTGGCCCCAACCCGGCCTTAGCCGCGCCCGCGGTAATCTCCGAAACACCGCTGAGTGGGGCGACCGGCATCTGTGCCACGGGGGTGACCGCGACCTTCAGTGCGGCGATGAATCCCGCCACGATCAATAGCACAACCTTTACCTTGACTGCGGGCACTCCGCCCGTGGCCGTGACCGGAGTAGTGACCTATTCTGCATCCACCGCGACCTTTATGCCCTCCAGCCCTCTCGCGGTGGACACGCTCTACACCGCGACGATTACCACCGGTGCCGCGGACACATTTGGCGTGGCGCTGGCGGCTGACTTTGTATGGACCTTCACCACCTCCAGCAATTGCGTTCCGCCGGAGGTAATTTCCGTGGCCCCTCCTAATCTCGCGGTCGGCATCTGCCCCAACACCCTGATCGTCGCCACCTTCGACCAGGCGATGAATCCGGCCACGATCAATACCACAACTTTTACTTTGACATCGCCCGGTACTCCGCCCGTGGCCGTACCTGGAGCGATTATCTACAATGCATCCATCGATGCGGCAACCTTCACCCCAACCAATCCTCTCGCACTGAACACTCTTTACACCGCCACGATTACCACGGGAGCTCAGGATCTGGCCGGCAATACGCTGGCAGCTAATTTTGTATGGACCTTCACCACATCGGCAACGTCATGTAACGCCGGCGTCCCGTTGGGAACGGCCTGCAGCTTCGGAATTCTCGGCGGCTCCACGGTCACCAGTACCCCCACGGCGGGGACCGCCGTGACCGGGGATATCGGCGTGTGGCCAGGGACTGCGATCAGTGGCTTCCCGCCGGGAACATTCACGGGCACGGAACACGCCGGCGATGCGGTGGCCCAAACCGCCCAGGGTGACTTGACCACGGCTTATAACTACGCCGCGGGAGTACCAGGCGGCACCGTCCTTCCGGCAGATATCGGCGGCGAGACACTCGCTCCCGGCGTCTATAAGACGACCAGCGGTCAGCCCTCGCTCGGAATCACCGGGAACCTTACCCTCAGCGGCAGTGGCACCTACATCTTCCAGATCGTGTCGACCCTGACCACGGCAGCCGGCAATAGCCAGGTCATCCTGGCCGACGGCGCCACCTCTCAAGACGTGTTCTGGCAGGTGGGTAGTTCAGCGACGCTCGGAACCAACACCATATTCCAGGGAATCATTATGGCTCAGGCGTCCGTCACACTTACCACCGGCGCCACGCTCGATGGCAGCGCGCTGGCCCGGACCGGCGCAGTCTCTTTGAACGAGAACCTGGTGAATGTGCCTCCCTGTCCAGGTCCATGAAGTATTCGGGGAGTGAATCAGGAAGTGAATCGGGAACTAGATCAGGAAGTGAATCAGTCTGAACGTTGATCCACTTCCTGGCAGCCAAGGGAACGCAAAATATTTACGTTGCTGAAGTTCGGAGGAATTATCACATGTCATCTCACTCTCATAAGCCTTGTGGCCGGGTTGCAGTGATGCGGTTGGCAATGCTTGCAGTCCTGTGCAGCGTGGGCGCGGTCGCCGCAGCGCAGGAGCCACCTCCTCCGAAGTGGGAGCTTTACGGCGGATACTCCGCTTTCTATCCCGGCTGCGACATCCACGGCCTGCTTCCCGGAGCAGTGGCCCCGGTGAGCAGCTGCTTGAAGTGGAATCCGCGGGGCGCCGGCGCCAGCATCACCTACGACTTCAACCGCTGGTTCGGATTGTCGGTCGACAGCAGCGGCCAGTGGGGCAGCGGCGACAGAGGCGTGGATACACGTATTAGTCGTGTCGAATTCTTCAACCTTTCCGCGGGGCCGAAAATCACTTTCCGCAGCCGCCATTTTTCCCCATTTCTCGAAGCTCTCGTGGGCGAGCATCGCCTGGCATCCGAAGTCTTTGGCAGCGACGACGAAGTCGGGTTCATGGCCGGCGGTGGTCTCGATCTGGACTTTACCCGGCACTTCGCTTGGCGTCTGTTCCGGGCCGATTACGTGTTTTCGAATCATCAGTTTGGCCCGTCGTCCGTCGTTCCCCCCACCGATGTCCGAGGCGCAAGGCTGCAAACCGGCTTGGTACTCATGTGGGGCGGTAAGAGGATCGTAATCTCACCCAGCGCAGCCTGCTCGGTGCAGCCCTCCGAGGTCTTTGCCGGCGAGCCGGTCACCGCGACTGCCGGTGGATCTAATTTCAATCCCAGGCGCACCATCGTCTATCGCTGGAGCGGTTCCGCCCTGCCGCCAGGCGCGACCGGTGCTTCCACCCAGATTGACACTGCCAGCCTGCAGCCCGGCTCCTATCAGATCACCGCCAGCCTCAGCGACGGCAGCAAGGAAGGGGTTGCCTCCTGCAGCGCCGGATTCATCGTGAAAGCGCCGCGTCCGCCCGCGATTTCATGCTCGTCCGATCCGGCAAGCGTGCCCATGGATGGGACCTCGACCATCCGTTCGAACGCCACCAGCCCTGACGGCCGCAGGCTCACTTACAGCTACTCCGCCAGCGCTGGAAACATTACCGGCAACACCTCCACCGCTACCCTCGACACTGCGGGCGTCCAGCCCGGGACAATTACCGTAACCTGCAATGCCGGCGATGACCGCAATCCGCCGCTCATGGCTTCTTCCCTGACCACGATCACCGTGCAAGTCCCACCGCCGCCACCACCTCCACCGCCCGATTACGTTGCCATCGAGAAGAGGCTTGCCCTGCACAGTGTTTACTTTGCCACGGCGAAGCCTTCAATCGAGAATCCCGATGCTGGCCTGCTTGCCAGCCAGGAAAAAACTCTCAACGCGCTGGCCGCCGATTTCCTGATCTATCTTCAAAGCAAGCCGGACGCCCGCCTGACTCTGGAAGGCCACGCCGATCGGCGCGGCTCGATGGAATACAATCAACGGCTCTCCGAACGGCGCGTTGACCGCGTTAGGCGCTTCCTGGTCGAACGGGGCGTTCCTGCCGGTAACATCCAGACCAAGGCATTCGGCGAGCAGGAAAATCTAACCGACGCCCAGGTAAGGCGTGCAGTCGAACGGAATCCCGAATTGAGCCCGGAAGATCGGCAGAGAGTGCTCAATAATATGAGGACGATCATTCTCGCCAGCAACCGCCGTGTAGACATCACTCTGAGTGACGCCGGCCAGGCCTCTCAGGAGTCGGTCCGCGAGTACCCCTTCAACGCAGCCGATTCGCTGACCCTGCTGCAAGAGGAAGGAACGAAGAAATCCCCACGGCCCGCGGCCAGGAAGAAGGCAAGGCCGAAGGCTCAATAGCCAGGCCAAAGTGCGACCTGAACGAAAAGCCTGTGCGCCGTGACGTCTTGGGTCCGCCGTCGGAGGTTTCGACTAGGTCAAAATGCTCTCTCCCGGCGGTGGTGGCTCAAGTTGAATTTCTTCGCGCACTCAGCGGCCAAAGTCTTTTGATTCGCACAAGAACTAAGCCCGGTACGCGAGGAAATTCAAATTGAGCCGCCACTCTCCCGACCATGGCTATTGCCATTCCCGCTAACCTGCGGCATAATAAGACTTTGTCTTGATCTCGCCGGACTCTTCCGGAACAAGGATATACGTCTCGTGTTAATGATCCGTCTGGCGCGCCGGGGTGCGCGCAAACAACCCCACTATCGCATTGTGGTCATTGAGAAGGAACGCGCGCGCAACGGCCGCCCGGTGGAAGTGGTGGGGACCTACAATCCCCGCACCAACCCTGCCAGCGTCGAACTGAAACGCGAGCGCGTCGAGTACTGGGTGTCGAAGGGCGCGCAGATGTCGGATCGGGTCAACAAGCTGTTCTCGAAGCCCGCACCGGCTCCGGCCAGCGCCGGTTCCGCCGCTTAACTCCGGCGAGCCCGACCACTGCTCCCTGGCCACCGCTCTCCGGCCACTGCGGTTTCGTGGCCGGTGCTTTCCAAATTTCAGAGTAAGAACTTGAGCTGCCGACTATGACTGAAACCGCTGGAGACGTGCGCGTCCTTCTCGAATACATCGCCAAGTCGATCGTCGACGCTCCCGACGAAGTTTTCGTGGAGCAACTCGACGGCGACGTGATCGAACTGGAGGTAGCTGAGAGCGACGTGGGCAAAGTCATCGGACGCCAGGGCCGTACAGTCCGCGCTATGCGCGCGCTGTTGAACGCTGCCGGAGTTCGTGCTCACAAACGCTACACGCTCGAGATTGTGGAGTAGCCATTCCGGCGACGACGTTTAGAAATGTCTGGCTTGAAAAAAGTTTGACTCCTGGAACCAGCGGCGAGTTCGTCACCCTGGCCCGTGTCAAGAAGACGCAAGGGCGAAGGGGCGAGGTTGCAGTCGAGGTGCACAGCGACGTTCCCGGACGCTTCGCGCAAGGCATGAAGCTTTTCGCCTTGCCTTCCGGAGATGAAAAGCGCCGCGAGCTGGAAGTGGAAGATCTCTGGCGCGGAACTCGGCGCGGGATGGAATTACGTCAGCGATTTAGTAGGCTGCACGGTTCTTGACCACGGTCACGAGATCGGCCGAATCGCCGATGTGCAGTTCGGAGCGGGTGAGGCTCCGCTGTTAGTGGTGGCCGACAGGGCGGGAAGGAAGTTCGATGTGCCCTTCGCCGAAGCGTACCTGCAGGGCGTGGACACGGAGCGTCACGAAGTGCGCATGAATCTTCCGCAAGGCATGCTGGAAATTAACGCGTCGCTGACGGCAGAAGAAAAGCTGGAGCAGTCGCCAAGAAAAAAGCATTAACCACAGAGAACACAGAGGCTCACTGAGTAAAGTAATACCCTGTGTTCCTCTGTGCGTTCACGATTTGCGGGAGTTCACGCACGACAAACACCGCACCGTGGATGACCGCCCCTTCGGCGGCGGCGAGGGCATGGTGCTCAAGCCGGAACCGCTCTTTGAATGTTTGCAGTCGCTCGGCCTGGCTTCGCGGGAAGATCGGGTAAACGACCGCGTAGCCGGGCGCGCGCAGCAGTCAGTGATTTTGCTTTCCGCGCAGGGTCAACGCTTCACGCAGAAAATCGCGACCGAGTTGGCCGCGCTCGATCGCATCGTGCTGATTTGCGGCCGCTACGAAGGCGTGGACGAGCGCGTGGCAGATTTCTTGGCGGACCGCGAGCTTTCGATCGGCGACTACGTGTTGAGCGGCGGAGAAATGGCCGCGGCCGTGCTCATCGAGGCGATCACGCGGCTCTTGCCCGGGGCGCTGGGAAACGAAGCGTCGGCGCGCCATGAGTCGTTTACTGAGCAAGGCGACTCGACGAAAGTGGAAGGTGCGGATTCCACCTGCGGTTCGGGCGGGCTGCTCGACTACCCGCACTACACTCGGCCTGCGGAATTTTGCGGGATGAACGTGCCGGAAGTTTTGCTAGGCGGCAATCACGAAGAAATTCGCCGCTGGCGGCATCAGCGGGCGCTGGAAAAAACTTTGTGCAACCGTCCCGACTTGCTCGAGGGTGCGCAATTGAGTCACGAAGACAACAAACTGATCGCTGCGATTCGAAAACGGTCGGCGGTGCGATCCGAATCTCAGGAATAAAAGACGCGATAAGAAAGACGCGAAACGCGAGAAGAAGGACAACGACATGTCAAACTTAATCATTGAAAAGCTGCTGGCCAAAACCCGGCGCACCGACCTCCCAGAATTTCGCCCCGGCGACACCGTGCGCGTGCACGTGAAGATCAAGGAAGGCGACAAGGAGCGTCTGCAGGCCTTCGAAGGCGTGGTCATCAAACGCGACAACGGTCCGCAGGCGAGCTTCACCGTGCGCAAAATCAGCTTTGGTCAGGGCGTGGAGCGCATCTTCCCCATCCATTCCAAAGTGATCGACAAAGTCGACTTGCTGCGCTCCTCCAAAGTTCGCCGCGCCAAGCTCTACTACCTGCGCGGTCTCAAAGGCAAAGCCGCCCGCCTGCGCGACGTGGAAAGAGCGGAGTAGTTCGAAGTTCGGGCTTCGGGCTTCAGCCATCGGGCTTCAGCTACCGCGGGTGGGAAACTAAGCTTGTGTGGAGCGGCCCCGCTTGCCTGCAGTACCACAAAGTCAGCGGGCAAGAGTGCCCGCTCCACACTAGCCGAAGCCTGAAAGCCGAAGCCCGAAGCCGCTCTTAAGCGTGCACCACTTCCACTTCGACGAACTCTTTGATGGCCCGTTTCTTGGCCCGGAGTTTGTTCAGCACGTAACTGAGCAAGGGCCGGTCGCCGCGCCGGATTTCCTGGAACGCGACTCCCATGCTGTCGGCCCCAGCCATGTATTTCACTTGCGCCTTCAGCGCGAGGTTCACATCCAGCACGCTCAACAGCAGGCGGAAGTCCGTACCCGGACGCAGCTTTTCATTTCCTGAAATGCGCGCGGAAATGCGCGCCCCGAATTCCGAAAGCTGATCCACCTCACCCGTCAAGTTTTGCCGCCCGTCGATCTCCGCCTTGCCGTGCACCTCGTAACGCGGACGGCGCCGGTTCTCCTCGCCCGGGCGCATGTTCCCGAACGTGCGCGGAGCCTGCCGGTTAAGGTTGCCAGGAATTACCGGCTGATATTCTTCTTCCAGTTGCCGCAGTTCATCGTCCCACGGCGTCTTGCCATTTTCGACACATTGCACTGCGAACTGTCCCCGCAGATCGGAATTGCGGTCGCCGGTCCACACCACCTGGCACATCGCCTTGTTGCGCCCGCGTTCCACCAGCACCAGATCGCCCGCGTTCATTTCGCGCGATCCGGTCAGCCGCGCTCCGCGCGGATGAATGTCATAAGTGCAGGCCATTTCCACCGGCCCGCGCCCACGCTCCTCGACCAGACTCCAGCGAACGGGCAGAGCCAGATGCACCAGCTTGCCGCTGAGCAGGCCCTCTTGCGGCGGGGTGTTGGTTTTGCTCTCCACAATTACCTCAGATCACTTCGCGCGGATCAAGCGCGGATCATTCCAGCTGGATCATTCCAGCTAGATCATTCCACGCTGCCATTAACATAGCAGTACATGTGCGGCCGAACAACGAACGCCCGTACTCGAAGAAATGGTTACCGGTGCCATTACCATGCGGCGCAGGGATGACCCGGAAGTGGGATTGATTTGTACCGTTCTGACGAATGAAGAAATAAAATCGCCTGGCGGAGATTCTTTTCTTGCGGGAAGGACCACTTGTCGAGGAAGATGTTGGAGAACTCCGCCCCTCAGAAAAGCATGTCCTCTGCGACCAAGTCATCGACGATGACATCGTCAGCGATCGCGTCCTCCGCGATCGATCTTGCTCTGATCGAACCCGCTCCGGCGCGGGCGATCTCGGCGTCCGCCGCGAAAATGCGCCTGCTGAAAAGGCTGCGCTGTACTTTGCGTTACGAGAAGCGTGCGTGGGCCTCCGGTGCGCTCATGGTCGCGGGTGTGGATGAAGTGGGGCGCGGCTCGTTGTTCGGGCCCGTGGTGGCGGCCGCGGTGATTCTCGATCCCGCGTATCGCATTCGCGGGCTGCGCGATTCGAAACTTCTTTTGCCGGAACGGCGCGAGGAGTTAGCGCCGCGCATTCGTGCGCACGCACTGGCCTGGGCGGTCGCTTCCGTGGACGCTGCGCTGATCGATCAGGTCAATATTTATCAGGCGTCGCGACTTGCCATGCGCGAAGCCGTCATGCGCCTGACTCCTGCGGCGGACCACCTGCTCGTCGACGCCATGCGCCTCGACTGCGACGTGCGGCAGGATCCCATCATTCATGGCGACGCGCTCTCCGCTTCGATCGCCGCGGCTTCGATCCTGGCGAAAGTCGAACGCGATCGCATGATGTGCGAGTGGGACCCGGTCTACCCCGAGTATGGGCTGGCCTCGCACAAAGGTTACAGCACGCCGCGGCATCTGGCCGCCCTGCGCGAGCACGGCCCCACGCCGCTGCATCGCCAGTCGTTCGCGCCGGTGTGGCAGAATCCGGCGCCGCAGGAGGCGTTCGGGTTCATGCAGGAAGAGGAAGAACCGGGCGCCGCTGCCAATCTGTAAAACTGGGAAGTGTTCCTGCGGGAACGTTTTGTACTGACGCTTTTGTATGTACAGGTAAACGCCTGTCAGGATGGGGTTTGCGCGTGGGGTTTTCCGGACTTTCGCAATATGTTCAGTTGCGGCGCGGTTTTGGTGAGGGTTGCGACGTGGCTGGCGCGTTCCGGCATTGTCTGGTGTTTCAGTTCCGGAGTCGTGGCGGGAAAAGGCCTCGAGCTTCGCTCGAGGGACAGCCGAGGGCGGCTGTCCCCACATGTGCATCTCCCAATCTACAGTTACTTCGCTTTGAGGATGTCGGTCAGCAAATCTGGTTTTGATTCATCGCGCACCAGGTGCGGATACTTTTCGCCGCCGTGGTAATCGAGTTTGTAGGTTTTGTAGTAGTCGGTATTTTCCACGAGCAGTTCCAATGGTTGGCTGCTGGTCTTTCCGGCTTTCAACGCGTCGTGCAACACGTCGGTGGAGAACTTTCGGCCGTTTACTGCGACGAGTTTCATGCCCGGGCCGATTCCGGCTTTCGCCGCGACCATACCCTCAATCGTGTCGGTGATGGTGCCCTCGTCATTCAGATCCAGTCCCAGCGAGTAGGCGACGTCCACGAAATGGAAAGTGCCCGCGGCACCGCGCTCCATTTCTGATGGCGTTTCGTCGTAGACCACTTTCCATCCGCTGCCTTCGATGCCGCCCAGCGGTGCGCCGGGTCCGTGGTTGGTGAGCCGTTCCGTCCAGAAGCCGCGCCAGTCGTAGGGTACGACCTGGTTCAGCGTGTTCACGATGTCGTCGAACGTGTAGGTCTTGACCATCGGACCCGTGCTGGGCGCGCCATGGAAAAGCTTGCAGAAATCGTCCAGCGTCTTCGCACCTTTGCTCTGCTGGCGGATGATCACATCGGCCCACAGCCAGTTCAGCGTGTCTTCGTCGTAGAAATCCGTCCCGCGCCGCCAGGAGCGCCACGCGCGCGGCGAGAAATAAAGTTCGGGCGCGGCGTCGGCGGTGTCCTGCAGGTTGCGCCACTCGCGGCCCGGAGTGTGGTCCAGGGCGGCCGCGGTGAGCGCCAGGTCGTCGCGAAGTTGCGGCGCGGTGAGCAGGCCGCTGCGCGCGGTCAGCACTTCGCCCAGATAATTGGTGAGGCCTTCGTAGACCCAGAGCAGGTCGTCCTGCATGGGCTGTTGATAGTCTGGAGTCGCAAGGTCGGCGGGACGGCGGTATTTTCCGTTCCACGAATGCACATATTCGTGAGGCAGCAGGCTGGCTTCGGCTTTGCGCGCGGTTTCATCGACCAGGCCGCGCTCGTCGACGCGGCTGTCATCGGACTCGTGATGCTCCAGTCCGAAGTGCGCCACGTGATCGCTCATGCTGTAGAGGAAGTGATAGTCGCGGTAATGATGCGCGCCGAAAAGTTTGTTGGCTTGCTCGACCAGATTTTTGTAATGGTCCCAAACTTCCTGGGGCACGTCGAGCGCGGCGGCGCTGTCGGCGGCGATGTCCATCTCGGTCAGCGGGTCTTGCGCCAGGGGCACGACTTTCAGAAACTCGCCGGTAATCACGGGAGAATCCACCAGCGTGGTCAGCGAAACGGTGGTGAAGTAAATTTCGTTGCCGCTTTGTTTCGAAATCGGCAGAGGCGTGCCGAACTTCCAGCCTTCGGGAAGTTTCAGGCTGGCCGTGTAGTTGATTTCGTCGGATTTGAATCCTTTGGGGTAGAGCAACACCTGATTCCAGCTGATGACGGCGAGCTTATCGGTGGCGGAGGATCCCGCCGAGAATCCGCCTTCGAAAGTTGCGGGAGAAAGAAAATCAAGCTCGGCGGTGACTTCGC
This sequence comes from Candidatus Sulfotelmatobacter sp., assembly GCA_050014115.1. Classification (GTDB taxonomy): domain Bacteria; phylum Acidobacteriota; class Terriglobia; order Terriglobales; family Acidobacteriaceae; genus Sulfotelmatobacter. The sequence goes on along the minus strand of JBEKDY010000177.1, from coordinate 6,149 downwards.
TTTCGCCCGCCGGAACGTCCACATGAATGGTGAAGCCGTCGAGCAAATCGCGCCGCCACTTCAGCGGCTTGCCGCCAGCGCTGAACTTCAGGCCAGCCAAGTCAATCACGGGGCCGTCGGGGGCGTGTTCGCCGGGAATCCATTTCGGATAGTAGAGCGTCAGGTCGCCGGGGCTGGCGGGAATCTTCAGCGTGGCGTGGAAAATCTTGCGCGGCGCGGTGGATGCGTCCACGAAGAGGGTGACGGTTGGTGGTGTGGAAGCCCAGCCGGAAAGCGAGAGGATGAAGACGCAGACTATGCCCAGGATTCGCGAGGATTTCATAAGATGGCTCCGGATTATGGCGGTCTTGATTACGGCTGTCTGGAACGACGGATTGACTCCAGCCGTTTTGCAGAATTTTAGATTCTAGCAGGGAGCGAGAGCGGGGCTGCTCTTAAATTGCACTTTGGCATTCGCTTACTTTCCGAGTTGGGCTGGTGCGGACCATCCCCTAGCGCGCGGCTCGGACTGACTGGAGCCTGAAGAACCAGCTGCGGGAACCCGGCCTTGAAGGCCGCGACCTGCCGAGTGCGGAAAAACTCTCTGCAGGCACAAAATTCGACCACAGGGGCTGAAGCCCCCGCTGATTACGGGAGCTCTACGCGGCGCTGAAGCGCCGCTCTTCCACGGTACTACACGCATTTGTGAGTTTTTGCGCAACCGCCTAGAAAACTTCTGGCTGCTTTGACGAAAACCTCTGCCGCAGCTTCTGCCACTCTTCGGTGGAGAAGATGCGCGGGCCCACTTCGATGAGGCGCGGCGTCATATTGAATACGGCTATGCGGCTCCAGGGCCGGCCGTCCCGCATGCGCAGGCCTTTTTCGTTCAGGTCGCTGACGATGCTGGAATAAGAAAAGTCCTGCACCAGCAACTCCATCATGAGCATGAGCGTGCGGTTCTCGAGGGGATCGATCTCGAGGCGCAGGCAGTCGTCCGAGATGCGGAGGCCGTAGGGGATATCGTCGCTGAACGCGCCTTGAGTCGGAGCTTCCGAGTCGGGCAGCTCGCGCCGCCATTCGATCGACACCATTTGCCATCCGGCGGCCGTGCGCTGGCGGATGACCTCGGGACTGAATGGGCCGGAAATCACATCGCGAATCCGTTCAAAGTGCGCCATGGCAGGCCTCCGTGAGTTGCGCTTCGATTGCTCTTCGAGCCTAAGGCCGTTTGCAATTCATCTGCCAGAAATCTGGCCCGATGAGAATCGAATAAGTCGCTTGCCAGCATTGAAGTAGCTCCGGGCCATGCGCCTTAGGTTATCCGGTCGGCTGTCCGCTTCTGTAAATCAGTGTTCGTTTCTGGACGCCTGACTGCCGGACTGGCTGAAGCGGAAACTGACCCGCTGCTGCCCGCGCTGCTATCATCTCCACGATGTCACGGCGCGGAAAGTTCATAACATTCGAAGGGCTTGACGGAACCGGCAAGAGCACGCAGATGCGCAAGCTGGCGGCGGCGCTGCGCGCCGCGGGACAGAAGGTGGTGGAAACGCGCGAGCCGGGGGGAACGGCGACGGGGGAGAAAATCCGCAAGGTGCTGCTGGATTCCCGCACGTCGGGGCTCGATCCGCTGGCCGAGATGGCGCTGATGTTTGCTTCGCGCGCGCAGCATATTGCCGAGGTGATTGCGCCCGCGCTTGAACATGGCAGCATTGTGCTGTGCGACCGCTTCACCGACTCCACGGAAGCTTACCAGGGTAGCGGCCGCAAGTTGGGCAGCGCGGCGGTGCTGGAGTTGCATCGCGTGCTGTGCGGAAATCTCCAGCCTGATCTCACTCTGCTGCTCGACTCGAACCCCACCATGAGCGTGAGCCGGGCCCGCCGTCGCAATAAGCGTGGCGGGAAGAGTGGCGGCCGCGGGCACGCAGACGAAAATCGCTTCGAGCAGGAGACGCGGACGTTCTTCGGGCGCGTCCACGAAGGGTATCTGGCGATCGCGGCACGGGAGGCGGGGCGCGTGGTTCTGATCGATGCGCGGGGCACGCCCGATCAGACGCATCGGAGCATACTGGGAATTTTGAATCAGCGGCTGGAATTTTCACCACGGAGGCACTGAGACACGGAGAAAAGGTAAAGTCAAAGCTCAGAATTCAAACTCAAAGCTGCAAGTGTTCGCGCTCGACGGGCATGACTTGGTTTTCTCCGTGCCTCAGTGCCTCCGTGGTAGATTCTGATTTGGCCTGATCCATGCCCTTCTCCGATTTTCATGGCAATGCCGAGACCGTCCATCGCCTGCGCGATATGCTGGCGCGCGAGCGCTTTCCGCATGCGGTGATTCTTTCGGGAGCTGGCGGGTCGGGGAAATATACGCTTGCGCTGATGCTGGCGCAGGCTATGAACTGCCTTGCCCCGGTTGAAACCGACGGCCTGCCGGACTTCTGCGGACGCTGCGCCAACTGTACCCGTATCGCCCAGGCCGCTGACCTGGATGCGCGCTTCGCCGAGGCGGTCGAGGCCCGCGACAATATGCGCGATGCCGACAAGAAAGAAGCGCGCATTTTTGTTCAGACCCATCCGGATGTGCTCATTATTCCTCCCGACCCGCCGCAGATGATGGTCAAGGTGGACCAGGTGCGGCGGGTGATCGACAGCATTTATTACCGGCCGGCCGAGGGGCGCGAGCGGGTTTATATTTTTACCGATTCGGCGTTCATCAAAGAGGCGGCGAATTCGCTGCTCAAGGTGCTGGAAGAGCCTCCAGAGTTCGCTACGATTCTGCTGCTGTCGGAAAATCCCGGGGAGCTGCTGGCGACGATCCGTTCGCGGTCGATGACGTTTCCTCTGCGAGCGCTTGGGGTCGAGGAGATCGAGAGCGATCTGGCGAAGCGGCGTCCGGAGTGGAAGGCTCCGCAGCGGGCGCTGGTGGCCCGGCTGAGTGAGGGAGCATTGGGCCGCGCCCTCAACTTCGATCTGGCCGCTTATGTGGCGGCTCGGGCGGATGCGCTCACTATTCTGAATTCGGCTGTGCGCGCCGGCGAGCACGGGGAACTTTTCAAAGTCACGGAAACTTATCGTCCAGGCACCGAGGGTCGGGAAAAAACCGAGCACCTGGTGCACGCTCTTTACTCACTTCTGCGGGACTTGATGTTCCTCGGATCTGCCGCTCCGCAATTGGTATGCAACACTGACATTCCCGCCGAACTGGGCAAGCTGGCCGAATCCGTCGACTTCGAATGGATCGCCGCGACCTCCGACCGGCTGGCCGAGGTGCAGCGCGGCATGCGGCGGAATCTGCTGCGGTCGCTGTCGCTGGATGCGTTTGCGGTCGCGTTGGAAAAGGCTTGAGGGCGGCGAAGGGCTACATGGCCAGAAGCGCTACACGGTAAAAGCCCCACTTCTCGCGCAGAATGCGCGCGAGAAATGGGGCACCCTTGCACCGGAGAGATCTTCAGATCTGAGAATGAATGGCTTGCCCCGACCGGGACCGCAGATGAGCTGGCGACTAGTGAGATGGGCAGGAGTATTTCTTGCGGGACTCGCCTTGTCTGGCGTCGTGACCGCCGCGCCGGCGCCGCTCGAGATCCGCGTAGTGGTGGTGACCACGTTCGAGGTGGGCAACGATACTGGCGACGAGCCGGGCGAGTTCCAGAACTGGGTGGAGCACTATCCGCTGCCCGAGATTTTGCCGTTTCCCCAGGGCTACCGGTCGCTGCGTTACAACGCCAAGGACCGCGTGTTGGGCATCGTGACGGGTGCGGGCAAGGCCAGTGCGGCGGCTTCGATTATGGCGCTCGGCCTCGACCCGCGCTTCGACCTCACGAAGGCTTACTGGATTCTGGCTGGCATCGCCGGCATCAATCCCAACCGGGCGTCGGTGGGCTCGGCGGCGTGGGCGAGTCATATTGTCGACGGCGATCTGGCCTACGAAATCGATGGGCGCGAGATTCCGGGTGACTGGCCGACCGGCATTGTGGCCTATGACCGGGCCACGCCTTTCGAGCAGCCGGCGCCGCCGGCAGTGTCCGACAATGGCACTCTGGCCTATGACCTGAACGGCGGACTCGCGGCTTGGGCCTACGGACTGACGCGTGACCTTGCCCTGCCGGACGACGAAAAGCTCAAGGCGGCGCGGGCCGGCTATGACTGGGCGGAGAAATGGGTGCCCTACTGGACCAAAGGCGAAGGCCGCTTCACGACCTCGGCTGAGGAAGACTCCGCCTATCTGCAGGCGCTCACGTTTCTTGCTCATGCCCGCCGGGCCGATCTGCGGCGGGTGCTTGATCTCAGAACCGGCAGCGACTTCACGATGCCGCCCAAGGGCTCGTCGCCCGCGGATCTTCTCAAGAGCGAGGCGACGGGCAACTACGCGGCCTATGCCGAGGCGATCGAGAACGCATACCGGGTCGGCAGCCCAGTGGTACGCGAGCTGGCGCAGCACTGGCCGCTCTATCGTCGGACCGTGCCTGCGGCGAAACCCTGAGGCCTACTGGTTTCGGCCCATCGCTGGTAACCACGGGAAAAACTAAACATCTTATTTTCAGAGACTTACGAAAGTTACTCTGGTGGTTCTATACCCCTTCGGAATGGTTGCCGCACCATCCCCCCGAGCCTATAATTGACTTACTCTGGTTGTAAGTATTCTCCGTCAGGTTCCGGGTAGGGAAGTCGGGGGTGAGGTATGTCCTCCGGCCAAAGGAGAAGGTGAAACAACACCCGGACATGCGTAAACGCCTGCAAATCGCCCTGATGGCCAGCATGGCAATCGCGACCTTTCTTTCTCTCGGTCTGCCCCAGGTGTGGGCGGCGGATGAAGACTCCCAAACCATTACTGCGACCGACGAACACGGGCACAAAGTCTACGTGAACGACGACGCGCCCAAGAAGCAGTCCCGCTCTCAAAGTGCGGAAGCGCCGCGGCACTCGCTGGTGTATTGGAGCGCGAAAGAGAACCGCTGGAAGCCGGTGCCGGCGCCGAATGCGGCTTCGATGCGCGCGGCGCGATCGGCGGCCGCGGAAGTGAGCCAGTATCTGGCGCACGACTCGAACCAGTCCGCCAGGGCCAAGATTCAGAATGCCAACTTCAGCGGGCACATTGCGACTGCGGACGAAATTGATGCGGCCATCGCCGAAGCGGCCAGTCGACACAACGTGGACCCGAACCTGGTGCGCGCGGTAGTGAAAGTGGAATCGAATTTTAATCCGAACGCGGTGTCGCGCAAGGGCGCGATGGGGTTGATGCAGCTAATGCCCGGGACGGCGCGGCAGTTGAACCTGAAAAACCCGTTTGACGCCGAGCAGAACGTGGATGCCGGTGTCCGGCACCTGAAACAGCTCCTCGAGAACTATGGCGGGGACGTAAACCTGACCCTGGCAGCCTATAACGCGGGCGCGGGCGCTGTGGCGCGGAGTTCGGGCGTTCCGCACTACGCCGAGACCCAGAACTATGTGCGGAGAATTACCACGCTCTACTACGGGGGTGTCGATTTTGGGCCGGCCACTCCTTCGCGCGAACCGGTCCGGGTTAAGCGGGATTCGCGGGGCGTGCTTTATATCAGCAACACGGATTAATCGGAAAGCCGTTTTTAGGAACTCCGATTTCTAGAAACAGGTGATTTGCAAGAAACACTGATTCACTTTGCAGTTTTGGCGGACTTTCTCTCAGCGTCACGAAGCGGGTTCGAAACAAGCTTCAACCAAAACAGTTTCAACCACGGCGAACGTAGCAGGTACAGGCCGAAGATTTTGAAGACCCTATCGAGCCAGCGCGGCTTGCGCTGGGGAGCGCTGCTTCTGGCATTGCTCTCCGGATTGCCGGCGCACGCGCGCGTCCACCACACTGAGTCGTGGGCGCACGACCGCTTCGCCTCCGCCGAGCGCATGCGCGAGGCGGTGAACGGGCGTCCGCCCGCCGACCTCACCCGCAGGGATTACCAGCATGTGATCAACGCCTACCGCAGCGTGTACTACGGCGCGCCGACCTCTACCAAGGCCGATCCCAGCGTGGTGGCGGTGGCGGAGACGCTAGTCGAGATGGGCCGCCGCTTTGATGACTCCAAAATTCTGAACAGCGCGATCGGGGAGTACAAATTTCTGCGCCGCGAGTATCCCGGCAGCAAATATCGCTGCGATGCGTTGTTCACCATCGGCGAAATCTACAAGGACGACCTCGGCGA
>JBEKDY010000176.1:0-9384 GCA_050014115.1 Candidatus Sulfotelmatobacter sp. | reverse complement strand
AACGGCCAGGGCGTCGGCATGACCGATGAGGAAATCTGGCAAATCATTGCTTACATTCGCGGCCAGGAAGTGAAGGCGGCAGCGCAGCCCTCGGGCAATGCGGCGCACGGCAAAGAATTGTTTTACGGTGACGGTAACTGCTCGCTGTGCCACATGGTCGCAGGCAGGGGCGGACGGCTTGGGCCCGAACTCACATCCGTGGGCGGATCGCGCACGCGTGAGGCGATCATTGATTCGGTGCGCAATCCCAGCCGGCGCCTTGCGTGGGGGCTGAGCGAAGCCACGAAAGAGTTTCCGCAGGAGTATGAGAGCGTCAAAGTAGTCACCGCTGACGGAAAGGAAATCAAGGGCGTGACGCTCAATGAAGACAGCTTCAGCGTGCAGATCATGGATAGGAACGAGCAGATTTATCTGCTGGAGAAAGACAAGCTGCGCTCGTTTCAGAAGAGCCGTGAGTCGACCATGCCGAAATACAATGCGGACATTTTGAGCGACAAGGACCTTGAGGACATTGTGGCCTACCTGATCAGCGTGGGTGCGAAATGAACAGGCTTAATCGCAGAGATCGCGGAGAACGGCCGCAGAGAGCGCGGAGTGTTTCCCTTTTGACGGGAGGGCTCGCAATCCTGTTCGGGTGCGTAGCGTTTGCGGACGGCACTCATGCGCAGGTTACGTTCGACCGGTTGCTCAACTCCGCGAAGGAGCCACAGAACTGGATGACTTACTCCGGCGACTACCTGGGCCGGCGCTTTAGCGCGCTGGACCAGGTCAACACTGCCAACGTTCGCACTCTGACCGCGAAGTGGGTGTACCAGACCGGCGCTACTGGCAAGCTGGAAACAAGTCCGCTGGTGGTGGACGGCATTCTCTACGCCACGGCGCAAGACAACCGCGCCTTTGCCCTTGACGCGCGAACTGGGCGCCCCATCTGGATGTTTCAGCATCCGCTGCCTGGAGATATTCGTCCGTGCTGCGGGCGGGTGAATCGCGGGCTTGCCATTCTTGGCGACAAAGTTTTTCTTGGGACGCTTGATGCGCATGTGATCGCGCTCGACGCCAAGACTGGAAACGTCGTGTGGGACGTGGTTGCGGCCGACTATCGATCCGGACACAGCTTCACCGTCGCTCCGCTCGCGGTGAAGGACCTCGTGGTGATTGGTGTATCCGGCGGCGAGTATGGAGTGCGCGGATTCATCGACGCCTACGACGCTGCGACCGGCAAACGGCGGTGGCGCTTCTACACCGTGCCGGGGCCGGGCGAGCCGGGGCATGATACATGGGAAGGCGATTCGTGGAAAGTTGGCGGCGCGCCGGCGTGGAACACAGGGACTTACGATGCGACGACCAACCAGATTTTCTGGCCGACGGGAAATCCTGCACCCTCCAATCGCGGCGAGGGACGGGCGGGCGACAATCTTTACAGCAACACGCTGCTGACCTTGAATGCCGGCACCGGCAAGCTGAACTGGTATTTCCAATTCACCAAGCACGACGAGCATGATTGGGACGCAACTCAGGTGCCGGTGATAGTCGATGCCGGGAGCAAGCATCTGATCGCGCAAGCGAACCGCAACGGATTCTTTTATGTGATTGATCGCACAAACGGAAAGCTGATATCGGCGAACGCCTACGGTAAGACTACGTGGAGTGATGAGAAGGACGCCGAGGGGCGTCCGGTCGCAAATCAGAATGCTTCGCCGACGCTGGAGGGGCACACGGTGTGTCCGGGCGCGCTGGGCACAACCAACTTCATGGCCCCGACGTACGATCCGCAGACCGGGCTGTTCTATGTGACGGCCCGCGACCAGTGCGACATCTTCAGTACCGCTCCGCAACCTTACGAGGCCGGGCACGCGTATTACGGCAGCGCCTATTTTCCTTCGGAGGAGGCCAGGCCTTATCGCGGATTCCTGAAGGCCATCGACCCGGCGACGGGACAGGTTAAGTGGAAGTTTGAGCACACGTCGCCGACGTGGTCGGGGGTGCTGTCGACTGCAGGAGGACTTGTCTTCACCGGCGACGCGGAGGGAAACTTCATCGCGATGGACGCGGCGGCAGGGAAGCCGCTGTGGCATTTCCAGATGGGCGGTGCGGTTTATGCTGCGCCGATGGCCTTTGCGGTCGACGGAAAAGAGTATGTTGCCATCGCGGCGGGCAGCGCGGTATACGCGTTCGGGCTGCCGTAAAGACGCTCGGCCACGCACGAAGACAACTAAAGCATATGGTGGAAGCCCCTCTAGGCTCGCCCGGCAGCGCGGGCACCGCGAGGGATTCTTCGCTTCGCTCTGAATGACAGAGCCGAGGAAGTTCTGCGACTCATTTAGAGTGCGTCCCTAGAACACTCTCCGGAAAAGCCAGAATAGCGATCCTGACAGCATCATGGCTACTGGCAGGGTCAGGACCCAGGCCAGGGCCAGGTTGCGGACTGTGGACCACTGGATGCCGGAGTGGTTGGCGGCCATGGTCCCGGCGATGCCCGACGAAAGAACGTGCGTGGTGCTTACGGGGAGGCCAAAGCCGTCGGCGGCGCCGATCGTTGCCATCGCGGTGATTTCGGCGACTGCGCCCTGGGCGTAGGTCAAGTGGCTCTTGCCGATTTTTTCGCCGACGGTGATTACGATGCGCTTCCATCCCACCATGGTGCCCAGTCCCAGCGCCATCGCGACGGCGACTTTTACCCACAGGGGAATAAAGCGGGTGGAAAAGTCGACGTGCTTTTTGTAGTTGGCGAGCACGGCGTTGTCGGCATCGGAAATCGCGGGCTTGCCGCTCTTCTTCATCAGGCGCAGGGCTTCGCTTACCAGATACATATCGTTGCGGAAGTTGCGCACGCGGTCGTTGGGAACGTTTTTCAATTCCTTGTAGAGGCTGGTTTCGTTGCCAATGTCGTTGATCAGGTTGCGCAGGGCCAGCATGGTGTTGGGGGTGAATTGTTTGGTGCGAATGTAGTCGGTGAGGTCGTCGCGTGCGTCGCCGATGACGGCATCGGGGCTGACGTAGTGGCTGACGGTATCAGCGGCCTGCTGGCTGACGGCGATGAAATCCTGCGACTGCTGGAAAGTGACGGCGTGGTTGAGGGCGTAAGCGGTGGGGACGGTGCCGATGAGAATCAGCATGATCAGGCCCATACCTTTTTGTCCGTCATTGGAGCCGTGGAAGAAACTGACTCCGGTGCAGGTGAGGATGAGGAGGGCGCGAATGTAGAGCGGCGGCGGCTCGGTGCCTTCGGGAGCGCGGTAGAGTTTTTCGTCTTTGATCAGTGCTTTGGCGAGCAGCAGCAAGAGCGCGGCGCCGGCGAAGCCGACGATCGGTGAGAGCAGCAGGGAATAGCCGATGTTTGTGGCCTGGCCCCAGTCCACGCCGCTGGTGCCGGAGCGGCCGTTGATGAGCTGGTTGGCGATGCCGACTCCGATGACGGAGCCGATCAGCGTGTGCGAACTCGAGGCGGGCAAACCGAACCACCAGGTGCCGAGGTTCCAGATGATGGCGGCGACCAGCAGGGCGAAGACCATGGCGAATCCGGCCTTGCTGCCGACTTGCAGGATCAGTTCCACGGGAAGCAGAGAGATGATGGCGAAAGCGACCAGGCCGCTGGAGACGAGCACTCCCAGGAAATTCCAGAAGCCGGACCACACCACCGCGATGTGCGGCTCGAGCGAATGCGTGTAGATGACCGTGGCCACGGCGTTGGCGGTGTCGTGGAATCCGTTGACGAACTCGAAGCCGAGGGCCACCAGCAGCGCGATGCCGAGCAGCACATAAGGCAGAATCGATTCGGCGTGAACGTTCGACAGATCACGGAGCAGGCTGGTTCCGGAGTAGAGCACGCCCACGATCAGGACGAGGCCGAAAATGATCATGCCGAGTTTGCCGGGAGAGCGGGAGAATTTGGCGTCGAGTGCGGACTGGGGCTTTACGTCGAGTACGGTGGCGGTGGCCATGAGTTCCTCGTTGAGCTGCGTAGAGTAAAAACTGCCGCGAAAGGAGGGACTATACGCGGGGAATGTTACGGGGATGTGAAAAAGTAGGGTGGGTAGTGTCTGAAATCGGCGTTGATGGAAAGCTTTAGCCCGTTGCGTGTATCCCGACCAATCGCTATCGTGAAGGCATGTCGACTGTAGCGCACGTCCGCGGCAGCATTGCGGGGGCGGCCATCCTCACGCTTTTCGGCTCTGCGTGGTGCATCATGGCGCTTGCCCTCTGGCCCGCGCACCCTGTGTGGTCAATTCCGGCCGCGTCGGTGGCAACCATTGTATTGGTCGTTCTGTGCATCGTGCGGATTACGGCTTTAAGAAACATCCCGAGCATCCATGATCCGGTCGCAGCGGCCAAGGGAAAGCGCGCGGGCATAGTCTTTGGAATCATATTTGGAGCCGAAGGCGGGATGATATGGCTAGGCGCGATGCTGCTGGCGCGCCTTGGCCTAAGCGTTTGGATTCCGATTGAGGTCGCCATTATCGTCGGCCTGCATTTTATTCCCTTGGCGCGCGTATTCGAAGTGCCGCTTTACTATTGGACGGGAGTGCTCTCGGTCCTTGGTATCCTCGGGTGCTCGCTGATCCGCGACCCCGGCACCCGGTTGTTGTCCGCGGGACTGACTATGGCGGCGGTGCTCTGGTTGACCGCCGTATTGTTACTCGTGCGAGCCAGATTGAGCGGGCCGGGCCCGATCGCGTGAAACGTTTCGATCTAAACCTCAACCCACTTTTTCAGACAGCAACCAGCCCGTGTCCCAACACGCGTTAGTACAGCATCTGCGCTTTGCCGCACCCCCCCTCTCAGAACTTGACCACAATTCCGGCGGAGAAGCGGAGGTTGTTTTCGTGGCTGCTTAAGCTGGGGAGCACGTTGGGGCCGAAGGCGTGGTCGTAGATGGCGTTCAGGTCGTGGCCGGTGTAGTAGTAGTCGAACTGGGCCAGGCGGACGGAGAAGCGGGGGTAGACCTTGTAGTCGACGCCAGCGCCGACGGCTCCGGCGAGGGCCCAGTCGGTGACGTATTGGGAGGAGCCGAAGAGGCCAGGGATGGAGCCTGCGTCCAGGTGGTAGCGCTCACCGCCGACCAGGGCGTGGGCGAAGGGCGTGAATTTCGATATGGCTTTGAAGGTGTACACCGCGCCACCCATGAGGGAGTACTCGTTGGCGTCGGGGAGCTGGACGAGTGCCTGGTTCGAGCTGGAAAAAGGATTGCCGTAGTGGCCGGCGAAGTCGGCGACAAAGCCCAGCCGGGGCTTCCAGTTGTATTGCACTTCGGAATTCCATCCGCTGAAGTTGTGGGCCACGCTGAAGATGTTGGTGGGCTGGTCCAGATCCGTATTGAGGGCGGAACTGGTTAATCCGCCAGTGTCAGCATGCACCAGGGAATAGCCGCCGAAAACCTGGATTTTTGGGTTTGAGTTTTGCGCGAACGCGGAAGAAGCGAAAAAAATCATCAGAGCCAGAGCTGCGGCTGCGAAACGGGTCATTGTCAGGCGTTCTCCGTTTTATCTTTATCTAGAATCTTAGGATGCACGAAATCCGGGATGCTCGAAATCTACGATGCACGAAACCAATTATCTAGGATGCAGTGAAACCGGACGCTCAGGCGCCCTAGATCAAATATACCTAAAGGGGGGCGCGGACGCTGCGGGGGGCGGCATTTTCGGTGCCGTCTTAAAGCCTTTAGCACAGAGGACACAGGGGATCACAGCGTGGATCGGAGTTCTGAGAAGTAGATGCGCGCGAGGGCGATTTTGGACTTCAACGGTTCTAGCAGTGCGGGTCAAAGGGCGGCCATTCTTCGTTGTACGAGCGCGAAGTAGAGGGCGACCAGGATCAGCAGGACTCCGTTCACGCTGAGCACGACCGGAGCGGTGAACAAGGGGACGAGCCATCCGGAGAGCAGATTGCCCATGGGCATGCCGCCGCGGAAGGCGAAGTTGTAGACGCTCATGACGCGGCCGCGCATTTCGTTGGTGGTGATCAGCTGCACCAGCGAATTCACCGTGGCGAAGACTGCCATCATCGACGCGCCGACCAGAACCAGAAGGGACTCGCTGAGGGGCAGAGATTTGGAAAGCGCGAAGCCGGAAATCCCTGCGCCCAGGCAGGCGAGCGCGCCGAGAGCGACCAGTCCTTTTCTCTTGAAATTGCCCGCGCTGGCGATGGTCAGCGAACCGCAGATGGAACCGAGTCCCATGAGAGCGAGGAGGTTGCCGTAGGTTTCCGGGCCGCGATGGAAAATGTCTTTCACGAAGACGGGAATGTAGGTGCGCATGGGCATGCTTAGCGCAGTCATGCAGAAAGCCAGAATAATCAGGGCTTCCATGGAACCTTGCCGGCGGGCGAACCGGATACCTTGCTTCAGGCTGGTGAACATGGACTCCGCGGTTTTTACCGGCAGGAAGCGGGTGGTGATGAGCGTCAGCGAAATGATCGGCGCGAGAAAGGAAACCGCGTTCAGGCCGAAGCACCATTTTTCGCCGAGCTTGCCTAAGGCCTGCCCGGCCAGCGCCGGACCCACCATGATTGCCACGTTGAACTGGATGGAATTCAGGGCGATGGCGTTGGGCATATCGTCCTTATCGACCAGCGTGGGAATCAGGGCCTGGTACGCGGGACCACCGAACGCCTGCGCGAATCCGGAAACGAATGAAAGGCAAAGAATGTGCCAGACGTGTACGTGACCCGTCGCCACCAGAACGGTGAGGATGGCGGCCGTCGTCATCTGGACATATTGCGAACCGAGCAGAATTTTTCTGCGCTCCAGGCGATCGGCGACCACGCCGCCGATCAGAGAGAATAAGAAGATGGGGATGCCGCCGAGAAATTGATCGAGCGCCAGCAGGAATGCGGAGTGGCTAAGGCGGTAGATGAGCCATCCCTGGGCCACGATTTGCATCCAGGTGCCGATGCTGGAGGTGCAGGCGCCAATCCACATCAGGCGGAAATCGCGATACTGAAATGCTTTGAAGACCCGGCCAAGGACTTTCGACGGGCTCCTGCGCACGGGCTTTTCCGGCAGTGGTGCGGGCAGTATTTCGTTCGTGTCCACGAATCAGGTAGTTTCCCATCGAGATGGTAGCAGTAATTTGGTGTGGCCGTTTTGGGCTTCGGCCTTGAGGAATGACAGAATTGGAAGTAGATTTCCCGCTGTTAGATTCGAGGATACATACTGGGGATACATATTTATGACCGACTGGTTCGCGCGCCCCGTCCTGCATGTGACCGATGTTGAGGCCTCGCTCCGCTTTTACGTGAACCGGCTGGGCTTCACGAGCCCCTGGCGCTACGACGAGAACGGAAGAGCGCACGTCGCGCAGGTCGACCGGCAGGGCTGCGCGCTTATCCTGGCCGACACGTGGCCGGAAAAGATTGGCAAAGGGTTGATCTTCATTTCCCTGAACGTCGAGTCCCTGAACGTCGAACCGGCGTCGCGCGAGGCCGCGGCTGCCGCAGTGGACGCGCTGCGCAAGGAACTCGAGGCCAAGGGCGTGCCGGTCAAGGAGGGTTCGTGGGGCTACCGACTTCTGGTGGTCGATGATCCCGACGGCAATCAGCTCTTCTTCAACTATCCCGCGGAGAATGCATCTGGCGAGATTGACCGAGATGAAGCGGAATCATCCGGCATCGCATCGCCGGAACGCTCGACAACGGCGGCAGAGTGACGCTGCCACTCAAGGACCCATCACCGTCCCGTCGCTGGCTACACACACCCAACTATCCCGGCGGCGCACCCACATGTCGATAAAGCGTGCCCGCAGCGTATACGGTTTCCCCTTTTTGATGCCATTTTCCCGATACACGCCGTCGACGATGGCAGCTGCACCGAAGACGTGCACTTTCATGGATTCGCTCACCACTCGTGCGGGATGCTCCAACGGCGATTGCACGCTGGCCATATACTCGGCCTTACTCATCAGCTTGCCCTCAATCCCGACGTACACCAGTTCCGGCGCCAGCAGCATGTCGAGCCCCGCCGTGTCTTTGGTTTGCACCGATCGATTCCACGCATTTTCCAGGTTCAGGATTCTGGCCTGGTCGTCATCGATCTGGCTCCATCCCCACAACCAGGCCATGCCCACAATCGCCAAAACCAGAACCTTCCCTCTCATGAAACAGCCCTCCACAGGAATCATCGGCAACTCTACAACCCTGCTTGAGCCGCAATCGGATTCCGACCGTGTGCTCCGCCTCGACGATTGATTGCCAAGGGCCAACTCCCAGGAACGCGCTCTTCGGGCCGACTCAGCCGAGACCGGGGAACCCAGGGGATAGCTGTTGAAAAATCGCCTTTACACGTTATCGGGTTTCGTATCTCGCACGGGGGCTCCAGTTGTCATTGACAAACAAAACTCTGGAGCGTTATTGTGCGATTACACCGGAAAGGAGGTGGTCGAATGACAAGTTCTGAATGTAGTGGCAGTTGTTGTGGGAGTCTAAGACCAGGTGAGGTGGCTGAGACTTAGGGCTGGTTGCTCTAAGCGGGGCTTGGGACGCAGCCGCGAATACGCGACGCGCCGAAGCTACAGCCCGCACACTAACCGGTGAATGAGGATTGGCGTCTGCTTGACTCAGGTCGGTCAGCGGCGTCGATCGGGTACACCCCGGAGTTGCCGTGAGAGGCCACGTAGAGTGACCACCTCTTGGTCAATCCCAAACAGTCCGCCGGACGGCCCGCAGGTTTCACAACTTGCGGGCTGTTTTTTTTTCGAGCGAGGCTCTAAAGCCTTTAACCGCAAAGAACGCAAAGAACAGCCGCAAAGGTCGCAAAGGAAACCGGACGAGAATCTTCGACTGTGCCTTTTACTTACTGCCCGACCAATATTTGTTAAAGCCCGCGTAGTCTGACGGCAAGTTTGCCAGAATGGTTCTGCGCAATTCCAGCATGTCCACGGAGCCTTGTTTCTGATAAAGGACTTTCCCATCGGGAGCAATCAGGACCGTGTAAGGCACCGCTGACTCCCAGGTGGGGTCGAAGGCGGCCTGCAACGCGGCGGTATCGTCGGAAGCGAACAGCAGATTCCGGCTGGTGGCATGCATCTTCTCGAGCACCCGCGTTACTGAGTTTTTTTCGTCGGGCATGTTGGCGGCTATTGTCACTAACTCCAGATCGCGATCGCTATACATGCGGAACGTGTCCTCGAAATCGGGAAACTCGTGGATACAGGAGCCGCACCATGTCGCCCAAAAACTTACGAGCAACATTTTGTGGGTGGGATTCGCGTGCAACGTTTTCAGGTCGACAGCTGAAACCATCTCCAGTTGCACGGGTTGCGACTCGATTTTGCGAAGCGCATCCAGACGCGAGGCCTGCTTCTCTTTCCACTTGGTCGAGCAACCGAAGACTCCGGTGTGCTTCACGGCTACTTCGCGGTGCGCCAGCAGGGCATCAATGGCATCGCGCGC